>NZ_JBVJLD010000054.1:8711-65697 GCF_055584905.1 Kitasatospora sp. NPDC088742 | reverse complement strand
CCCCCGGTATCGCCGATCTCGTGGAGGCGGCCGCCTGGTTCGCCCCGCTGGAGGTCGAACTCTCCACCGCCACGACGGACTCCGCCCGGGCCACGCTCGCCGAGGCCGAGCTGTTCGGGGTGGTCGGGCACGGCGTGCTCACCCCCGTGGGACACGCCGTGCTCGACCTGTTCCGGGCCGGGGCGGACCGCCACTTCCCCGCCGTCCCCGGCGCCGGGCCCGCGCTCGACCGCCACCCCGCGCTCGCCGCGGCCGTGGCCCGCCTCCGGTCCGCACTGGCCGCCCTCGTGCCGGAGCCGGCCCGGACCGCCCGCTTCCAGGCCGACCTCACCGCCGTCGTGACCGGACCGGCCGCCCCCGAACTCGCGGAGCTGCTGACGGGCACCGCCGACCGGGAGTCCGAGGGCCACGCCACCGTCTGGCGGTTCGGCCCCCGCTCGGTCCGCCGGGCGCTGGATGCCGGGCAGGACGCCGCCGAGCTGCTCGACCGCCTCCAGGAGTTCAGCACCGGCGCGGCCCCGCTCCCGCAGCCGCTGGAGTACCTGGTCCGGGACACCGCCCGCACCCACGGCCGGATCCGGGTGGCCGCCGCCGGCAGCTGCCTGCGCTCCGACGACGAGGCACTCGTCCTGGAGCTCGCCCACAGCCGTCCGCTGGCCAAGCTCGGTCTGCGCCGGGTCGCGCCGACGGTGCTGATCGGCACCGCCCCGCCCGAGGCCACCCTGGCGGCCCTGCGGTCGGCGGGCTACGCCCCCGTGCTGGAGGCCGGTACGGGTGCCACCGTGGTGGAGCGCGCCCCGGCTCTGCGCGCCGACCAGCCGATGCCCGAACTCCTTACCACCGCAGCCGAGTTCGCCGCACAGATCAGCAAGGTCAAGGCCCCCGCCTGATCCCGCCGCGCCGCGCCGAAGCGCGCTCAGGCCACCGCACCGGCCACCGACGGCCGCCGCTCCAGCGGGCTCAGCGCCAGCACCCACAGCAGCGCGGCCACCGGCAGCAGGTCCAGGCTGACGGCCGAGAGCGCCACCCCGGCGGCCGCGACCAGCGGGCTCCACCAGGTGGTGCGGCGGGCCGCGGCGCCGAGCAGCGCGACCAGGCCCAGGTGGAACAGCAGCGGCCCCACCTGGTAGAAGACCGGCAGCACCCCGGGCACGTCCTGCACCCGCTGGAACAGCTCTCGCATCGCGGCCTTGTCCTCCGCGACCAGGCCCACCCAGAGGTCCACCAGCACCTGTCCGACGGAGGCGGCCAGCCCCAGGTACGCCACCGGCCCCAGCACCCGCCCGAAGGCCCTCCCCCGGCGGGCGAGTTCGGCCAGCACCGGGGTGAACAGCACCAGTCCGGCCAGCAGCAACGCGTGGCCGATCAGCCAGCTCGGCCCCGGCTCCCGCGACTCCGGCAGCAGCCGGACCGCTCCGTAGAGGCCGAACAGCAGCGGCGCCACCAGCGTGGGACGGTCCCAGGTCATTTCCGAACTCCTTTGGCAGTGAAGGCTTTCCCGATGACCACCAGCCTGCCGCCCGGCCCCCGTCCGGGGATCGCCCGCGCCGGTGAACCATCCGCCTCCCCCGTACGAGGGAGCCGACCGCCTCACTCCTCGCCGGCCACCACCGCGCCGGACTCGTACGCGAAGACCACCGCGTGCACCCGGTCCCGGAGCTGGAGCTTGGCCAGCACGTTGGAGACGTGCGTCTTAACTGTGTGCTCGCTCACCACCAAGGCCTCGGCGATCTCCGCGTTGGAGAGCCCGCGCGCGAGCAGCCGCAGCGTCTCCGTCTCACGGGCCGTCAGCTGCTCCAGCAGCCGGGACGGCGGACGCTGCGGCCCCGGGCCGGAGCGCCGGCGGGCGGTGAACTCGCCGATCAGCCGGCGCGTCACCGAGGGGGCCAGCAGTGCCTCGCCGGTGGCCACCATCCGCACCCCGTGGGCCAGGTCGTCCCGGCGGACGTCCTTGAGCAGGAAGCCGCTGGCCCCGGCGTACAGCGCGTCGTAGACGTAGTCGTCCACGTCGAAGGTGGTCAGCATGATCACCTTGGTGGCCGGGTACTCCGCGCAGACCCGGCGGGCCGCCTCCAGCCCGTCCATCACCGGCATCCGGACGTCCAGCAGCAGGACGTCCGGGGCGAGTTCGCGCACCCGCTCGATCGCCTCCGCGCCGTTGGCCGCCTCGGCCACCACCTCGATGTCCGGCTGCGCGTCCAGGATCATCCCGAACCCGGCCCGCACCAGCTCCTGGTCATCGGCCACCACCACCCGGATCGTCACACTGCTCCCCTTCTCGACTTCTCAACTTCTCAACTTCTCGACTTCTCAACTCGCCAACGGCAGGCGGGCACTGACCACGAAGCCGCGCCCCCCGGGGCCGGGCCCCGCCTCCGCCCGGCCGCCGACGGCGGCCGCCCGTTCCCGGATGCCGACCAGCCCGCGGCCGCCCGACCACTCCCCCGCCCGCGGGGCGCCGATCCCCCGCCCGTCGTCCGTCACCCGCACCAGCAGTTCGCGGCCGGTCCGCACCACGCTCACCTCGGCGGCGGTCGCCCCGGCGTGCTTCACGGTGTTGGTGAGCGCCTCCTGCACGATCCGGTACGCCGCCGCCTGCACCTCCGGCGGGCCGACCTCCGTGCAGTCCAGCGCCACCCGCAGGCCCGACTCGCGGACCCGCTCCACCACCGCCGGCAGCTCCGCCAGGGTCGGCTGCGGGGCCAGCTCGGGCCCGGCTCCCTGTTCCCTCAACACCCCGAGCACGCGCCGGAGCTGGACCATCGCGTCCCGGCCCGAGTCGGCGATGGTGTCGAAGGTGCGGACCGCCCGGTCCGGGTCGCTGCGCACCACCAGCGGGCCCGCCTCGGCCTGGATCACCATCAGCGAGACCGCGTGCGCCAGGATGTCGTGCATCTCCCGGGCGATCCGGGCCCGCTCCTCGGCCACCGCGCGGGCCGCGTCCGCCTCGGCCCGGCGGGCCAGCTCACCGGCCCGGTCCGCAGCGTCCGCCGCCTTGCGGCGCAACTCCCGTGCCAGCGAACCGAACACGAACGCCCCGACCGAGGTCAGCAGGCTGAACAGCGCACCGTTCAGCGAACGGGTGCCCGCCACGTTCCCCCAGACCAGGCCGGTCAGCATCAGCCAGCGCTGCCAGTCCCGGCCCCGGTCCGCGACGGTGTAGACCGTCACCACGGCCGCCAGCGGCACCTGCGGCATGGCCGAGTGCGCCGCCACGGTGACCGCGATCGAGACCAGGCTGGTCAGGCAGAAGACCGTGAACGGAGCCTTCCGCCGCCACGGCAGCGGCAGCGCGGTGGCCACCGCCAGCGCGTACACCCACCACTGCCAGTCCGGTTCGTCGTGCCAGACCGTCCAGACCGCGATCGCCGCCGAGGCCACCGCGAGAGCGCCGTCCAGCACGTACGGATCCACCCCGGCCCACCGGGCCCGCCACCACGCCCCGGCCCGCTCCGCGCGCGCCTGCCACCACTCCACCCCGGCCCCACCCCCGTGCGGCCGATCATCCCGCACCGCGCCCGGCTCAACCACCGACGACCGTCACGTCACCCGTCGCCGCCCGCGCCGTGACCTTCCGCTCCGACTGGCTGCGCACCGGCACGTCCACCTTCGCCGCCCCCGTGCCTGTCCTGGCGTCCACCGCGTACTCCGCCCCCGGCGGCAGCTCCAGCCGCACGTCGCCGGTGCCCGCCGTGGCCCGCACGTTCTCCGGCGCCACCGTGAAGCCGGCCTTCACGTCCCCCGTCCCGGCCGTCAGCTCCACCGTCCGCGCCCCGAGCCGCTCCGCCGTCACCCCGCCCGTCCCGGCCTGCGCCGTCACGTCACCGGTCAGCCCCGACAGCCGGACGCTCCCCGTCCCCGTCCTCACCCGCACCTGCGTCCCGGCCGGCGCGTGCACCACGTACCCCACCGAGCAGTCCCCGTCCGGGCAGCGGTACGACAGCGTCAGCGTCCCGTCCACCAGCTCGTGCCGCGCCTGCGGCGCCTCGTCGCTCCACTCCTGACCCTCCGTCACCGAGACGCCCCGGGCCCCCTCCTCGCCCCGCACCACCACGTCCCCGGTCCCCGAGTCCACCACCAGCACCCGCACCGGCCCGTCCACCGCGTACTCCACCTCGCGGCGCTCCTCCCCCAGCGAGCACCCGCTCACCCCGCCCAGCACCACCGCCGCCATCACGGCCCCCACCAGCACACGCTTCACGACCGGACCTCCCCGCCATCGACAACCCGACAACCCGACAAGAAGATCATCCCGCCTCCCCCCGCACGGGACATCCCTCCCCGGAGCGGTTGTGCCCCCTCCCCCGCCAGGGGGAGGAAACGCCGCAGGGCGGCCACCCCGTGTGGGGTGACCGCCCTGACGGCGGATCAGATGACCTGGACTCAGCCGGTGTACGGGCCGTAGTCGTAGTCGTCCAGCGGGACGGCCTGGCCGGAGCCGGCGCCGAAGGGCGACAGGTCGTAGTCGTCGTAGCCGACGGCCGAGTACATCGCGGCCTTGGCCTCCTCGGTCGGCTCGACCCGGATGTTGCGGTAGCGGGGGAGACCCGTACCGGCCGGGATGAGCTTACCGAGGATGACGTTCTCCTTGAGGCCCAGCAGCGGGTCCGACTTGGCGTGGATCGCCGCGTCGGTGAGCACCCGGGTGGTCTCCTGGAAGGAGGCCGCCGACAGCCAGGACTCGGTGGCCAGCGAGGCCTTGGTGATACCCATCAGCTGCGGACGGCCGGAGGCGGGGTGACCGCCCTCGGAGACCACGCGACGGTTCTCGGTCTCGAAGCGGCCGCGCTCGACGAGCTCGCCCGGGAGCAGCTCGGCATCGCCCGACTCGATGATCGTCACGCGGCGGAGCATCTGCCGGATGATGATCTCGATGTGCTTGTCGTGGATCGACACGCCCTGCGAGTTGTAGACCTTCTGGACCTCGGCCACCAGGTGGATCTGGACGGCACGCTGGCCCATGATGCGCAGGACGTCGTGCGGGTTCATCGTGCCGGCGGTCAGCTTCTGGCCGACCTCGACCGCCTCGCCCTCGGAGACCAGCAGCTTGATGCGCTTGGAGATCGGGTAGGCGATCTCGTCGCTGCCGTCGTCGGGGGTGACGACCAGCTTGCGGGTCTTCTCGGTGTCCTCGATCCGGACCCGGCCCTGGGCCTCCGCGACCGGGGCCACACCCTTGGGGGTACGGGCCTCGAAGAGCTCGACCACACGGGGCAGACCCTGGGTGATGTCGTCACCCGCCACACCACCGGTGTGGAAGGTACGCATCGTCAGCTGGGTACCGGGCTCACCGATCGACTGGGCGGCGATGATGCCGACCGCCTCACCGATGTCGACCAGCTTGCCGGTGGCCAGCGAACGGCCGTAGCAGAAGGCACAGGTGCCGACCGCAGACTCACAGGTGAGGATCGAGCGGGTCTTGACCTCGCTGATGCCGTGACGGATCAGCTCGTCGATCAGGACGTCACCGAGGTCGGTGTTGGCGGTGGCAAGGAGCTTGCCGTCCACCGTGATGTCCTCGGCCAGCATGCGGGCGTAGACGCTGGTCTCGACGTCGTCCGTCTTGCGCAGCGAACCGTCCTCGCCGCGGACGCCGATCGCCAGCTTGAGGCCGCGCTCGGTGCCGCAGTCCTCCTCGCGGATGATCACGTCCTGCGAGACGTCCACCAGACGACGGGTCAGGTAACCCGAGTCGGCGGTACGCAGCGCGGTGTCGGCCAGACCCTTACGGGCACCGTGGGTGGAGATGAAGTACTCCAGCACGGACAGGCCCTCACGGAACGAGGCCTTGATGGGACGCGGGATGGTCTCGTTCTTCGCGTTCGACACCAGACCACGCATACCGGCGATCTGACGCATCTGCATCATGTTTCCGCGAGCACCCGAGTCCACCATCATGAAGATGGGGTTGGTCTTCGGGAAGTTCGCGTTCATCGCCTCGGCGACCTCGTTGGTCGCCCGGGTCCAGATGCCGATGAGCTCGCTCTTGCGCTCCTCGTTGGTGATCAGGCCGCGCTCGTACTGACGCTGCACCTTCTCGGCCTGGGCCTCGTAGCCCTCGAGGATCTGCGGCTTGCTCGGCGGGACCACGACGTCGGAGATCGACACCGTGACGCCCGAGCGGGTGGCCCAGTGGAAACCGGACGCCTTGAGGTTGTCCAGGGTCGCCGCGACGACGACCTTGGGGTAGCGCTCCGCCAGGTCGTTGACGATCGCGGAGAGCTGCTTCTTGCCCACCTCGTAGTCGACGAACGGGTAGTCCTCGGGCAGCAGCTCGTTGAAGAGCGCGCGGCCGAGGGTGGTGCTGAGCCGGAACGACTCGCCCTCGAACCAGCTCGACTGACCGTCCTCGTCGACCGGCGGGGTCCAGCCACGGGGCGGGACGGTGCCGACCGGCAGACGGATGTCGACGACGGCCTGGACGTCGAGCTCCTTGGCGTCGAACGCCATCACGGCCTCTGCGGTGGAGGAGAAGGAACGGCCACCGCCCTTCACCTCGTCCCGGTCCGAGGTCAGGAAGAACAGACCGAGCACCATGTCCTGGGTCGGCATGGTGACGGGGCGACCGTCGGCCGGCTTCAGGATGTTGTTCGAGGACAGCATCAGGATGCGGGCCTCGGCCTGCGCCTCCGCGGAGAGCGGCAGGTGGACGGCCATCTGGTCACCGTCGAAGTCCGCGTTGAACGCGGTGCAGACGAGCGGGTGGATCTGGATGGCCTTGCCCTCGACCAGCTGGGGCTCGAAGGCCTGGATGCCGAGGCGGTGCAGGGTGGGCGCACGGTTCAGCAGGACCGGGTGCTCGGCGATGACCTCTTCGAGGACGTCCCACACGACCGGACGGGCGCGCTCGACCATGCGCTTGGCCGACTTGATGTTCTGCGCGTGGTTCAGGTCCACCAGGCGCTTCATCACGAACGGCTTGAAGAGCTCCAGCGCCATGGCCTTCGGCAGACCGCACTGGTGCAGCTTGAGCTGCGGGCCGACGACGATGACCGAACGGGCCGAGTAGTCGACTCGCTTGCCGAGCAGGTTCTGGCGGAAACGACCCTGCTTGCCCTTGAGCATGTCGCTCAGGGACTTCAGCGGACGGTTGCCCGGGCCGGTGACCGGCCGGCCACGACGGCCGTTGTCGAAGAGGGCGTCGACCGCCTCCTGGAGCATGCGCTTCTCGTTGTTCACGATGATCTCGGGCGCGCCGAGGTCGAGAAGCCGCTTCAGGCGGTTGTTGCGGTTGATGACGCGGCGGTACAGGTCGTTCAGGTCCGAGGTGGCGAAGCGGCCACCGTCGAGCTGGACCATCGGACGCAGGTCCGGCGGGATCACCGGGACGCAGTCCAGCACCATGCCGTTGGGCTTGTTGGTGGTCTGCAGGAAGGCGGAGACGACCTTGAGGCGCTTGAGCGCACGGGTCTTCTTCTGGCCCTTGCCGGTCCGGATGATCTCGCGCAGGCGCTCGGACTCCTCGGCCAGGTCGAAGGTCTCGAGGCGGTCCTTGAGGGCCGCCGCGCCCATCGAGCCGGAGAAGTAGGTGCCGAAGCGGTCGCGCAGCTCGCGGTAGAGCAGCTCGTCGCCCTCGAGGTCCTGGACCTTGAGGTTCTTGAAGCGGGCCCAGACCTCGTCGAGGCGGTCGATCTCGCGCTGCGCGCGGTCGCGCAGCTGCTTCATCTCACGCTCGGCACCCTCGCGCACCTTGCGGCGCACGTCGGCCTTGGCACCCTCGGCCTCGAGCTCGGCGAGGTCCGTCTCGGCCTTCTTGGCCCGGTTCTCCAGGTCGGAGTCCCGACGGTTCTCGATCTGCTGACGCTCGACGGAGACGTGCGCCTCCAGCGAGGGGAGGTCGCGCTGACGGCGCTCGTCGTCCACCCAGGTGATCATGTAGGCGGCGAAGTAGATGACCTTCTCGAGGTCCTTCGGCGCCAGGTCGAGCAGGTAGCCCAGGCGGGACGGGACACCCTTGAAGTACCAGATGTGGGTGACCGGAGCGGCCAGCTCGATGTGGCCCATCCGCTCGCGGCGCACCTTGGCGCGGGTCACCTCGACGCCGCAGCGCTCACAGATGATGCCCTTGAAGCGGACGCGCTTGTACTTGCCGCAGTAGCACTCCCAGTCCCGGGTGGGGCCGAAGATCTTCTCGCAGAAGAGCCCGTCCTTTTCCGGCTTCAGGGTGCGGTAGTTGATGGTCTCCGGCTTCTTGACCTCGCCGTGGGACCACTGGCGGATGTCGTCGGCGGTGGCCAGGCCGATGCGGAGCTCGTCGAAGAAGTTGACGTCAAGCACTGGTCGTCAAGCCCTCTTTCGTGAATCGAGGTTCTGTCTGTTGGTCTGAGGGGGGCCTGGGGGCGGGCCGGCTGATGGGGTATCAGCCGGCCCGGCCTCAATCAGACCTCTTCGACGCTGCTCGGCTCGCGCCGGGACAGGTCAATGCCGAGCTCCTCGGCGGCGCGGAACACGTCCTCGTCGGAGTCGCGCATCTCGATGGACGAGCCGTCCGAGGACAGCACCTCCACGTTGAGGCAGAGCGACTGCATTTCCTTGATGAGGACCTTGAAGGACTCGGGAATGCCGGGCTCGGGGATGTTCTCGCCCTTGACGATCGCCTCGTAGACCTTCACGCGGCCCAGGACGTCGTCGGACTTGATGGTGAGCAGCTCCTGCAGCGCGTAGGCCGCGCCGTACGCCTCGAGGGCCCACACCTCCATCTCACCGAATCGCTGACCACCGAACTGCGCCTTACCACCGAGCGGCTGCTGGGTGATCATCGAGTACGGACCGGTCGAACGGGCGTGCAGCTTGTCGTCGACCAGGTGGTGCAGCTTCAGGATGTACATGTAGCCGACGGACACCGGCATCGGGAACGGCTCGCCGGAGCGGCCGTCGAAGAGCCGGGCCTTACCGGTGGAGTTCACCAGGCGCTCACCGTCACGGGTGAGGGTGGTGTGGTCCAGCAGGCCGGTGATCTCGTCCTCGCGGGCGCCGTCGAAGACCGGGGTGGCGAGGTTGGTGCCACCCTCGACCGTGTCGGCGCCGATCGCCTGGAGACGCTGGGCCCACTCCTCCGCGAGGCCGGAGACGTCCCAGCCCTGCTTGGCGAGCCAGCCCAGGTGGATCTCCAGGACCTGCCCCGGGTTCATTCGGGACGGGACACCCAGCGGGTTGAGGATGATGTCGACCGGGGTGCCGTCCTCCAGGAACGGCATGTCCTCGACCGGCAGGATCTTCGAGATGACGCCCTTGTTGCCGTGACGGCCGGCGAGCTTGTCACCGTGGGTGATCTTGCGCTTCTGGGCGACGTAGACGCGGACCAGCTGGTTCACGCCCGGGGGAAGCTCGTCCCCCTCCTCGCGGTCGAAGACGCGGACGCCGATGACCTTGCCGGACTCACCGTGCGGCACCTTCAGCGAGGTGTCGCGGACCTCACGGGCCTTCTCACCGAAGATCGCGCGGAGCAGGCGCTCCTCCGGGGTCAGCTCGGTCTCACCCTTCGGGGTGACCTTGCCGACCAGGATGTCGCCGGTGACGACGTCCGCACCGATCCGGATGATGCCGCGCTCGTCGAGGTCGGCGAGGACCTCCTCGGAGACGTTCGGGATGTCCCGGGTGATCTCCTCGGGGCCCAGCTTGGTGTCACGGGCGTCGACCTCGTGCTCCTCGATGTGGATCGAGGAGAGGACGTCGTCCTGGACGAGGCGCTGCGACAGGATGATCGCGTCCTCGTAGTTGTGACCCTCCCAGGACATGAACGCCACGAGCAGGTTCTTGCCGAGCGCCATCTCACCCTGGTCGGTGCAGGGGCCGTCGGCCAGCACCTGGTTGACCTCGACGCGGGCGCCCTCGTCGACGAGCACCTTCTGGTTGAAGGAGGTGCCCTGGTTGGAGCGGGTGAACTTGGCGGCGCGGTACGTGTTGTACGTGCCGTCGTCGTTGGCCACGGTGACGTAGTCGGCCGAGACCTCCTGGACGACACCGGCCTTCTCGGCCACGATCACGTCGGCGGCGTCGACCGCGCAGCGGTACTCCATGCCGGTGCCGACCACGGGTGCCTCGCTCTTCAGCAGCGGCACCGCCTGACGCATCATGTTGGAGCCCATGAGCGCGCGGTTCGCGTCGTCGTGCTCGAGGAACGGGATCATGGCGGTCGCGACCGACACCATCTGGCGCGGCGAGACGTCCATGTAGTCGATCTCGGTGCCCGGGATGTAGTCGATCTCGCCACCGCGGCGGCGGACCAGGACACGCGGCTCGGCGAAGGTCAGCTCGTCCGTCAGCGGGGCGTTGGCCTGCGCGATGACGAAGCGGTCCTCCTCGTCGGCGGTCAGGTAGTCCACGGCCTCGGTGACGACACCCTCGATGACCTTGCGGTACGGGGTCTCGATGAAGCCGAAGGCGTTGACCCGGCCGTAGGACGCGAGCGAGCCGATCAGACCGATGTTCGGGCCTTCGGGGGTCTCGATCGGACACATGCGGCCGTAGTGCGAGGGGTGCACGTCACGGACCTCGAAGCCGGCCCGCTCACGGGACAGACCACCGGGGCCGAGTGCGGACAGACGACGCTTGTGGGTCAGGCCCGACAGCGGGTTCGTCTGGTCCATGAACTGCGACAGCTGGCTGGTGCCGAAGAACTCCTTGATGGAGGCGACGACCGGCCGGATGTTGATCAGGGTCTGCGGCGTGATCGCCTCGACGTCCTGGGTGGTCATGCGCTCGCGCACGACGCGCTCCATACGGGCGAGACCCGTACGGACCTGGTTCTGGATCAGCTCGCCGACGTTGCGGAGGCGACGGTTGCCGAAGTGGTCGATGTCGTCGACCTCGACCACGATGTCGCGGCCCTCGTCGTCACGCCAGTCGACCTCGCCGGCGTGCAGCTTCACCAGGTACTTGATCGCACCGATGATGTCGGGCTCGGTGAGGACGCCGGAGTCCAGGGACTCCGCGTTGCCCAGCTTGCGGTTCACCTTGTACCGGCCGACCTTCGCGAGGTCGTACCGCTTCGGGTTGAAGTACAGGTTCTCCAGCAGCGTCTGGGCGGCCTCACGGGTCGGCGGCTCGCCAGGGCGCAGCTTGCGGTAGATGTCCAGGAGCGCGTCGTCCTGGCCCTGGGTGTGGTCCTTCTCCAGGGTGGCGCGCATCGACTCGTACTCGCCGAACTCCTCGAGAATCATCTCGTTGGTCCAGCCGAGCGCCTTGAGCAGCACGGTGACCGACTGCTTGCGCTTGCGGTCGATGCGGACACCGACCATGTCGCGCTTGTCGATCTCCATCTCCAGCCAGGCACCGCGGGAGGGGATGATCTTGCAGGAGAAGATGTCCTTGTCGGACACCTTGTCCAGGCTCGAGTCGAAGTAGACACCCGGCGAGCGCACCAGCTGCGAGACCACGACACGCTCGGTGCCGTTGATCACGAAGGTGCCCTTGTGGGTCATGAGCGGGAAATCGCCCATGAAGACCGTCTGAGACTTGATCTCACCGGTCTCGTTGTTGGTGAACTCGGCGGTGACGAAGAGCGGGGCCGCGAACGTGAAGTCGCGGTCCTTGCACTCGTCAATGGAGTTCTTCGGCGGCTCGAAACGGTGGTCGCGGAAGGTCAGCGACATCGACCCGCTGAAGTCCTCGATCGGGGAGATCTCCTCGAAGATCTCCTCCAGACCGGACTTCGTGGGGACGTCCTGACCGTTCTCCAACGCCTCCTCGACCCGTGACCTCCAGGCCGCATTGCCGAGCAGCCAGTCAAAGCTCTCGGTCTGCAGGGCCAGGAGGTTGGGGACCTCGAGGGGCTCCTTGATCTTCGCGAACGAGACGCGGAGCGGGGCGGTGGATGCGGCGGAATTGTTCGAGGCGTTGCGCGGCGCGGCCAAGAGGGGGGTCCTTCCGAGGGCTCGGAGCTCACTACGCGCGTACCGGCCGGGCCTTGCCGAGGCGGAAAACCCCAGGTCAGGACAGGGGCCACTCCGGGCGACGAGTCACGGAGCAGCTAACAGGCAGCGCAAAGGGACAGTGTAGCCAAAAGGCACACTGCTGACAAGCTCTGATTCGGAGACCGAATCGGAGACCCCTCTCCTACCACTCACCAATGGCCCGGACGCCCCGGGCCACCGCACCTCACGATGAGTCAGTTCCCGGCGGAGCCACGGAATATGCATCCGGAACCGCTCCGACCGCTTGGACCCATCACGCGGGGCGCGGATCGAGAATCGCGCGCCCGGTGCGGTTCGTCAAGGGCCGCACCGGAGTGCGGACCTCACACCGTTCATCGTCCGAGCAGGCCACCGCGTTACAGCCCCTGCGAGAGGCCCTCCGGGGACGACAGCGATCACCATACCCGCCACCGCCGACAGTGGCCGAGCCCACAGTCCGCCAGGACGGTGAACGTCAGGTCCCGGAGAACCAAAAAGGCCGGGCCGACCACCCACAGGGGTGATCGGCCCGGCCTCGCGCCCTCTCAGGGAGGGCACTGAGTCACTTGACGGTGACCTTGGCGCCGGCGCCCTCGAGCTGGGCCTTGGCCTTCTCGGCAACGTCCTTGGCGACCTTCTCGAGAACCTTCGCACCAGCGGTGTCGACGAGGTCCTTGGCCTCCTTCAGGCCGAGGGAGGTGAGGGCGCGCACCTCCTTGATGACCTGGATCTTCTTGTCACCGGCGCCATCGAGGATGACGTCGAACTCGTCCTGCTCCTCGACGGCCTCGGCCGCGGCACCGGCACCGCCGGCGACGACGACGGCGGCCGGGGCGGCAGCGGTGACGTCGAACTTCTCCTCGAAGGCCTTCACGAAGGCAGCGAGCTCGATGAGGGTGAGCTCCTCGAACTGCGCGAGCAGCTCGTCCTGGGTCAGCTTCGCCATGATGGCGTCCTTCCACTAAATCGGCAGGTTAGGTGCCGGATGTACGGGGTGAAGCGGGCACTGGCCCGCAGCGAGGCGTGAGCCTGCCGAATTATTCGGCGGCCTCGTCCTCAGCGGCGGGAGCCGGCGCGCCGGCACCGCCCTGCTCGACCTTGTCGCGAAGCGCGTCCACGGTGCGGACGAGCTTCGACGGGAGGGCCTGGAAGAGCGCGGCAGCCTGGGACTGCTTGGCCTTCAGGGCACCCGCGAACTTGGCGAGCAGCACCTCGCGGGACTCGAGGTCCGCGAGCTTCTTGATGTCATCGGCGGACAGCGCCTTACCGTCAAGGACACCGCCCTTGATGATCAGTGCGGGGTTCTCCTTGGCGAAGTCACGCAGAGCCTTCGCCGACTCCACCGGGTCACCGGTGACGAAGGCGACAGCCGTCGGACCAGTGAACTGGTCGTCGAGCTCGGTGATCCCAGCCTCGTTGGCGGCGATCTTGGTCAGCGTGTTCTTCACCACGGCGTACTGGGCGTTCTCGCCCAGCGAGCGACGCAGGGTCTTGACCTGCTTCACCGTGAGACCGCGGTACTCGGTCAGCAGGGCGGCGCTGGAGGAACGGAACTTGTCCGTCAGCTCAGCGACGTCAGCAGCCTTGTCGGGCCTGGCCATAGGCTTACGCCTCCTTCCGTGATGTCGAAGTCAGGCCGACCATGGATCAGTCGACCATCCAACGCCTCGAACCACAGGTGACGAAAAAAGCCCCATGCGCAGGGGCATGGGGCTTGCAGATCTCAACGGCTCCGAAGAACCGGAAATCAGACGCACCAGACACACCTGCGCGGGCCGCCCGCTTGACGCGGGACCTTCGGTGCCGGCTCCCCCGGAAGGGAAACGGCGACAACCAGCGGTCTTTGGCAGGCCCCACCGTACCCCGGGCCGGGCTTTCGAACCAAATCCGGTCAGGAAGCCAACGGAGGCAAGGCGGCCGAGCCCATGTCGGCGGTGTCCGCCGCGTCCGGGGCCTGCACCGGGAGCGAGCCGCCCCAGTCCTGGTACGTCACGGTGTCGTTGCCCTGGCCGCCCGAGCGGTGCAGCCGGACCAGCTGGTCCTTGTCGTCCAGCCAGAGGTCGAGGGTGACCTCCCCGCTGCCGAGCCCGGCCCGGAGCGCCTCCTGGCGGGCCGCCGGCAGCTGGGTCTGCGCGGCGGCGTACCGCTCGGAGGCCAGGACCACCCGGTAGTGCTGGACGGTGACCTCGGCGACGGTCTCCTCGCCGATCAGCTGCGGGCGCTCGGCGGCGACGGCGGCGGTCAGCGCCACCATCGGGTTGAGCCGGTCTACCAGGGCGGCGTACGGGATGTCGCGCTGGCCGCCCTGGGTGGCGTACTTCTCCCAGTGCCGGCCGGCGTTGCGGTCGGCGGTGGCCTGGTCGCCGCCCCGGTAGGCGGTGGTGTCGAGTATCACCAGCTGCTCGGACGAGCCGGGGTGCTTGAGCTTGAGCACCGTCTTGGGGGCCCAGAACAGCGCCCCGGAGGCGGACTCGTCGCCGAGCCGGGCGGAGTAACCGGCCCGGCGGGCGGTGTCCATCGCCAGCTGGGCGGAGAGCAGCACCCCGTGCGGGGAGCGGTCGGTGGGGCTGGGCAGGCCGGTCGGGGTGCGGGTGGCGGAGGGGCTCGGGCCGGCCTTGCCGCTCGCGCCGCCGGAGCCGTCCGGAGCGGGGCCGTCCGAGCCGCAGCCGGCCAGGCCGGTGAGCAGCAGGACGGCGAGCGCCGCGGCCGCCGTGCGCCGTGCCCTCGTCATCCCGTCACCCGTCCTCGTGCCGCCACTCCCCCGCCAACCTCTCACGCCGCGGGTCAGCCGCCGAAGCCCTTGAGCAGATCCGCGACCTCGAACACGTCGGTGGCCGGCGGCGCGGCCACCTGCGGGGCCCGGCCCAGCTCGCCGTAACGGACCGTCATCTCGCCGGCCCGGGACGGGGTCAGGTCCGCGGCCCTGAGCTGGACCAGCTCGTTCCGGCCGTTGATCCACAGGTCCAGCGCGCCGCCGTTGCGGCCCAGGTCGGCCAGGGCCTGCTGCTTCTGTTCCTCCGTCAGACCGTTGACCAGCGCGTCGGCCACGCCGGTGGCGCGGAAGTGCACGGCCTCCTGGCCGTCCACCGACTCGACGCCAACCTTGGCCAGGCCCGGGCTGCCCGCACCGGCGGCCAGCGCCACCGACGGGTTCAGCACCTTGGCCAGTGCGACCAGGCCGCGGGCGTCCTCGCCACCGGCCAGCACCTGGGTGCCGCCGGGCTTGGCGTTCGGGTCGACCTTCATCCAGGGCTTGCCGCCGACCAGCGCGGCGGTCTGCTCGGGCGCGCCGACCCAGACCGAGCCGCCGGCCGCGCGGAGCCGGGCCTGGGCGCCGTCGGGCTGGGTCAGCACCAGGTCGATGGAGCCCTGGGCCCAGGAGAAGGAGCCGCCGCCGCCCTGGGCGACCGCGCCGGTGCCGACCGACAGCTTGGCGTTGCCGGCCTTGGCCATCACCCCGCCCGCCGCGACCAGCACGTCCTTGGCGGCCCCGGCCGGGGCCGGAAGGGTGCCCGGGGCGGTGGAGCCGGAGCCTCCGGTGGTGGTGCCCGTGCCGCCGCCCGCGGTGGGGCTCGCCGAACCGGCGGGGTCCGAGGCGGCCCCCGAGGGGACGGCGGAGCCCGTGGCGCCGGCCGAGGCGGCGGCGGAGGCCGCGGCCGAAGCGGTGCCGGACGGCGCGGCCGTGGCGGCGGTCTTCGCGGCGTCGTCGGAGCCACCGGCCCCGCAGGCCGTCAGCCCGGCCACCAGCAGCGCGGCCAGGGCGGTCACCCGTATCGTGCGCATTCGTGGAACCCCCTACGTCCCGGATCTCGGTAGGCGGACTCTAGTCGACGCGGACACGCGAACGGGCCCGCACCCCCCGGTGAAGGGGAGTGCGGGCCCGTGGGAACGCGGTTACCGCTGGAGCTCGGAGGCTCAGACGGCGGCCGGGTCCTCCTCGACGAGGAGGTTCCGGGTGCGGTTCGGGTCGACCTGGATGCCGGGGCCGATGGTGGCCGCGAAGGCGGTCTTCTTGATGTAGCGGCCCTTGGCGGCGGCCGGCTTGGCCCGGAGGACCTCCTCGAGCGCGGCGGCGTAGTTCTCGACCAGCTGCTCATCGGTGAACGAGGTCTTGCCGATGATGAAGTGCAGGTTCGAGTGCTTGTCGACGCGGAACTCGATCTTGCCGCCCTTGATGTCGTTGACAGCCTTGGCGACATCGGGGGTGACGGTGCCGGTCTTCGGGTTCGGCATCAGGCCACGGGGACCGAGCACGCGGCCGAGGCGGCCGACCTTGCCCATGAGGTCCGGGGTGGCGACGACGGCGTCGAAGTCCAGCTTGCCCTTGGCGACCTCGTCGATGAGCTCGTCGGCGCCGACGATGTCGGCGCCGGCAGCACGCGCGGCCTCGGCACGCTCGCCGGTCGCGAAGACCAGGACCCGAGCGGTCTTACCGGTGCCGTGCGGGAGGATCACGGTGCTGCGGACCATCTGGTCGGCCTTGCGCGGGTCGACACCCAGGCGCATGGCGACCTCGACGGTGCCGTCGAACTTGCTGGTGGAGGTCGCCTTGGCGAGGCGGACGGCCTCGAGGGGGGCGTAGATCTTGGCGCGGTCGACCTGGGCGTCCGCGGCCTTGAGGGCCTTGCTGCGCTTCACTGCTTCTCCTGAAGGTGATGGAGTTCGTGGCGTATCGGGCCGCGCAGGCCCTACCACGGGTGGACGAGAGGGGTGATCAGCCCTCGACGGTGATGCCCATCGACCGGGCGGTGCCGGCGATGATCTTCGACGCGGCGTCCAGGTCGTTGGCGTTCAGGTCGGGGAGCTTGACCGTGGCGATCTCGCGCACCTGAGCCGCGGTCAGCTTGGCGACCTTGGTCTTGTGCGGCTCGGCGGAGCCCTTGTCGACGCCCGCGGCCTTCAGGATGAGGCGCGCGGCCGGCGGCGTCTTCGTGATGAAGGTGAAGGAGCGGTCGTCGTAGACCGTGATCTCCACCGGCACGATCATGCCGCGCTGCGACTCGGTCGCCGCGTTGTAGGCCTTGCAGAACTCCATGATGTTCACGCCGTGCTGGCCCAGCGCGGGGCCGACCGGCGGAGCCGGGTTGGCCGCACCGGCGTTGATCTGGAGCTTGATGAGCCCCGTGATCTTCTTCTTCTTGGGAGGCATGCTCTCCGGGTCCTTCCGAGAGTGGTTTGCTGGTGCGTCCGGCGGCCGGGGCGACACCCGTCCGGGTGGACACACATCGGACCAGGCTAACCGCTGTCACCGCCTGGACCAAAACGAGTTCGGGGCGGGGCCACCAGGCCCCGCCCCGAACTCGAAGCTCTGTCCTACTAGTTCTTCTGGATCTGGTCGAAGGAGAGCTCGACCGGGGTCTCGCGGCCGAAGATCTCGACCAGGCCCTTGACCTTCTTCGAGTCCGGGTTGATCTCGTTGATGGTCGCCTGCAGGGTGGCGAACGGACCGTCGGTGACGGTGACCGAGTCGCCGACCTCGAAGTCGAGCACCTGGACCTCGACCGGACGGATCGGGGAGGCCTTGCCGGCCTCCTTGGCCGCCTGGCGCTCCACGTCGGGGGCGAGCATCTTGACGACCTCGTCCAGGGTCAGCGGGTACGGGTCGTAGGCGTTGCCCACGAAGCCGGTGACGCCGGGGGTGTTGCGCACGACGCCCCAGGACTCCGGGGTGAGGTCCATCCGGACCAGCACGTAGCCGGGGAGCTTGTTCTGCCGGATGGTCTTGCGGTCGCCGTTCTTGATCTGGACGACCTCCTCCTGCGGCACCTGCGAGTCGAAGATGTAGTCCTCGACGTTGAGCGAGACGGCGCGCTGCTCGAGGTTCTGCTTCACGCGGTTCTCGTAGCCGGCGTAGGTGTGGATGACGTACCACTCGCCCGGCGCGGTGCGCAGCTCCTCGCGGAAGACGGCCACCGGGTCGACCTCGACCTCGGGCTCCTCGACGGCGGCCTCGGCCTCGTCGTCCGCCTCGGCGGTCTCGTCGTCGGCGGCCTCGACCTCAGCGGCCTCGTCCTCGGCGCTCTCGTCCTCGTCCTCGGCGTCGGAGCCGACGGCCTGGAGGGCGGCGGCGAAGGCGTCGTCCTCGTCGAGCTCGTCCTCGTCCACCTCGTGCACGGCGGCCTCCTCGGCGGGCTCGCCCGCCTCGGCCTCGTCCGCAGCCTCGACCTCGTCCTCGTCCGAGTCGACCGCGTCCACGATCTGCTCGGCGTCCTCGACGTCGGCAGCCTCGACGTCGGCGGCCTCGGCGGCGAGGTCATCCGCCTCGCGGACGGTCTCGTCGGCGTCGTACAGGGGGGAGTCAGACACGGTGGCTGCTTCTTTCCTGGAAGTGAGATGGAACGGCTCCGGGCCTTCCGGCGCCACGAAGGGCGCGCTGCGGGAACGACCCGGACCTCCAACAGTACCGAGTCAACGGTAGCGGGAACGCCCGGAGTGCGCCGACAGCTCGACCCGGACCGTCATGACGGCCCGGGTCGGGGAGTGGAGCGGGAGGTGGCGGCGGATCAGCCGAACACCCACAGGCTGAGCTTGGAGAAGCCGTAGTCGAGACCGGAGACGAGGCCCATCACCACGACCACGAAGACCACCACGACGATGGTGTACTGGGTCAGCTGGTTGCGGGAGGGCCAGACCACCTTGCGGAGCTCGGCGATGATCTGCCGGTAGAACAGCGCGGCCCGGGCGAAGACGCCCTTCTTGGCCCGCTTGCCGGCCTTCTTGTCGCCACCCTCGGCCTTCTTGGCACGCTTGCGGTCGCGGCGCGAGAGCGCCTCGTCGGCAGGCGTGGCCTCCGCGGCACCCTCGGGGTTGCCGCTCTCAGGCGTTGCGGTGGAGCCCGTGGTCTCCGTCACTCGTCCTCACCTGAATCCGGGTCCTGCCGAGCGTCGCGTCGCGGGTGCGGGCGATCCGGCGAATGCAGTGCTGAAAGGTGCCCTCTCCGCATCAAGCCCGCTCGCTCCAGTGGAGCGAACGGGCTGGGTACGGTTCAAGCAGCAGGGCAAGAGGGACTTGAACCCCCAACCGCCGGTTTTGGAGACCGGTGCTCTACCAATTGAGCTATTGCCCTACGGGGCCTTGTGGGCTCCGGAGATGTCTCACAACCTACCGCATCCTGGCCGCTGCGTTCACTACGCCTCGGTGGAGCTGCACTTCGGGAGCCATCGAGCAGTGAGTGTACGTGTTCCGGGCCGTCAGGTCGAACCCCATTCACCAGGTCGGGGCGCAAGCCGTACGCAATGCGGACCGATCGGTACGCATCCTGGACCCGTCTGCCCCCGGAGCGCCCTCTCTGCGACGATGGCGGGCATGAGCGCTCCCACCCCCAGCAACCGCCCGTCGGACCGCCGTGTCTCCGCCCGGATCGGCGCCATCGCCGAGTCCGCCACCCTCGCGGTGGACGCCAAGGCCAAGGCCCTCAAGGCGGCCGGCCGGCCCGTGATCGGCTTCGGCGCCGGCGAGCCGGACTTCCCGACCCCGGACTACATCGTCGCGGCGGCCGTCGAGGCCTGCCAGGACCCGAAGAACCACCGCTACACCCCGGCCGGCGGTCTGCCGGAGCTCAAGGCCGCCATCGCCGCCAAGACGCTGCGCGACTCCAACTACGTGGTGGACGCCTCCCAGGTGCTGGTCACCAACGGTGGCAAGCAGGCGATCTACGAGGCCTTCGCCGCGATCCTCGACCCGGGCGACGAGGTGATCATCCCGGCCCCGTACTGGACCACCTACCCGGAGGCCGTGAAGCTGGCCGGCGGCGTGCCGGTCGACGTGATCGCCGACGAGACCACCGGCTACAAGGTCTCGGTGGAGCAGCTGGAGGCGGCCCGCACCGAGCAGACCAAGGTGGTCCTGTTCGTCTCGCCGTCCAACCCCACCGGCGCGGTCTACACCGAGGCCGAGGCCGAGGCGATCGGCCGCTGGGCGCTGGAGCACGGCCTCTGGGTGCTCACCGACGAGATCTACGAGCACCTGGTCTACGGCGACGCGACCTTCACCTCGCTGCCGGCCCTGCTGCCCGAGCTGGCCGACAAGTGCATCGTGGTCAACGGCGTGGCCAAGACCTACGCGATGACCGGCTGGCGGGTGGGCTGGCTGATCGGCCCGAAGGACGTCGTCAACGCGGCCGCCAACCTGCAGTCGCACGCCACCTCCAACGTCTCCAACGTCGCGCAGCGCGCCGCGCTGGCCGCCGTCTCGGGCGACCTGGCCGCCGTGGACGAGATGAAGGAGGCGTTCGACCGCCGCCGCAAGACCATCGTCCGGATGCTCAACGAGATCGACGGCGTCTTCTGCCCCGAGCCCGAGGGCGCGTTCTACGCCTACCCCTCGGTCAAGGACCTGCTGGGCAAGGAGATCCGCGGCAAGCGTCCGGCCACCTCCGCCGAGCTGGCCACCCTGATCCTGGACGAGGCCGAGGTCGCGGTCGTCCCGGGCGAGGCCTTCGGCACCCCGGGCTACCTGCGCCTGTCGTACGCGCTCGGCGACGCCGACCTGGTCGAGGGCATCAGCCGGATGCAGAAGCTGCTGGGCGAGGCCCGCGACTGACGCTCCGTCACCTTCCCGGGCCTGCCCCGGTGCCGCCCCCTTCACTCCTTCGGAGGACGTGAGGGGGGCGGTTCCCGTTCGGGGGTGCGATGCGGCAGGATCGGTGAATGGATCAGCCTCGTGACGTACGGGCCCTGCCGAAGGCCCACCTGCACCTGCACTTCACCGGTTCGATGCGGCCCGCCACCCTGCTGGAGCTGGCCGAGAAGCACCGCGTCCGGCTGCCGGAGGCGCTCAGCTCGGGCGAGCCGCCCCAGCTCAGGGCCACCGACGAGCGCGGCTGGTTCCGGTTCCAGCGGCTGTACGACACCGCGCGCTCGGTGCTGCGGGACGAGTCGGACATCCGGCGGCTGGTGCGGGAGACGGCCGAGGACGAGGCCCGGGACGGCTCCCGCTGGCTGGAGATCCAGGTCGACCCGACCTCGTACGCGCCCCGGCTCGGCGGGCTGATCCCCGCCCTGGAGCTGATCCTGGACGCCACCCGGGAGGCCTCGGCCGCCACCGGGGTCGGGATCCGGGTACTGGTCGCGGCGAACCGGATGAAGTCCCCGATGGACGCCCGGACGCTGGCCCGGCTGGCCGTCCGGTACGCGGACCAGGGGGTGGTCGGCTTCGGGCTCTCCAACGACGAACGGCGGGGCCTGGCACGGGACTTCGACCGGGCCTTCGCCATCGCCCGCAACGGCGGGCTGCTGGCCGCCCCGCACGGCGGCGAGCTGTCCGGGCCGGAGTCGGTCCGGGACTGCCTGGACGACCTGGGGGCCGGCCGGATCGGGCACGGGGTGCGGGCCGCCGAGGACCCGCGGCTGATGCAGCGGCTGGCGGACCGTCAGGTGACCTGCGAGGTCTGCCCGGCCTCCAACGTCTCGCTCGGGGTCTACGAGGAGCCCGGGCTGGTGCCGCTGCGCACCCTCTTCGAGGCCGGGGTGCCGCTGGCGCTGGGCGCGGACGACCCGCTGCTGTTCGGCTCCCGGCTGGCCGCCCAGTACGACCTGGCGCGGGACGTGCACGGCTTCTCGGACGCCGAACTCGCCGAGCTGGCACGGCAGTCGGTGCGCGGCTCGCGCGCGCCGGAGGACGTCCGCAAGGTACTGCTGGCGGACATCGACGGGTGGCTCGGCGGTCCTACGGACTGACGGGCGCTACAGGGTGACGCCGACCATCACGGGCTCGTTCACCAG
Source organism: Kitasatospora sp. NPDC088742 (assembly GCF_055584905.1). Lineage (NCBI taxonomy): Bacteria > Bacillati > Actinomycetota > Actinomycetes > Kitasatosporales > Streptomycetaceae > Kitasatospora > Kitasatospora sp. NPDC088742. The sequence goes on along the minus strand of NZ_JBVJLD010000054.1, from coordinate 44,081 downwards.
CTCCACCCCGAAGGCGGCCCGGACGCCGTCCCGGATCTCCCGGGCCAGCGCCAGCAGGTCCTCGGTGGAGGCGGCGCCGCGGTTGGTGAGGGCCAGGGTGTGCTTGGTGGAGAGGGTGGCGGGCCCGGAGCCGTAGCCCTTGCCGAAGCCGGCCCGGTCGATCAGCCAGGCGGCGGAGGTCTTGGTGCGGCCGTCCGGCGCAGGGTAGGCCGGGGCCGTCTCGCCCGCACGGGCCTGGAAGTCGGCGTACTGACCGGCCGTCAGGACCGGGTTGGTGAAGAAGGAGCCGGCCGACCAGGTGTCGTGGTCCGCCGGGTCGAGCACCATGCCCTTGCCGGCCCGCAGGCCGAGCACGGTCTCGTGGGCCTTGCGCAGGCCGATCCGCTCGTCCGGGCCGACGCCGAGCGCCTTGGCGACCTCGGCGTAGCGGACGGGGGTGGAGAGGCCGCCGGCGTCCTCCAGCCGGAAGCGGACCCGGAGCACCACGTAGCGGTCCGGGTCGGCCTTGAAGCGGCTGTGCCGGTAGGAGAACTCGCAGTCGGCGTTGCCCAGGGTGACGGTCTCGCCGGTGCGGCGGTCGTACGCCACCACCTCGGTGATGCCGCTCGCCACCTCCTGGCCGTAGGCGCCGACGTTCTGCACCGGGGTGGCCCCGGCCGAGCCGGGGATGCCGGCCAGGAACTCGATCCCGGCCAGGCCGGCGTCGACCGTGCGGGCCACCGCCTCGGACCAGACCTCGCCGGCGGCCAGCTCCAGCAGGGTGCCGTCCAGGGTGAAACCGGTGGTGGCGATCCGCAGCACGGTGCCGTCGAAGCCCGCGTCACCGATCACCAGGTTGGAGCCGCCGCCGATCACCAGCAGCGGCTCCCCGGTCCCGTCGGCCTTGCGGACGGTCTCGATCACCTCGGCGTCGGTGGTCGCGGTGACCAGCCGGCGGGCCGGGCCGCCGAGGCGCAGCGTGGTCAGCGGGGCGAGGGGGGCGTCCAGTTCAACGAGCACGCCCCCCAGCCTAGCCGCGGGTCACTCCGGCCTACTTCAGCCTGACCACCGCGCGGGACATCCCGAGCACCTTGTTGTCGCCGTTCTTGGCGAGCAGGTCGACCCTCACCTTGTTGTCGTCCAGCAGGGCGGCGACCTTGGCCGAGACCTCGATGGTGGTGCCGACACCGTCGTTGGGGACGGGGACGGGCTTGGTGAAGCGGACGCCGTACTCGACCACCGCACCCGGGTCGCCGACCCAGTCGGTGACCACCCGGATCGCCTCGGCCATGGTGAACATGCCGTGGGCGATGACGTCGGGCAGGCCGACCTCCAGGGCGAACTTCTCGTTCCAGTGGATCGGGTTGAAGTCGCCGGAGGCGCCGGCGTACTGGACGAGCGTGGCGCGGGTCACCGGGAAGGACTGCGCGGGCAGTTCGGTGCCGACCTCGACCGAGGCGTACGTGATGCTCATCTCGTTCACTCCCCCTGCTGGGTGTCGCCGGCATCGGCGGCCCGGGCCACCAGCGTCATGACGGCGGTGACCACGTGCTCGCCGCTCTCGTCGTGCACGGCGCCGTTGACGGTCAGCACGTCGTTCCCGGCCAGCGACTTGATGGCGTCGATCCGCACCGTGACGGAGAGCCGGTCACCGGCCCGGACCGGGCGGGAGTAGGTGAACTTCTGGTCCCCGTGCACGACCCGGGTGTAGTCCAGCCCGAGCTCCGGGTCGTTCACCACCTGCGCGGCCGCCTGGAAGGCGATCACGAACGGGAAGGTGGGGGGCGCGATCACGTCCGAGTATCCGAGCGCCTTCGCCGCCTCCACGTCGGTGTACGCCGGATTGGCGTCCCCGACCGCGACCGCGAACTCGCGGATCTTCTCGCGGCCGACCTCGTAGGGCGCGGTGGGCGGGTAGGTCCGCCCGATGAACGAGGGATCGAGAGCCATGGGCCACTCCTCTGACGGTGGGTCACGCTGTGCGGTGGTACGGAGATGCAGAAAAAGCTCCAGGCCGTGCCCCCTTGCGGGAGACACGGCCTGGAGCCAAGAGCCTGATCACAGCAGGCCCGGTGACGCCCTACGGGGTCAGCGGGTCTCGCGGTGCGCGGTGTGCGAGTTGCAGCGGGGGCAGTGCTTCTTCATCTCAAGACGGTCCGGGTCGTTACGCCGGTTCTTCTTGGTGATGTAGTTCCGCTCCTTGCACTCCACGCAGGCCAGCGTGATCTTCGGGCGGACATCGGTGGCAGCCACGGGAGTGCCTTCCTTGAACAATGATTGATGACACGACAAGAGTAGCCGATCGGGAGTTGAACCCCCCGATCGACTACGCGGGTAGCGGTGACCGGACTTGAACCGGTGACACAGCGATTATGAGCCGCTTGCTCTACCAACTGAGCTACACCGCTGAGATGATCGAGCGTCGGATCCGAAGATCCTCAGCTTCCTCACCAGAGCCCCCATGCGGAATCGAACCGCAGACCTTCTCCTTACCATGGAGACGCTCTACCGACTGAGCTATAGGGGCGAACGAGGAAGAGATTACACGTTTCCCGGCCAGAGGTGAAATCCGTTCCCCGACCGGAAGATCGCAGGTGGACGGCTCGTACGGGCACTCCCCCGCAGGACCGGCGTTCGATCGCGCCGTGGAACCCACGGAGGGCCGTACCGACCGCGGGCCCGACCCACGGCCCGACGCGCGGCCCGACGCGCGGCCCGACCCGATACGACTTATGCCAGCCTCCGAGCGCCTCGCACCCGGGCCCCATAGGCTCGACCCTCAGTGATCTTGCGGCTCCCGGAGCGCCCGGCGGGCCGCCGGACAACGAGGAGCCGCCCGATGACCGCGGACAGCGCACCCGCCGACGGGCCGCACCAGGGCGAGGAACCCGCACGCAGCGGCAACCCGCTGGGCCACGGCCCCGTCCTGCTGCTCACCAACGCCCGGCTGACCGACGGCCGGCTGGTGGACGTACGGATCAGCGGCGACCGGATCCAGGCCGTCGGCACCTGCGGCTCGCTCGGGCCGCTGCCCGCCCTGCCCGGCGCCCCCACCAGCACCACCGGCGCCAAGATCGACCTCAGCGGCTACCTGCTGCTGCCCGCGCCCGCCGAACCGCACGCCCACTACGACGTGGCCTTCTCCGCCGCCCTCCAGACCCCTCCCCCGGAGACCCCGGCCGAGCTGGTCCGCCGGGTCACCGAGGCCGCGCTCACCGCGCTCGGGTACGGGGCCACCGCGCAGCGCACCCACGTCCGGATCGCCGACGTGCACGGGCTGCGCCGCCTGGAGGCCGTCCTGACGGCCCGCCAGGCACTGCGCGGACTGGCCGAGCTCCAGGCGGTGGCCGTCCCCCGGCTGCTCACCGGCCGGGCCGGGGCGGACGGCCGGGCCCAACTGCGGGAGGCGCTCAAGCTCGGCGCCACCGCCGCCGGCGGCTGCCCCGACCTCGACCCGGACCCGGCCGGCTACGTCCAGGTCCTGCTGGAGGCCGCCCGGGAGGCGGACTGCCCCGTGGACCTGCACACGGCGGGCGCGGACCCGGCCCAACTCGCCCGGCTGGCGGCCGCGTTGGCTCCGCTGCGGCCGCGGGTCACCGTCGGGCCGCTGTCCGGGATGGCCGTGGGCGGGGCCGCAGGCGGGGGCCCGGGCGGGGCCACAGGCGGCGGCCCGAGCGGGGCCGCCGTGCTGGCCGGGGCCGGGCTGCGGGTGGTCTGCCTCCCGCAGAACGGTCACTGCGTCGGGCTGGAGGGGCCTGCTCGCGCCCTCCGGGCCTCCCTGGTACGGGAGTTGACCGAGGAGGGGGTGGTCCTCGCGGCCGGCGGCGGCGCCCTCCGGGACACCGGCAACCCGGTCGGCCGGGCCGACCCGCTGGAGGCCGCGTACCTGCTCGCGGGCGGGGGCGGGCTCAGCCCGGAGGCCGCCTACGAGGCTGTCTCCAACCAGGCCCGGATCGCGCTCGGGCTGCCGCCGGTGCGGGTGGACGCCGGGTTCCCGGCGGAACTACTGGCCGTCCGGGGCGACTCGGTGGCCGGGGTGCTGGCGGGCGGGCACAGCCGGCTGGTGATCCACAGCGGGCGGATCGTGTCGCGGACCAGTGCGGTGCGGGAGTTCGCGGACACGGTGGCGCTGGCGCTCCCGCGGCAGAACACGCCGGGGTAGTACCCCTCTGCGCCTCCTCGACCGCCCGCGTAGCGGCAACCGCTGCGCGGGGCGGCCGGCCGGCGTGTCCGGAGGGCGGTCGAGCGAGTGGCGGGGGCGGCCGGCCCGACGTCCCGGCGGGCGCCGGTTGGGAAGACGATCAGCACTGGCGGGAGGACTCCCGGCGCGGTGACCGGGACGTTCTGCGGCAGACGGCTGGCGGGCCGACCGCCCCCGCAAGACACTCTCCTGGCTCTCAGATGTAATTGCAAGTCATACGCAATAAGGTGGCAACGGCACGCCGACACACCGTCAGCACAGCGAACTAGGAGCCCTTTTACCCATGGGTCAGTACACGCTCCCCGATCTTCCGTACGACTACTCGGCCCTCGAGAAGGCGATGTCCGCCGAGATCCTCGAGCTCCACCACTCCAAGCACCACGCCGCCTACGTCGCCGGCGCCAACACCACCCTCGAGCAGCTCGCCGAAGCCCGCGAGAAGGACAACTTCGGCGGCCTCGTCGGCCTCCAGAAGACCCTCGGCTTCCACCTCTCCGGCCACGTCCTGCACTCCCTCTTCTGGGAGAACCTCTCCCCCGAAGGCGGCGGCGAACCCGAAGGCGACCTCGCCGACGCCATCGGCGAACACTTCGGCTCCTTCACCGCCCTCAAGAAGCAGCTCACCGCCGCCACCGTCGGCGTCCAAGGCTCCGGCTGGGGCATCCTCTCCTGGGAGCCCCTCGGACAGCGCCTCATCGTCGAACAGGTCTACGACCACCACGGCAACGTCGGCCAAGGCACCACCCCCCTCCTCGCCTTCGACGCCTGGGAACACGCCTACTACCTCCAGTACCGCAACGTCCGCCCCGACTACGTCACCCGCCTCTGGGACATCGTCAACTGGACCGACGTCACCAACCGCTACACCACCGCCAAGAACGCCTGACCCTCGGCATCTCGGCAGACACGAAGCCCCGTCCCGGGACCGGGACGGGGCTTCGATCCGTCAGATCTTCGTTCGATAGAGGTACGACACGACGGACAGGTCGTCCTCCTCGATCATCCACGGGGAGATGCAGGTCAGCTCTCCTCCCGCGGCCGTCGGCTGCTCCGCCGTCCGCTCCAAGGAGATCGAGCGGACCACCACCAGCGCGTTCTCCGGGAACAGCTCCCGCTGCCTCTCGACCTCGGCCCGCGTCAGGACCACTTGCTCCCCCGCCGAGGTCGTCCCCTTCACCTCGACGTGCAACCGCTCGCCGTCGCCCCGGGTCAGCGCGAGGTCGTAGGACTCCTGGGCCCCCACGTCCTTCACCGCCCACCCCTGTCGCTCGAAGTGCGCAGTGGCCGCCTCGACGGCACACAGCTCCACTGCCCGGCGCTCGGCCGCCGTCAGTCGGAAACCCTGACCGCGCCCACCTCTCGGTCGACCGGCCCGTCGGCCCGCCGTCTCCGCGGCCACGTCCAACAGGTCGAGTACCTCTGGCGCGACCTCACCCGGCACCGGAATGCCACGCCGCTCCCCCTCGTAGACCCGTCCCAGTAGTTCGGCCATGAAGACGAGGTCGTCGGTCATGACCTCAGCGGTGGGCAGCTCGGTCAGCGGGTACTCGATCGCCACCACGTTCCCCGCCTCGTAACCGCGGCTGAGCTTCCCCTTCGTGCCCTGCAGGTCGATCGACCGCACCAGGCCCCGGCGGTTGGCAGCCGCCTCCTCGACGAGGGGCAACGCCCATTCGACCCGGGCCCTCAGCTCCTCCGGGCTCCGCTTCGCGAACACTGTCCCCGTCCACACCGTGGTCCCCTGATTGAGAGACAGGTAGACCCGGTCGCCCGAGGCACTGAACAGGTAGACGACATACCAACCGACGGTGGCGCTGGGAGACCTCTGCTTGCTGTGCAGGCGCACCCAGGGGATCACCGAGTTTCGCCCGGTACTCGACTTGCCTTCGAACCCGACGTCATCTGCCGGGAGCCCCAACTCCTTGGCGAGGGCTTCGGTCAGACCCCTCAGCCGAGCCGGCAGCTCCCGCCTGAGGATGGCGCCCCTCCGGTCCATCTCCGGCGTCTTGTCCGCCGACCACGAGGGCTGAAGGGTGAGCACTTCGCGCATCAGAAAGTCCACGTCCGCACAGTAGGACGAACCCCTGACAGCACCACGCACATGCAGAGGGGCCCGGAGAGCGTTTCCGCTTTCCGGGCCCCTCTTTATCCTGTGGCTGGTGCAGGGTTCGAACCTGCGTAGCTTGCGCGGCAGATTTACAGACGACGCACGCGACCTACCCTGACCTGCTGCAACACCGCCAGGGCCGGACTGTCCCCACGCCACCCCCACAGGAGCTAATCGAGAGCATTCGCCCGTTCGGCGAGACCGAGCAGATCGGCCGGAGCAGAACGGCCAGCCACCAACACCAGCTCCCGGATCGTGGCACGAGCTGCGACGTGGGTTCGCACGGTCTCCGGGGCAAGCTCTTCGGCACGAAGGAGGCACTCCAGAGCCTCACCCAGGTGGCGCCGCTGGGCATGAGCCCGGCCAAGATCCATGAGCAACCGGGAGCGTCGCTCCGGGGAGAGCCCGGTCGCGTCGATCTGGCGCCCGAGGTCGAGAGCCTCCCCCGCGTCGCCGAGGTCCACCGCCGCTGACACAGCTTGGATCTCGACGTTGGTGGACCCGAACTCCAAGTTGAAGTCGTTTCGATCTTCCCCGAGCTTGGCAGCAACCTCCCGGGCCTTCTGCAACTCCGAACGCGCCTCCTCTCGTTGACCGCTCCGCGCGTGCACGAGCGCCAGGACAAGGTGGAGCGACCCCAGCACCGAGAGCGCTTCGGGCTCCACACCCTTCCGCTTCGCGTAGCGGCTCAAGGCGTTCACCGCGCTCTCCGCCGCATGCTGAGCCTGGTCGAGGTGCTTGAGACGGACGAACGCCTGAGCGAGACGGAACGTACCTGCAAACACGATGAGCGGCTGAGCTGACCGCTCAGCCGCTCGAATCGAACGGTCAGCGGCCACCCAGGCCGCGTCGGCCTCATCCTGCCGCACGAAGGCAGCAGCCAGCGCCTGGTAGGCCTGACTAAGCAGGCCGTGGACTGATGGCTGTTCGGCGGCCGGAGCGGTGCGAGCGGCCCGCTCCAGCCGAGGCAGCAGCCGTCCCAATGCCGCGCTCAGCTCAGCGAACCGCGCAGCATGCGTCAGCTCCCAGGCCTGCTCGACGGCTGACGCCAACTCCTCGACCGCAGGTGCGTCGTCCCGCCCCGAAGCGCCCAAGACAACATCGAGGGCGGGATGCCCGGAGATCAGCAATCGCGCCTGATCGAGATCGTTTGGCTCTTCCTCCGCCGGCGGTGGCACCGGGACCGGCACGGGGGCATCCGGCCGGAGAACCTGCATCGACACGCCAAGCCCGTCCGCCAGCAGCTGGAGGACGTCCAACCGGACCACGGGCTGGACCCCTCGTTCAACCTGCGACACCCAGCTGGCCGTCCGGTTGATGGCGGCTCCGAGCTCCTCCTGCTTCATGCCGCTCGCCTTGCGAAGCTGCGCGACCCTGGCCCCGAAAACCTTCCGCTCGTCAGGCGTCATCAGACAGCCCCAGCCCCGGAACCCTTGCCGTTGAGCTCATCGAGGAAAGTCACCTCGAACGAGCGGAGGTACTGGCCGCGCTCGGCAAGGAACCGCCTGACGTGTGGCTGCTCCTCGTGCTCCTCGAACGCCGCCCTGTCCCGGTACAGCTCGTAGAAGACCCGCGTGGTCGGCTCCCCCGGCACCGCGTGGTTGACGTACACCAGCGTCCCGGGCTCCAGCCGGCGAATGCCTTCCAGCGCCTCTGCGGCGAGTACATCGAAGGCCTTGGCGGCCTCCTCGTCATTCGCGATGAAGCGAACTACCAGACCGAATCCCATGGTCACAGCCCCTTTGTCAGAGTCGTTCCCCAGTGTCGCATGGTCGCTGATTCTCTGCGACTCGCAGAACTTCTTGACTCGCAGAAACACTGCGACTAACTTCATGGGTGTCGCACCTAGTGAGACAGGGGCGACACAGAGTGGCCTTCTTTGGGCTGCCCTGACCTGCATGAATGCGCTCGCGGTTCGCCGTGAGTGAAGGGGCCCGGGACAGATCGGGCCGAGGTTTCCCGCGCCTTGTCAGCGGAGGGCAGTGACCGAGAGGTCCGCGTCTGCCTACAGCGGGGTCCGCCCCGTAAAGACGCACTGCACGAGCACTTTTGGTCCCCGGTCCACCCCCGCTTCGGCGGTGGCGGGTCGGGCCCATGACTGCTCGTCACGAGCTGTCATGCCCAGACACAGCGAGACCGCCGCGCCTTCCTTGGCCGGAGCGCGGCGGTCTCTTGGGCCACCCCACACAAGGAAGAGGTAGACCCATGAGGAACATCATCGCAGGTCAACACGTACTCGGTGCAGAGGAGTTCGCGGAGCTGGCCCTCGGTGTGGACGTCGAGCTGTTCGCCGGTGTGCCGGGTGAGTCCGAGCTGGAGCGTGCGGCGCGGTTGGACGTGGCGTATGCGGTGCTGGAGGCCCTGCGCCGCGAGGACCTGGAGCTGGCCGCCTACGCGGCCCGGCTGCTGGACTCGGCGTCGGCGCTGCTGGTGCGCCGCCGGTCCGTCCGCCGGCCGTCGGTCGCGGAGTTCGGGGCGGCGGCGTGAGCGCCGCTCAGGTGCAGGCCGATGAGGGGCTGCGCCGGGCAGGCCGGAGCGCCGCCGGCACTGGCCGGTGGTTGGAGAAGGTGGCGGTGCTGAGGGAGCGGGACCGGGTGGCGCTCATCGCGCTCACGGCCGCTCACGACACGCTCACGGGCCGCTCGCGGCAGGCTGGCGGGTGGTCGCGGTGAGGGTGCCGGTGACTGCGGATCAGATCCGCTCGGCCGAGCGGGCCCTGACCGTCGGGACGTGGACGATCACGTTCGGGGCGGTGCTGTACAGCGTGCTCACGGTCACCCCGCTGATGCGAGCCCACACCCCCGACGGGTGGTCGTGGACTGCGCCGATCCTGCCGCTGGTGGTGGACGCGGCGGTGGTGATCGTGACCCGGATGGACGCGGTCCTGGCCCGCCTGGGCGGGGACGGCGGGCGGTGGCCGGTGGTGCTGCGCTGGCTGACCGGCGCGATGACGTTGCTGCTCAACATCGGTGACTCCGCCCTCAAGAAGGATCTGGTCGGGGTCGCGGTCCACTCGGTGGCGCCGCTGCTGCTGATCGTCACTGCCGAGAGCGCGCTCGCCTACCGGCGTGCGATCGGGGCCGCTCTGGCCGTGCGAGCGGAGGCTGAGCGCGCTGAGCGGGCTGAGCGCGAACAGCGCGCCGAGCAGCGGCGGTTGCGGGAGCGGGCCGAGCGGCTGGAGCAGTTTGAAGCCACCGAGCGTCGTGAGCGTGAGCGCCGTGAGCATGAGGCCCGCCTCGCCCGTGAGCAGCGTGAGCACGAGTTCCAGATGGCCCGAGCAGAGCGCGAGGAGCAGGAGCGCCGGGAGGCCGCCCAGCGGGCGGAGCGGGACCGGCGGGAGGCGGCTGAGCGGGCCGAGCGTGAGCGTCGTGAGCGCGCCGTGAGCGAGCGTGAGCGCCGTGAGCGCGAAGCCCTCGACCGGCTGCGCCACGAGCTGCTGACCGCCGAGCCCGCCGCCGGACCGCTTCCGGAGGAACAGGCCCGGATGATCGTTCGCGCCGCCGTGGCCGCCGAGATCCCGCAGCGTCGCGTCGCGGAGGTGACCGGCTGGTCCGCCGGGTGGGTCGCCGCCCGCGTCAAGGAACTCCGCACCGAGGACACCATGCCCGCCGCTCTCGCGCTGGCCACCGCACCGGCCACCCCCAACGCCGCCTGACAGGAGCCCCCATGACCACCACGGACACCAGCCAGTTCACCGCCGCCGGCGCGCTGCTGTCGATCCTGAGCCGCCACCGCGACCTGCCGACCCCGGCCATCCAGTTGCAGGAGCTGCGGGCCCCCGGCTCCGACCACTGGGCGTGGGGCCTGAACCTCACCCTCCACAACGGCTTGGACCACTTCGAGCAGTGGCGCGCCGCGCTGGGCCTGGACCCGGCCGCCGTCGACCACTCCTGGACTGCCGACGCCACCCTGCACTGGCTCACCATCACCGGCACCCACAGCGGCGTGCCCGTCGTCCTCTACGGCTACTTCGACCAGACCGAGAACGAAGGAGACGCGCGGTGAGCGACTACAGCACGAACGGCGGCTACGGCCACCAGCCGATTCCCGTCCCGCCGCCGCCCGCCCCCTCCGACGGCAAGGGCCAGTGACCCACCAGCACCCGGCCCCGGACCACCAGTCCGGGGCCGGGATGCTTCCGGTCTACCGGTGGAAGTGTGCCCCGGACGGCCTGCTGAGCAGGCGTCAGCTCCGCGCCCGGGGGCTTCGCCCGGGCGGTCAGCCGGTTGCGGCGGTTATCCGGTGGCCCTCGCGCTTCGGCGGCACTGCCGAAGCCCACCTCTACCGGCCCGAACTCGCCGCCCCGGTACGGGAGATGACCCCGCGCCGCCGGGCCGCGCTCGCCGCCGCCAACCGGGCCCGCCGCACCTGCCCCACCTGCGCGCGGGACGTGGGCTATGTCCTGCCGCGCCACCTCGGCACCTGCGTGCCGTGCGCGGACCCCGCCGACCTGGCGCCCTGAACCCCTCAACTCCAGCGCACGTCAACCGACTTGGAGACTGCCGTGTCCTACTCCCGCGCTGCCCGCTTCGCCACCTGCTATGCCCTGATCCGCTCGGCCGCCGACGTGGCCGACCACTGGGTGCAGAGTGACCACCAGGCCGCCACCAAGGGCCAGCACGATCACCACGAGGGCCAGTCCAGTGCGGCGGGCCGCCGGGCCTGCGCCGCGCACGTCGCCACCTACACCGCCACCCAGGCCGCCGTCTTGCTGGCTGGCTCCCGGGTGCTCGGTATCCGCCTGCGCCCGGTGCCGGTCGTGGCCGCGCTCGCCCTGTCCGCCGTCACCCACTACGCCGCCGACCGTCGCGAGCCCCTGCGCCGCCTCGCGGACGCCACCGGCAGCAGCAAGTTCTATCGCCTCGCCGACCACGGCATGAACGGCGCCTACGCCCTTGACCAGGCGTTCCACCACGGTGTCGAGACCGTCGCCGCCCTCATCGCTTCCGCCTGACCTCGAAGGAGAGCACCGTGACCCACGCCATCGAGATCGTCAGCTTCGGCTACCTGCACGGCACACCGCCCGAGGGCGCCCACCTGACGCTGGACCTGCGAGAGCACTTCCGCGACCCGCACGTGAACCCGGAGCTGCGGGAGATGACCGCCCGCGACTGGCAGGTGCGGGACGCGGTGATGGCCACCCCGGGCATCCGCGAACTGCTCGGCCCCGTCAGCGCCGCCGTGGAAGCGTTCACCTTCGGGCCGGTGGGCGCGCCGGTGCTGGTCGCGGTCGGCTGCGCGGGCGGCCGGCACCGCGCCCCCGCCTTCGCCACCGCGCTGTCCGACCTGCTGCGCTTCAACTACTTCACCACCGCCCTGACCCACCGCGACCTGGCCAAGCCCGTCGTCCAGCGTGAGGAGGTGGCGTGCTGATGTCCCGTCACCTCGCTTCCGTGCCGCCCCCGGGTGAGGGCCCGGGCCCGGAGCTGGAGCGCCTGGCCGCACTGGTCGCGGCCCAGCTCCAGTACCAGCAGCAGCCCCTCCACCCGCCGGCCCCGCTTCCGGTGGTGCCGCAGCAGTCGGCGGTGGCCGCCCGCTACGGCGGGTACGTGGCCGCCGGCGCCGGTGCTGCGGCGGTGCTGATCCCGGTGCTGCTGGCCACGACGGCGGCGCTGGTCGCGGTCGGCATGGCCGCCCTCGCACTGGCCATCGCGGCGCTGGTGATCCGGTGGATCATCCGCGACATGCGGCGCTGAGCTGGCCGGTTGCCTGTCCTCGCCCAGCCCCGGTTCCGGGGGTTGGGCGGGGGTGGGGAGCCGGGACAGTCCCGGCCCCGTTTGGGGAGGCACCGCGATGACCACCAGCACCCCGCCGGCCAGCGGCGCGAGCAACACCAGCAACCAGCGCAACGGCTTCGGTGGCGGGGCGACCTTCGCCCCGGGCATCAGCATCAACGTCAGCAAGGGCGGCGGCGGGACGAAGTTCGGCGCGGCCGCCAACCCCGGCACCGGGGCGGCCCGCGGCAGCCAGCTCGCCCTGCCCGAGCCCGCGTTCTACTCCGCCGCCGACGTCCGCTCCTACTGCGAGGCGCTGCGGGCGTTCGCCGCCTACGCCGCGATCGAGGTCGAGGTCGGGGCGGAGATCCTCAAGGCCGCGCTGGGGCAGGCCCCCAACGCCCCCGGCTCCGCGCCGTTCGACGCGAAGTTCCGTGCCCGCCGGGTGGCGCGCAAGCTCGCCAAGGCTGCCGACGCGCTGGCCGACGTCGCCAAGCTCGCCGCCGCGACCAACGCCGCGTTCCTGCGCGAGTACGCCGATGTCCTGACCCCCCGCCAGGCGCCCCGCCAGGCACGCCCGTTCCAGTTCTGACCGAAGAAGGAGGCACCGGCATGGCCGGCAGCAGGAAGTCCACCAGCACCGACATCGAGACCCGCCACAGCGAGAACCTCGAAGGCTCCAGCAACGCCAAGGGCGTGGCCGGGTGGGTCGCGCACCGCGCCAAGCCCTACACCCCGCCGTGGCTGCTCGCGGGCGCCACTGGGGTGGCCGGGTCGCTCGCCTACCTTCCCGCGCACGACTCCGCCGGCTACGGCGTCGGGCTCACGCTCGGCTCGGTGGCGCTGACCGGCGCCACCTGGTGGGCCGCCAAGACCACCGGTGCCCAGCGCCGCATCCACTCCGCCGTCACGGTGGCGGCCGGCACCAGCTGGTTCACCGGGGTGGCGCTGGCCGGCTGGTCCGGCTTCACGTTCGGCGCGTTCTGGCTGGGCGGGTCGGTGCTGGCCCTGTCGTGGAACTTCCGGCAGGTGATGCGCCGCAACCCCGACGCCACGCCGGCCGAGAGCGACAAGGACGGCTCCCTGCTGGAGAAGGTGAAGCTCGCCGGCGCTCAGATCCGTAACGTCGTCGTGGAGCCGAACCGGGTGACCGCAGAACTCGCCCTTCCAGCAGGTGAGTTGACCAACGACGACGTCACGCGCTCGCTCGGCAACATCGCGTCCGCGTTGGACGTCGCCCCGACTGCGGTGCGCTACCTGCCCGACCCCGGCTCGGCCCGGCGGGGCGAGCTGGTGATCGTGCCCGAGGACATGCTGGCTGAGGTGGTCGAGTGGACCATGCCCACCGCCGTGGGTGCCTCGATCGCCGAGCCGCTGGTCATCGGGCGTTACGACGACGGCACCCCGCTCCAACTGTGGCTGCCCGGTGACCCGGCGGCTGGCCGCAACTCCACGCACCTGCTGGTGTGCGGGATGACCGGCTCCGGCAAGGGAGACGGCGCACTCAACGTCCTGACCGAGATCCTCAGCCGCCGCGACGTGATCGTCTGGCTGTCCGACCCGAAGTCGTTCCAGGACTTCCGCCCGCTTCTGCCCGCAATCGACTGGGCGGTCGAGGGCGGCGCCCCGACCGAGACCATGGCGTCCGCCGTGCTGGCGGTCATCCCGGCCCGCACCAAGTGGCTGGGCGCGCACAGCTACCGCCAGTGGGTGCCCGAGGCCGCCCTCACGCAGGCCGACCCGGCGCACACCTGCCGCACCGACGGCAGCGCGTGTGGCTGCCCCGGTATGCCCTACCTGGTCGCGTGGTTCGAGGAGGCCGCCGCGTCCATCCGCTTCATGGGCGACGAGGCGTTCACCGAGGCCGCCCAGCTCGCCCGCGCCGCCGGGATGGCGCTGGTCATCAGCCTCCAGCGGCCCAGCCACGACCAGATCAGCACCAGCACCCGCGCCTCCCTCCCGTCGGCCCTGGTGTTCGGCCTCGACAACCGCGACGAGGGCATGGCCCTCCCCGCATCGGTCCTGGACGCGGGCGCCCACCCGGGTGCCTGGGGCAACCGCCGCCCCGGCTACAACTACCTCGTCACCCCCGGCATCGAGGAGACCCGCTACTCCAGCCCCGGCCGAACCTTCCGGTTCACCGGCAACGCCGCCCGCGTCATGGAGCAGCTCGCCGCCTGGTCGGTCCGCAACGGCGCCAAGGTCGACCCCGTCACCGCCGGATCCGCAGGGGCGGCTGCCGGCAACGCCTACACCAACCGCAACCCCCAGACTGCGCAGGACGGTTCGGACGAGGAGAGCGTCTACATGACCACCGACCCGCACGACGACGGGGACGACGACGCGGTGGCCGGCCGGGTCGACCCAGAGGACACCGACCTCGACCCACAGGCCGAACTCCCGCCCGTCCCCGCCGGCATGGCCGATCTGCGGTTCGGCCAGCCCGCCCCGGAGTTCACCCCGGAGGAGGCCCGGGCCGCGATGGACGCCATCGTGGACGCCTTCGAGCGCGAGGGCGTGATGGTGATCGGCCCGAAGGACGTCATGGACCAGGCCACCCAGTTCGGCCGCTCCCGCCCCTGGGTCTCGGGTGAGTTCCGGCGCCTGATCGAGGAGGGCCGCCTCGCCCCCTCCGCGAAGTCCGGCCGGTACCGGATCGTCCCCGCCCCGGCGCTGGTCTGACACCCCCTGACACCTGACACCCCCTGACACCCATTCCCCTAGGCAAACGGGGGTGTCAGGGGGTGTCTGACACCCCCTGACAGCACCTCTGACACTCCGTCTGACGCCTCGCCCTGACACCCGGAAGGAGCGGCCCCACCGTGGCCCTCACGATCTCCACCCTCGCCCTCTTCCTGCTCCTGACCGCGATCCTCATCCGCACCAAGCGCGTCACCGTCATGGTCGCTCTGCCGGTGTTCCTGCTCGGCTTCTCCACCGCCTCCACCGGCGCCGCCAGACCCATCCACGACGCCATCACCGGCATCGCCCAGATGATCACCAACCTCACCTGACGGGGGCACGCATGGACTACTGCGACGAGTGCGCCGACGAGTACTGCCCCGGACACGAGATGTGCGAGGAGTGCGGCGGCGACCTGTGCCCCGAGTGCGACGGCTGCGACTGCCCCGGCTGGGAGTGCCCCGGCTACGCCGCCCACCAGCTCGGCGACCACTGACAACGGCGGCCCCCTTCCGGCAAGAACCGGGGCCGCCGTCGATCCAGAGCCCTACCAAGAGAACTGGAGACACCAAGGATGACCCATCAGACCCACATCCGGGGAGAGCACCTCACCACCGCGCTCGCCCTCGCGGCTGGCAGCGTGCCCGTGCTACCGCTGCGGGCCGGGAAGGTGCCCTTCGGCAACTGCCGCACCTGCGTCGGCAACGCGTGCGGCGGCCGGCCGAACATGAAGACCCCCGGCGCCTGCCAGTGCCCGTACCCCTGCCACGGCTGGGCCGCCGCCACCACCGACACCCGCGTCATCAACTCCCCGGAGTGGGCCGCCGCGTGGCGCGTGGCCGCCAGGGTGGCCTACCACCCGGGCGGGGCCGGCCTGACCGTGGTGGATCTGGACAACGCGGACGCCATCGCCTGGGCCCGCGAGACGCTGCCGGCCACCCGGATCGTGCCGACCACCCGGGGAGAGCACTGGCTCTACCAGGGCGCCATGCAGTCCGGGAACGCGGTGCGGCCCGGCGTGGACATCAAGTCGGCCATGTCCTACGCCCGTTGGATCTCCCCCGGCACCGGCACCCTCACCGCCCTGCCAGACTCAGTCCGGGCCCTGGTGGTGCGCGAGCCTGCCCCGGCCCGCCCGGTGGCCGTCACGGTGCCGACCGGCGGCGGGGTGTGCCCGCACCGCAGCCCCGTGTTCCTGGAGCGCGGCATCACCATGGCCGAGCAGACCATCACCGCGGCTTCCTCCTCGGTGCACGCGACCGTGTTCGCCGCGTTCCTGGCCGTGCTCAAGACGCACGGCCGGTGCGGCTGCCTGACCGAGGCGCACACGGAGCGGTTGTTCGCCGCCGCGCAGGCCAAGGGCGAGAGCGCCCGGCACTGCGCGGTGGCGTGGGCCAACGCCGTCCACAGGCTGGGGATGTAGCCGTGGCGGAGGACGAGAAGAACCCGGCGCGTGAGGTGATCGCCGAGTACGCGCAGTCCCACTTCAGGTACTTCCGCACCGCCGACGGAACCGTCTACGCCCAGAAGCTCGGCCACCCGGTAGCCCGGCCGATCCGCTCGCAGGGAACCACCGGCAGCCACCGCCAGGAACTGATGGTCGGTCTGTACCGGGACGGCTTGGGCGTCTTCAACGGCAGTTCCCTCAAGGAGGCGTTGGACTTGATCGAGGCACTCGCCCTGTCGGAGGACGTTCAGGCCGTCCACATCCGGGTGGCCCCGGGGTTCGACAAGGCCACGTGGCTGGACCTGGGCCGGACCGATGGCCTGTCGGTGCGGATTCACCCCACGGGGTGGGATCTGATGGTGCCGGACCCGCGTGAGGTGTGCTGGCGGCGTACCCAGCTCACTGGCGAGTTGCCGGTGCCGGTGAAGGACACGGACAGCAAGGGGATCGACCTGCTGATGCGGCTGTGCAACTTCGCCAACGCCACCACTGAGAGCCTGGCCATCGCGTGGCTGATCGGCTGCCTGGGCCCGTCCGTCCCGGTGCCGGCGCCGTTCCTGACCGGGCCGCAAGGCGCGGGCAAGTCCACCGGCGGCCGGATGCTGGTGCGGATCGTGGAAGGCATGAGCGGGGACCTGCGCCGCGCGCCGAAGGACGAGGAGAACCTGATCGCCGCCGTCGCGGCCGGGTGGGTCACCGCCCTGGACAACCTCTCCCACATGACCCCGGACCTCTCGGACGCGATGTGCTGCATCGTCACCGGCGCCGAGTCCGTGAAGCGGGCGTTGTTCACGGACGGGGACGTGGTGCGGGCCAGCTACCGCCGGCCGCTGCTGCTGACCGGGATCGACGTTGGCGTGATCCGCCCCGACCTGGCGGAGCGGCTTCTTCCGCTGCGGCTGGAGCGGCCCCGGGTGCGCAGGACCGAAGCGGAGCTGTGGGCCGAGTACGCCGAGGTGCTCCCGGTCGTGCTCGGCTCGCTGCTGGACCTGACCGTGAAGGTGCGGGCGGCTGTGGCGGAGACCCCGACCGACCTGCGGATGGCGGACTTCGCGCACCTGTGCGCGCAGCTCGACGCCGCCACCGGCTGGGGCTCCCTGCCCGCCTATCGGGCCAGCCTGGACGATCTGAACGACGACGTGATCGAGGGCGATCTGCTGGCGCAGACCGTCCTGCGCCACGCCGAGACGATCGCCCCGGGTGAGGCCCAGCGGATGACGTCCACGCAGTGGCTGCACCTGCTCGGCCGCCTCCACACGGGGGAGGAGATGAAGCCGCTGCCGAAGGGCTGGCCCACCACCGGCAAGGTCCTGTCCGACCGGCTCAAGCGGCTCCAGCCCACCCTGGCCGCCCGGGGGCTCCTGATCGACTCCGGCCGCACCCGGGAGGGCCGGTACCTGGAGATGGCCCGCCCCACCCCGGTGCCGCCGTCGGAGCAGCCGCCGCTGCTCTGACCGGGGTGCCCGCCTGAACAGCAAGAGGAGCACGGGCCCGCGCCCGACGACCGTGCTCCTCTTGCTGTTCGGCGAAGCCGCGAAGGGTCGTGCCGCGCAGCGGCTCCGCTCTTCGCCCTGAGGGCGCGCCGAACTGCAACAGCCCTCCCTCTTTCCTAAGTAGGAACCGCTGCGTCACGCACGTCACGACGGCCCGAACACGGCCCCTGACCTGCACCGGAGGCCGTGACGCAGACGGCAACCGCTGCGTCATCCCGCGTCACCCGCGTCACGGTGACACAGCCGCGTGACGCACTCCCGAAGTACTTCGGCCACCGCGTCACACCAAAACCCCAGGCCAGAACCCCTGCGTGACGTGCATGACGCCGTGACGCAGAAATCCCCGCCTAGGACAACACACGCAGCACACCACCAACCGCCCCATCCGCTGCCAAGCGAGGAGACTCCGCCGTGCCCAAGCAGGAACAGCTCACGCTCCCCGAGGTGCTCGCCGAACTCCGCATCTCCAGGGCCGCGTTCTACCGGATGCGCGCCAGGAAGCAGGCGCCGGCGATGAAGAAGCTGCCGAACGGTCAGGTCCGGTGCAGCCGGGCCGTCCTCGACGCCTGGTGGGCCGCCCGCGACGCGGCCTGACACTCCGTACGTCCTCAGGGCCCGGCAACCGCCGGGCCCTTCGTCTTCCCGGAAGCAGGCAGATGCCGAAGCCCACCTTCGCGGTCCGGATCTGGAAGATCCGACCGGTCGTCAACAAGCGGTCCACCTCCTACGAGCTGCGATGGAAGGTCGGCGGTGGCAGCCCGTTCTCCAAGACCTTCGCCACCTTCACCCTTGCGGACGGACGCCGCTCCGAGCTGGTGACCGCCCAGAACGCGGGCCAGCCGTTCGACGAGGTCACCGGTCTGCCCATGACCGAGGTCCGGGCCACCAATGATGTGAGCTGGTACGTCCACGCTCGCGACTACATGGAGATGAAGTGGCCGCTGGCTCCGGCGAAGACCCGGACCACCATCGCGGACATGCTGGCGACCGCGACCCCTGCCATGGTCGACTCCCGGTCCGGGATGCCGACGGCGCAGGCCCTTCGGACCGCGCTCTACAGCTGGGCGTTCAACCTCAACCGGTGGCCGCTGGAGCACCCGGAGGAGGTCCAGAAGACCCTGGCGTGGATCGAGCGTCGCTCCCTGCCGATGAGCCAGTTGGACGACGCGCTGGTGATCCGGAAAGCGCTGACCGCCTTCACGCTCAACCTGGACGGCAGCAGGACTGCCGCCAGCAGCGTGATCCGGAAGAAGAACATCTTCCACAATGCGCTCGGCTTCGCGGTGGAGGCCCGGCGTCTGCCGCACAACCCGCTCCACCAGGTGCAGTGGACCCCGCCGGCCACCACGGAGACTGTTGATCCGGCCGTGGTCGCGAACCCCCGTCAGATGCGGCAGCTCCTGGCCCACGGCGTCCGGCCGCAGGGGCGGCGCGGGCAGCACCTGGAACAGTTCTTCGGCGTGATCTACAACGCGGGTCTCCGGCCCGCCGAAGCCGTCTGGCTCAAGGACACGAACTGCTCACTGCCTCCTGACGGAGCGTGGGGCGCGCTCACCGTGCACTCCTCCCGGCCCCGCGTCGGCAGCTCGTGGACCGACAGCGGCAAGCCGCACGACGAGCGCGGCCTCAAGTGGCGCGCCCCGAAGGAGAGTCGGTCGATTCCGATCCCGCCAGCGTTCGTCGCCAGCCTGCGGGAGCACATCGCGACCCACGGTCTGGCGCCCGACGGCCGGCTGTTCCGGACCTCACGGGGCGGCATGGTGCAGGAGAGCGGCTACGGCGTCGTCTGGGGGCGGGCCCGGGAGGCCGTCCTGACACCCGAACAGGCCAGTTCGCCCTTGGCGAAGCGCACCTACGACATCCGGCACGCCGCCCTGTCGTTCTGGCTGCTGTCCGGCATGGACCCAGCCGAGTGCGCTCGCCGCGCCGGCCACAGCATCGCGGTGCTGCTGCGCGTCTACGCAAAGGTCTTGGACGGTGCGGTGGACCTGGCGAACGAGCGGCTCGCCGAGGCCCTACTGTGCTGGCAGTGACCGCGCGGGGTGGCTGAGTCCGTCCCCACGAATACCCCACATGCGCTGGTCAACGGCGATACACCGGTGAGACAAGGTGGGATTTTCCGGACTTTTCGACCATGTTCGAGATGGCGCGATGAACGTAAAGCAGAAGGGCCCGCGACCGGCGTTTCCGCTGGTCACGGGCCCTTCCCTATCCTGTGGCTGGTGCAGGGTTCGAACCTGCGTAGCTTGCGCGGCAGATTTACAGTCTGCTCCCTTTGGCCGCTCGGGCAACCAGCCAGGATGTTTCATCTTGCGGAGCACTGCCCCGTTCGACGTCGTAAACGATACCTGATGGATGGGGGTGCTTCGCCACTTGGTTGGTCACGCGATGATCAAGGTGGCGGGGTGTGGCTGTCGGGGGTGGGGCGGGGCGGGGGTCGATAGGCTGGGGCGGCGCCTGCCCTCGGGGGCGGGCGGTGACCGTGCAGTCAGAGCATCAAGGAGACCAACACACCATGGCCGACTCCAGTTTCGACATCGTCTCGAAGGTCGAGTGGCAGGAGGTCGACAACGCGATCAACCAGACCTCCCGTGAGATCGCCACCCGGTTCGATTTCAAGAACGTCGGCGGGGAGATCAAGCGCTCGGGCGAGAAGATCGAGATGAAGGCCAACGGCGAGGAGCGCGCCAAGGCGATCCTGGACGTGCTGAAGGACAAGTTCATCAAGCGTGGCCTGTCGCTGAAGGCGCTGGACGCGGGTGAGCCGCAGCTGTCCGGCAAGGAGTACAAGATCTTCGCGGACATCAAGGAGGGCATCTCCCAGGACGACGCGAAGAAGGTTGCCAAGATCATCCGCGACGAGGGCCCGAAGGGCATCAAGGCGCAGGTGCAGGGCGACGAGCTCCGCGTCAGCTCGAAGAGCCGGGACGACCTCCAGACGGTGCAGGCCCTGCTCAAGGGCAAGGACCTGGAGTTCGCGATCCAGTTCGTGAACTACCGCTGAGTCGGGGCGCCGACCCAGCGCGCTCGGGAGGGCGCGGCGGGGCGTGGTGCGACGGGGAGGTCCCCGTACGCCGCGCCGTGCCGCGCCCTCCGTGCTTGCCGGGTGAGCGCGCGCCCGCGCCCCGGGGCCGTGCACGGCCCCGGGGCGCGGGGTGGTGGTGCGGGTGGGGTGACGGGGTGTCAGCCGGTGGCCAGGGTGGTGGCGGTGGCGGCCGTGGCGGCGACGGTGTCGGTGGAGAGGCCCGGGATGGCGGCCTTGACGGCTGCCGGGTCGGGCTTGGTGGCGGTGGCCTTGGCGACCAGGTCGGTGAGGTCCTTCTGGACCTTGGCGAGGGCGTCGGACGGGTTGAGCGGGAGTGGGGCGGCCGGGAGGGCCGGGGCGAGGTCGGAGGGGGCGGCGGCGCGGGTCTGGTCGACCGGGAGGGTCGGGGTGGACGGCGCCGGGGGTGCGGGGAGTTTGCCGAGCAGGGCCTTGATGGCGGCCTGGAGGTCGTCGAGCTGCTTCTGCAGGGCGGCCGGGTCGGGGACGCCGGCAGTGGCCGAGCCGACCAGTTTGGTGATCTGGCCGAGGACGTCGCCGAGGGATCCGAGGATCGCCAGGTTCGCGCCCGGGTCGGGGGTGGCCGGGAGGTCGGGGAGGGCCGGGACGTCCACGGGGGGCTTCACGGGGAGGTCCGGGGCCGGCGGTTTGACGGGAAGGTCGGGGGTGGGCGGGATGATGCCGGCCAGGTCCGGGAGGGAGAGGCCGGCGCGGGTGAGGTCCGGGAGGACGCGCTCGGGGTGGGAGGAGAGGAGGTGGAGGCGGGTCGCGGAGGCGGAGTCGGCAGCGTTCGCGACGGTGACGGACGTGGTGATGACCGGGGCCAGGCCCAGGGTGGCGGTCAGCACGGCGGCCGTCCAGGTGGCACGCATTCTTGCGTTTCCTTTCGTGTGATCAGGCGTTGTCGCCTGCAGCACACGTTGGTGCACCCCGGGGTGACGGGCCACCGCGCGTAGGCCGAACGGTTCGCCGCCCGGTGGCGGGGCGGCGGACGGGGCTTTCGGGGGCGCAAGACCGTGCTCCGGGCGGGTGGGTGACGGTGCGCCAGACGGACGGGTGGCCGGGTAGGCCGTACGGCGGGGGTGCCGGCGAACCGCCGGGGAGGTGCTGGGCCGGACGGAGCAGGGCGGAGATGGGCGGAGCAGGGGGCGGGTCAGTCGGCCGGCCAGTCGACCAGGCGGCTGTGGCGGCCGAGGCCTACCTCGTCGAACTCGTCGGCGGCCGGGGTGCGTTGGGCCCCGATCCGGCGCAGGGCCTGGGAGATGGGGCTGCCGTCCGCCGGGAAGGGCTGCTCGGAGGTGCAGGCGAGCGGGCCGAGGACAAGACGTCCGTCCACCCAGACCGCCGCGCGCTGCGTCCCGTCGCCGTCGACGTAGTGCGCCTCGACGTAGCCGATCGGGGAGGCCTGGGACCAGGCGACCAGGCGACGGCCGAAGCCACCGGGGAAGGCGGCGAAGCCGGGTTGGAGGGGGCCGCCGTGCTCGGCGACGGTGTCGAACAGAAGGTCCGTCATCGGGATCAGCGCCAATCCCTGTTCCAGTCTGGTCACCCGGGCGACCGGCACCTCGGCGGCCACCACCTTGAGCAGGTCCCAGGAGCCGATGAGTGCCTTGAGTTCGTAGGACATCCAGCCATTCTGCGCCCTCCAACGACGGCGTGACACCGGAATATCGAACTCACTCTCCCTTCGTGGCATGGTCGTTGTGAATATGACACCGCGCGCCCCCAAGGGGCAGACTGGACGGATGGTCAGTCAGGCACGGCCCACGGCCGAGGAGTTGGCGGCGGCGCAGGACCGGACGATCCCGGACGTGGTGGCGCCCGGGCTGCGGGTGCTGTTCTGCGGGATCAACCCCGGGCTGTGGTCGGGCGCCACCGGGCTGCACTTCGCCCGGCCGGGCAACCGCTTCTGGCCCGCGCTGCACCGTTCCGGCTTCACGCCGCGTCAACTCCGGCCCCAGGAACAGCTGGAGCTGCTCCCGTACGGGCTGGGGATCACCAACGTGGTGGCCCGGACCACCGCCAAGGCGGACGAGCTGACCGCGGAGGAGTACCGGCTCGGCGGGGCGGCACTGGTGGAGCGGGTGGAGCGCCTGCGGCCTTACGCGCTGGCGGTGTTGGGGATCGGGGCGTACCGGACGGCCTTCGGGCGACGGAAGGCCGCCGTGGGACGGCAGGCGGAGGGGATCGGCTCCACCGAGGTGTGGGTGCTGCCGAACCCGAGCGGGCTGAACGCGCACTACACCCTGGACGGGATCGCGGCGGAGTTCCGCACGCTCCGGGAGTCACTGCCGGGCGAGGGCGAGGGGAACTGACGCTCCGTCAGGGAAGGGCGGGGGCCGGGGCGGTGCGGAGTTGGCGGATCACCGCGCGGACGGCGGCGGTGCGGGCCAGGGCGGGCGTGGTGACGTAGCCGACGTGCCGGGTCGGCGGGTCGGGGTCGAGCGGGGCGACGGTGACGCCGGACGGGGCGGAGAGCAGGGTGAGGGCGGGCATGATCGACATGCCGAGGCCCTGGGCGACCATGGAGAGGGTCACCGTGTCGTCCTCCACGGTGACGGTGGCGGCCGGGATCCAGCTCTGCTCGCGCCACCACGCGCGGGTGTAGGAGCCGCAGTTCTCGTCCCAGTCGACCAGCGGGAGGGTGCGCGGACGCGGGTGCCCGGCGGGGTGCACCAGGGCGTACGG
The DNA here is from genome assembly GCF_055584905.1 of Kitasatospora sp. NPDC088742. Classification (NCBI taxonomy): domain Bacteria; kingdom Bacillati; phylum Actinomycetota; class Actinomycetes; order Kitasatosporales; family Streptomycetaceae; genus Kitasatospora; species Kitasatospora sp. NPDC088742. Next base: position 20,727 of record NZ_JBVJLD010000054.1, on the reverse strand, counting down.
CTCGCTGAACAGGCGGCCGGCCACCAGGCCGGGCAGGGCGGGCGAGGGGATGCTGCCGGTGGCCGCGTCGAGGGTGGCGATGGCGAGGTCGGCGTGGCCGTCGGCCACCTCGCCCGCGGTGCCCCGGCCGAGGTCGCGGACGATCCTGACCTCCGGGCGCAGGCCCGGGTGGCGGGCCGTCAGCCGGGCCAGCACGGCGGGGAGCAGGTGGGCGGCGGCGCTGCGGAAGGCGGCGATCCGGACCGGACCGGTGGGCTCGGCGCTCTCCGGGGTGGCGGCGGCCCGGGTCTCGGCGGCGAGGACGGCGAGCAGGTGCAGGATCTGCCGGGCGTGGGCGGCGGCCTTCGCGCCTGCCGGGGTGGTGCGCGCCCCGTGGCGCCCTCGTTCGAACAGGACGGCGCCGAGCTTGCGCTCGCACCCGCGCACGGCGTGCGAGACGGCGGACTGGGAGAGGCCGAGCGCCGCTCCGGCGGCGGTGAAGCTGCCCTCGCGGTCCACGGCGGCCAGGATCCGGAGGTCGGCGGGGGTGAGGTCGGCCGAGGTGGCGCCGGCAGGGTCGGCGGGATCGGCGGGGCTCGTGGTCACGGGTGAAACCTAGCCGGTGGGGGGCGCCTTCCATGAAGGGGGTTCATGGAAGGGCGGGAACCATGGACGCGCGCCCCTGCTACGTCCGGGCGCCGGTGCCTAGCGTTCGGTGCGTACCGATCGAGGCATCGACGAGGAGACGCACCATGGCCCGCACCGCCCGTTACGTCCACCAGACCGCCCGCCCGCAGGGGCGCCCCTCCCCCGGCGACTTCGCCTTCGTGGAGGCGGCCCTGCCCGAGGTCCCGGCGGGCGGGGTGCTGGTGGAGAACCTGTACTTCTCGGTGGACCCGTACATGCGCGAGGTGATGGACGTCGGCGAGCTGCACACCCCGATGGAGGGGCGCGCGGTGGGCCGGGTGGTCGCCTCGCGGTCGCCGCACCTGGCGGAGGGGGCGCTGGTGGCGCACCGTCAGGGCTGGCGCACGCACGCGGTGCTGACCGAGGGCCAGATCCCCGCGTACGGGGCGCTGCCGGACCCGGGTACGGGGGTCAAGGTGCGGCTCCGGGACGCGGGGGCCGTACTGCCCGATCCGGGCGGGGTGCGGCTGCTCCGGCCGGCCGACGGGGTGCCGCTGACGGCGTACCTGAGCGTGCTGGGCGGGACGGGGCTGACCGCGTACGTGGGGCTGACCCGGGTGGCGCGGCTGCAGCCCGGGGAGGACCTGTACGTCAGCGCGGCGGCGGGCGGGGTGGGGACGGCGGTCGGGCGGTTCGCCCGGCTGATGGGGGCGGGGCGGCTGGTCGGCAGTGCCGGGTCCGCCGAGAAGGTGCGGGAGTTGACCGGACGGCTGGGCTTCGACGCGGCCTTCGACCACCACGACGGGCCGGTCGGAGAGCAGCTGCGGGCGGCCGCGCCGGACGGGATCGACGTGTACTTCGACAACGTCGGCGGGGACCACCTGGCGGGCGCGATCGAGGCGCTGCGGGACGGGGGGCGGGTCGCGTGGTGCGGCGCGGTCGCGCAGTACGACGACCCGGCGAACCCGCCGGCGGCTCCGTACAACCTGTACGACGTGGTGAGCAAGAGCCTGCGGGTGGAGGGGTTCCTGGTGCGCAACCACCGGGACGCGCAGGCCGAGTTGGAGGAGTGGGCGGCGCCGCACCTGCGGTCGGGGGCGCTGGTGGCGGAGGAGACCGTGACGGAGGGGTTCGACCGGTCGGTGGAGGCGTTCCTCGGGATGCTGGGCGGGGGGAACCTCGGGAAGGCGATCGTGCGGGTCGCCTGACGGTGTGTCACAGGAACGTCCTGGGACGGAAACGGGCGGAACGGACCGGCGGGGCGGGCGGTCCTGGCTTCGGAGAGCACCGAACACCGCCGCTCCACCCGGAGGAGAACACCATGCGCGTCCGAAAGCCAGCCTTCGCCGTCCTGGCCGTCGCCGCCGCCCTGCTGCTCACGGCCTGCCAGGACAGCAGGGCGGACACCGCGCGGAGCGCACCGACGCAGGCGTCGTCGACCACTCCGACTCCGACCACCGCCCGGAGCACAGCGGCACCGACGCCGACGCCGACCGCCGCCCCGAGCACCTCCGCCACGGCGGTGAAGACCGCCAAGTGCCGGACTGCCGACCTGACCGTCACCGCCGCGGACCGCACCATCACCGGCGACGGCGAGAACACCGTGGTGGTGGAGCTGAAGAACCACAGCGGCAAGGACTGCACGATCGCCGGGTACGCGGGCGTCGACCTGAAGACCTCCGCGGGCACGGTGTCGGCGAAGCGCTCCGGCGAGCCGGTGGTCGCGGGCGTGCTGGCGAACGGGAAGTCGACCTACTTCGGGATCGGCTACCCGGCCAACTCCTCGGGCGGTTCGGGCATCCGGATCACCGGACTGGTGGTGACCCCGCCGGACGAGACCCAGCCGGTCACCCTGGCCTGGCCGGGCGCCGGTTCGCTGCCGGTCACGGAGGGCGGCGGCTCCCCGGTGCGGATCGGCCCGATGGGGAGCGCCGGCCAGGGCGGCTGAGCAGGACGGGCGGCCTGACGTCCGGTCAGTCGGTGGCGAGCCGGGCGTGCAGGTGCTCGTCGTGGTGCTTGCCGTCGCCGAAGCGGTGGCTGGCGCGGAGGGTGCCTTCGAGGGGGTAGCCGGCCCGGTCGGCTACCGCGCAGGAGGCGAAGTTGCCGGTGCCGTGGGCGAGTTCGATCCGGCGGGCGTCGGCCTCGGCGAAGGACCAGCGGGTGACGGCCTGGAGGCCGAGGGTGGCCAGGCCGCGGCCGCGGGCGGCGGGGGCGAGCCAGTAGCCGATCATGCCGAGCCCGTCGAAGCGGTCCACCCAGCGGACGGTGACGCCGCCGAGGAGGTGGCCCTGGTCGGGGTCGAGCAGGGCGAAGGAGCCGGCGTCGCCGCGCTCCCAGGCCGCCACCCGTCCGGCGATCCAGCGTTCGGCGTGGGCGGGGGTCTCGGCGGGCAGCGGGTTCCAGAGGGCCACCGCCGGGTCGGCCGCGATGGCGGAGAGCTCCCGGGACCGGCGCTCGACGTCGTCGACCAGACTCCAGGGCACCGCCCGGAAGCCGTCGCCGGTCAGTTCGGCGGGGCGGAAGGTCGGGGCGAGGGCGTTCGGGTCCACGGTGCTCATGCACACCTGTGTACACGGGTACGAATGCCCCCGCCAGGCATTTTGTGACGGCGGGAACGGAGGGAACAGCGGGGGCGACGGGCTACCCCGCCACCCGGAAGCCGATGTTCCCCGCCGAACTGTCCGGGGTGTTGGAGCTGCGGGCGGCCACCCGGTAGCGGTTGCAGTAGGAGTCGTGGCACATGTGGGAGCCGCCCCGCATCACCCGGGCGGTGCCGCTGGGCGGGCCGGCCGGGTCCTGCCGGGGGCCTGTGCGGTGGAAGTCGGGGCTGAACCAGTCCGCGCACCACTCCCAGACATTGCCGGCCACGTTGTGCAGGCCGTGGCCGTTCGGCCGGTAGGACTTCACCGGGACGGTGCCGCGGTGTCCGGTGTTGACGGTCGGGAAGACGCCCTGCCAGATGTTGCACATCTCCCGCCCGCCGGGGGCGAGTTCGTCGCCCCAGGGGTAGCGGCGCTGCTCCAGGCCGCCGCGCGCGGCGTACTCCCACTCGGCCTCGGTGGGCAGCCGGGCGCCGGCCCAGGCGCAGTAGGCCTGGGCATCGTGCCAGGAGACCTGCACCACGGGGTGGTTCTGCCGCTCCCCCACCGAGGAGCCGGGGCCCTCGGGGCTGCGCCAGGAGGCGCCGGCCACCGAGCGCCACCACGGGACGGCGGCGACCTGGGGTGAGACCAGGGCCAACTCCCGTGCCAGGAAGCCCTCGAAGACGAAGCCGGCGCCGAAGGTCTCGGCCTCGGTGACGTATCCGGTGGCCTTCACGAAGGCGGCGAACTGCGCGTTGGTGACGGCCGTCGGCGAGATCCGGAACGGGGCGACCTCGACCTCACGGACCGGGCCCTCGCCGTCGGCCGGGTAGCCGAGGCCGTCGTCCGTGCCCATCAGGAAGCGCCCGCCCGGGAGTTGGAGCAGGCCGCGGGCCTGCCGGGCGGGCGGTGCGAGCAGCGTCAGCGGGCCGGCACCCGCGGACCGGCCGGGCGTGCAGCAGGACTGGTGCTCGGCGGCCGGTCCGTGGGTGGTCATCGTGCTCCTCTCAGGTGACGGGTGGTCAGCCGGTCCGGTCAGCCGGTGCGGTCAGCTGGTGCGGTCGGCGGCCAGGGTGGCGGCCAGGGCCGGGATGCCGAGCGCCTGCTCCTGGGCCGGGGTGGCCTGGTGGAGCAGGTTCTGCAGCTGGTACGGGTCGCTGACCAGGTCGTAGTACTCGCGGAAGACCACCTGGCCGGTGCCGCTGACCACCCCCGCCGCATTGGTGTGCAGGGCGTAGTACTCGGTGTACTGCCGCTCCTTGTCCACGTACGAGGCCCAGGTGTTGGGCCCGCCCGCAGCGGTGCCCTGCTTCCACCACTCGACCAGCAGGTGGCTCCGGGAGTACCCGGTCAGCAGCGAGCGGCCGTCCTGCGGGGTGTCCGGGGTGATCCCCGCGGCGTCCAGGATGGTCGGGGCGATGTCGATGTTGGCGACCAGCCGGTTGTCGACGGTGCCCGAGCCCAGCCCGCCCGCCGGCCAGGAGAGGTAGAACGGCACCTGGTGGCTGGGCGAGTAGGGCACCGACTTCTTCAGCCAGCCGTGGTCGGCCCAGGTGTAGCCGTTGTCGCCGATGTAGACGACCAGGGTGTTGTCGAGCTGGCCGAGGGCCTCCAGTTTGTCCCGGAAGGCCTGCACCGCGTCGTCCACCGAGAGCAGGGTGCGGAGTTGACGCTTGCGCAGCTCCCGGGCGTCGTCCAGGGTCGCGGTCGCGTTCTGGACGTATGCGGGCTTGTCGCTGCGGTCCGCCTCGGTCACCGAGGGCCGGCCGTTCCACGGCGGGACGGGCGTGTCGGCGTACTTGGGGGCCGGCACGTTGGGCTCGTGCGAGGCGAAGGGGGTGATGTAGGCGAACCACGGCCGGGTGTCGGTGGCGGCCCGGTCCAGGAAGGCCAGCGCGTGGTTCTTGATCACGTTGGTGGGGTAGCCGGTGAGCTGGTGGACGGTCCCGTTGTCGTTGTAGCTGGCGCTGTTGTTGTAGCTCGGCTGGAGCAGCAGCCAGTCCTCGAAGTGCGGCGGATTGTCGGCCAGCGGCCAGGAGTTGAGGTACTTGCCGAACAGGCCGGTGCGGTAGCCCGCCTGCTGGAGGTAGCGCTGCACGGTGCTGTGCTGGTCCAGCGCGGCCGAGGCGCCGTTGTTGCGCACACCGTGGTTGTGGGCGTAGCGGCCGGAGAAGACCGAGGAGCGGGACGGGGCGCAGAGCGGGGTGGCGACGTGGCCGTTCGGATACTCCACGCCCTGGCCGCCGAGCCAGGCGATGGTCTTCTGGATGGCCCAGTCGGTGTGCTTGGGCTGGTCGTCGGTGACGATCAGCAGGATGTTGGGGCGCGCGGCGGCGGCTGCGGGCTCGGCGGCCGCGGCCCGGCCGGCGGTCAGGGGGACGGCCAGCGGGACGGCGGTGGCGGCGGCCACCGCGGCGGCGCCGGTGAGGAAGCCGCGGCGGCTGGGGGAGGTGTGCTCGGGCATGGCTGTGCCTTCCGATGTCGCGGAGTGGACGGGAGCGGAGGGATCAGCGGCAGAGACAGAGCCCGCAGGCCAGGCGTCCGTGGTCGACGTGGCGGCGGGCAACGAGGAGGACTCCGGTTGCCATGCACGCGACCCTAGGAGCGGCTGCGGAGCGCCCACAAGGCCGAGGTGGGGAAGTACGCGGGAACGACACAGCCGCGTGACGTGGCGACACATCACGCGGCTGCGACCGGTTGTGAGGAGGGGTCAGGCCGCGCCCTCGCCGAGGTAGGCGGCCCGGATCCGGGGGTCGTGGAGCAGTTCGGCAGCCGGGCCGTGCATCCGGATCTCGCCGGTCTCCAGGACGTAGCCCCGGTCGGCCAGCCGGAGCGCCTGGGCGGCGTTCTGCTCGACCAGCAGGACGGTGGTGCCCTGCTGGTTGATCTCCCGGACGATCTCGAAGAGCTGGGCCACGATGATCGGGGCCAGCCCCATCGAGGGCTCGTCCAGCAGCAGCAGTTCGGGGCGGGCCATCAGGGCCCGGCCGATCGCCAGCATCTGCTGCTCGCCGCCGGAGAGGGTGCCGGCCACCTGGCGGCGGCGCTCGGCCAGCCGGGGGAAGAGCCCGAACACCCGCTCCAGGTCGGCGGCGTCCACCCGGCCGAAGCGGTAGGCGCCGAGGTGCAGGTTCTCCAGCACCGTCATCTCGGCGAACACCCGCCGCCCCTCCGGGGCGTGGGCGATGCCGAGGCCGACCACCTCGTGGGAGGGCACGCCGTCGATCCGCTCGCCGGCGAACCGCACCTCCCCCGCCGCCGGGCGGAGCAGGCCGGAGACCGCCCGCAGGGTGGTCGACTTGCCCGCGCCGTTGGCCCCGAGCAGGGCCACCACCTCGCCCTGGCGGACCGTCAGGTCGATCCTGCGCAGCGCGGTGACCGCCCCGTAGTCCACCCGCAGCCCGGCCAGCTCCAGCAGCGCCGGGGCGCTCCCGGCCGGGCCGGTGCCCTCGCTGCCCCCGCCGCCGCCCCCGGTCGCGCGGACCGGCTCCACCACGCTCGTCACGCCGCCACCTCCGCGCCCAGGTAGGCCTCGACCACCGCGGGGTCCTGCTGGACCTCGGCCGGGGTGCCCTCGGCGATCACCTTGCCGAAGTTGAGCACCATCACCCGGTCGGCCACCGACATCACCAGCTTCATGTCGTGCTCGATCAGCAGCACGCCGATCTCCAGCTCCCGGTTGATCCGCCGGATCAGGGCGGTGAGTTCGAGCTTCTCGGTCGGGTTGGTCCCGGCCGCGGGCTCGTCCAGCAGCAGCACCCGGGGGTCGGTGGCCAGCGCGCGGGCGATCTCCAGCCGCCGCTGGTCGCCGTAGGAGAGCGCCGCGGCCGGCTCGTCCGCCCGGGCCGGCAGACCCACGAACTCCAGGAGCTCACCGGCCCGTTCGGCGCTGCGCCGGGCGGCCCGGCGGGCGTGCGGGAGGCCGAGCGCGATGCCCAGCGGGCCGCTGCGCAGCCGGCTCTCGGCCGCCACCTGAACGTTCTCCAGCGCCGTCAGCGCGCCGAACAGCCGGATGTTCTGGTACGTCCGGGCGACCCCCGCCCGGTTCACCAGGTGCGGCTTGCGGCCGAGGAGTTCGTACGTGCCGCCGCCCTCCCGGTGGAAGGTGACCCGGCCCTCCTGGGGGCGGTAGACGCCGGTCAGCGAGTTGAACAGCGAGGTCTTGCCCGCACCGTTCGGGCCGATCACGGCCAGCACCTCCCCGCGCTCCATCCGCAGGCCGACCCCGGCGAGCGAGGTGAGCCCGCCGAAGCGCAGCGTCAGCCCCTCTGCCTCCAGCACCACGCTCATCGGCGTCCGCCCCCAACTCGCTTGCCACCGGCCGGGATCAGCCCCTGCGGGCGATAGATCATCATGACCACCAGCAGCGCCCCGAGGTACATGAAGCGGTCCTTCTGGTCCACCACGTCCTTGAGCGCGTGCGGCAGCCAGGCCAGCAGCCCGGCGCCGAGCAGCACCCCGGGCAGCGAGCCCATGCCGCCGAAGATGACGTAGGCCAGCACCAGCACCGAGTAGAGCAGCGGGAAGTTCTCCGGGTTCACGAAGCCGACCTTGCTCGCGTACACCACCCCGGCCGCGCCGGAGGTGCAGGCGCCGATGGCGAAGGCCATCAGCTTGTACTTCACGGTGTCCACGCCGTGCGCGGCGGCCGCGATCTCGTCCTCGCGGATCGCCGCCCAGGTGCGGCCGACCTTGGAGTGCTGGAGGCGGCGCAGCACCAGGACCGCCAGCACGATCAGGCCGAGCAGCAGCCACCAGTAGTCGATCGGGTCCAGCTTCCAGCGGTAGGAGACCGGGCCGAGTTCGATCGAGAAGTGCGGGATGCCGAAGGCCCCGTTGGAGCCGTGGGTGAGGCCCTCGGCGTTCTTGGCCACCAGGTAGATGATCTCGTGGAAGCCGAGCGTGACGATCGCCAGGTAGTCGCCGCGCAGCCGCAGCGTCGGCCCGCCGAGCAGCACGCCGGCGACCAGGCAGGTGAGCATGGCGACCGGGATCACCAGGAAGGGGTTGAGCTCGAACGGCGGCTTCACCGGCAGGTGTCCGGTCCAGAACGCGGCGCTGTAGCCGCCGATCGCGAAGAAGGCGACGAAGCCGAGGTCGAGCAGCCCGGCCCAGCCGATCACCACGTTCAGGCCGAGGGCGAGCAGCACGTAGATGCCGACCCAGTCCACCAGCACCTGGTTGGTGGCCCGGCTGAGCGCGAGCGGGGCCAGCACGGCCACCGCCAGGCCGAGCAGGACGAACACGGGCCGTGCGGCGCGCGGGAGTTGCGGGCGGGGCAGGCCGGTCAGGGCCCGCCGGGCGGCGGCCCGGGCCGGGGCGCCGAGCTCGGCCAGCGCCCAGAGCAGCACGCCCAGGCCCAGGCAGATCCAGAGCCGGGCGCCGGTGAGGGTCTCGCGCAGCGAGTAGAGCAGGTCGCGGCCGTTGCCCTGCTCGCCGGTCACCACGGCCAGCAGCAGGCCGGCCCCGAGCAGCGCGAAGAGCCTTCGCCAGCGCGGCAGTCGGTGCCACTTGGGGGTGCGCAGCCGGGCCAGCCGGTCGGTGCCCGGCCGCTGGAGCAGGGTGGTCATGCCGTCCTCCCGATCCGGACGCCGAGGATGCCGGTCGGACGGAGCATCAGCACCCCGACCAGCACCACGAAGGCGGCCACGTAGCGCCACTCCTCGCCGAACAGCGGCACGTTGAAGGTCTCCACCAGGCCGAGCAACAGACCGCCGAGCATCGCGCCGCGAATCGAGCCGACCCCGCCGAGCACCGCCGCCGCGAAGGCGGTGATGCCGGGGTTGAAGCCCATGGTGAAGGAGACCTGGGTGTTCAGCCCGAACAGGAAGCCGGCCACCCCGCCCATCAGGCCGCCGATCACGAAGGTCCGGGAGATCACCCGGTCGGTGTCCACGCCCATCAGCCCGGCCGTCTCCGGATCCTGGGCCAGGGCCCGGATGCCGGCCCCCAGCCTGGTCCGGTGGACCAGCAGGTCGAGCCCGCCCATCATCACCACCGCGCAGACCACCAGCAGGAGTTGGGTGATCGTGACGCGGGCGCCGAAGACCGTGAAGAGCACGTTGTTCCGGTAGATCTCCGGCATCGGCATCGGGTCGCGGCCGAACAGCTTGCCGGCCAGGTTGTAGAGGAAGAAGGAGGCGCCGATCGCGCTGATCAGGAAGATCAGCTTGGGCGCGCCGCGCCGCCGCAGCGGCCGGTAGGCCACCCGCTCCAGGCCGTACGCGGTGGCCCCGCCGACCAGGCCCGAGGCCAGCAGGCCGGCCAGCACCAGCAGCACCGAGACCAGGGCCGAGGGGTGGTCGGGGGTCAGCTGGGTGAGCACGATCAGGCCGCCGAAGCCGCCCAGCATGAAGACCTCGCTGTGGGCGAAGTTGATCAGCTGGAGCACGCCGTAGACCAGCGTGTAGCCGATCGCGATCACCGAGTAGAGCGCGCCCAGGGCGATGCCCGGTATCAGGTAGTCCCAGAACTCGTGGAGCGGCATCGGAGGGTCCTCCCCTGGCCTAACTCGCGGCCAGTGTCTGGATGTTGCCCCGGTAGACGATCTTGCCCTCGGCCACCTCGTAGAGGAACGCGGTCTTGTCCGGGAACTCGCCCTTGGCGTCGAAGCGGAAGCGCTTGGTCAGGCCCTTGTAGTCGGCCTGCTTCACCTTGGCCAGCACCTGCTCGCGGGTGGCGTCCGGGCCGAGCGCCTTGAGCTGCTCGATCACCAGGTTGGTGACGTCGAAGGACTCCGCGGAGTAGGTGCCGGGCGCGGTCCTGAACTCGGCCTGGTAGTCGGCGGTGAACTTCTTGATGCCCTCCTCCACCGACGCGTCCACGCACGGGCAGGTGACCAGCCAGCCCTCCGAGGCGGCACCGGCCAGCTCGATGAACTTCTTGTCGTTCACGCCGTCCGAGGCGATCCTCGGCTTGTCGAAGCCCGCCTCCTTGAGCTTCTTGGCGAACGGCGCGGCGTCCGCGTAGAAGCCGGCGTAGATCAGCGCGTCGGCGCCCGAGTTCTTCGCGGCGGTGGCCACGGCGGTGTAGTCCGGGGTCTTCTGCGGCACGCTCTGGCGCACCACCTCGACCCCGGCCGCCTTGAGGTCGGCGTCCGCCACGGCGGACAGGCCGATGCCGTACTCGGTCTTGTCGTCCACCAGGAAGACCTTCTTGGCCTTCAGCTTCTTCGCGTAGTACGCGGCCATCCCGCCGCCCTGGGCGTTGTCGTTCGGGACGCCGCGCAGGAAGGAGCCGAAGCCGAGCGTGGTCAGCGAGGGGCTGCTGGCGGAGGGCGTCAGCGCCAGCAGGTTCGCCTGCGAGTAGAGCTGGCCGGCCGCCTTGGTCGGGCTGGAGAAGGCCGGGCCGATGGTGGCGAGCACCCTCTCGTCGTCGATCACCTTCTGCGCGGCGGCCGGGGACTGGTCGGCGCTGCCCGCGTCGTCGGTCGGCACGTAGGTCAGCGAGAACGGCAGGTCACCGCGCTCGTTGGCCTGCTTGACCGCCAGCTTCACGCCGTTCTCCATGTGCACCCCCAGCGCGGCGTTGTCCCCGCTCAGCGGCCCCTGGTAGGCGATCTTGACCACCTTCTTGCCGTCCGCGCCGACCTCCCCCTCGTCCTTGGCGCAGGCGCTCGCGGTGAGCGCGAGCGCGCCGACGAGCAGTGGTGCGGCGGCGGTGAGCAGTCTTCTGGGCAGCACGAAGTCCCCCTGGATGCACGGCGGTTCGGAACGCCCGTGACTCTATGCAGCCCCGATCCGCCGGAGGGAGCGTCGCGCCCGTGGTCTGTCACCTCCCCGCTCAGGTGTGGGTGAGCACCACCCGGCCGAAGGCCGTTCCCCGCTCCAGGTGGCGGAGGGCCTCCGGGAGCCCGCCGAAGGGGAACACCCGGTCCAGCACCGGCCGGACCCGGTGGACCGCCAGGGCCCGGTTCAGGGCGGTGAACTGGGCCCGGCTGCCGACCGCGAGCGGCCGCACCTGGACACCGGCGCCGAACATCAGCCGGGCGTCCAGGGGTTGGCCGGCCGGGGCGGCGCCCACCCGGTAGCCGACGTAGGCGAGCTCACCGCCGAGGGCGGTCGCCCGCACCGAGCGCTCCAGGTCGCCGGCCACGTGCACGACCTTGTCCACGCCGCGCCCCTCCGTCAACTCCCGTACTGTGGACTGCCATTCTGGGTACGCGGTGCGGTCCACCACCTCGTGGGCGCCGAGCGCCTTGAGCCGGTCCGCCTTCTCCGGCCCGGAGGTGGTGGCGATCACCCTGGCCCCGGCCAGCTGGGCGAGCTGCACCGCCGCCAGGCTGACGGCGCCCGTGCCGAGGGTCAGCACGGTCTCGCCGGGCAGCAGCGGGCGGCCGCCGGTCAGGGCGTTCCAGGCCGTCAGGGTGGTGAGCGGCAGCGCGGCCGCCTCCTCGTACGACAGGTGCTCCGGGAGACGGACCAGGGCGCGCTCGGCGGCCACCGCGTACTCGGTCAGGGTGCCGTCCAGCATGGAGCCCAGCTGCGCGGCGCGGTCCAGCCCGAACGGGCCGTCCACCCACTCGGGGAAGACCGTGAACGCGACCCGGTCGCCCTCGGCGAGGGTGGCGACGCCCGCCCCGACGGCGGCCACCTCCCCCACGCCCTCGCACCCGGCGACCACCTCCGGGCGGACCGGCAGGGGGTAGTCACCGGCCAGCACGGTCAGGTCGCGGAAGCTGAGCCCGTTGGCCCGCATCCGCACCAGCACCTGGCCGGGACCGGGCTCGGGGACGGGGTGCTCACGGAGCGTCAGGTGGCTTCCGCCGGTGATGTGGTAGCTCTTCATCTCTGCTCGACCAGCTCTCGATCAGGGGCCGTGGCGCAGCC
>NZ_JBVJLD010000054.1:0-8614 GCF_055584905.1 Kitasatospora sp. NPDC088742 | reverse complement strand
GTGGGGCGACGCCGGAGGGGCGCAGCCGGGGAGGGGCGATGCCGGGGAGGGGCGATGCCGGGAGGGGCGCAGCCGGGGAGGGGCGATGCCGACGATCCTGCGCGGCGGCCGGTGCACCGAACAATTCCGCGCAGGGAATGGCCGGGGCGCACAGGGAGTGGTTGTATCCCCCGGGTGAGCACTGTGACCGAACCGACCGGCTTCCCCGCCGAGTTGCGGCGCCGCCGGACCGAGCGGCGGATCAGCCAGCTCGACCTGGCGCTGCGGGCGGGCACCACCCAGCGGCACCTGAGCTTCATGGAGCGCGGCCGCTCCCGGCCCGGCCGGGCGATGGTGATCCGGATCGCCGAATCGCTGGAACTGCCGCTACGGGACCGCAACTCCCTGCTGCACGCCGCCGGTTACGCCCCCGTGTACCCCGAGTCCCGGTTGGAGGCCGAGATGCTCGGCCCCGTCCGCGAGGCCCTGGAGGTGATCCTCCGCGGCCATCTGCCGTACCCCGCCGTCGTGCTCCGCCCGTACGGCGAACTGGTCGCCGCCAACGGGGCCGTGGGGCTGCTCACCGAGGGGGCCTCGGCCGAACTGCTCCGCCCGCCGGTCAACATGATCCGCCTGCTGCTCCACCCTGACGGCCTGGCCGGCCGGGTCCGCAACCTCCCCGAGTGGGGCCGGCACGTCACCGAGAACATGCGCCGCGCCCTGGAGCGCCGGGGCCACGCCCCCCGGCTGGCCGCCTTCATCGCCGAGCTGGAGACCTACCTGCCGGCCGCCGCCCCCGGGCCGGACCACCTCGGCTTCGCCGTGCCGCTCCGACTGACCGTCCCCGAGGGCGAGTTGCGGCTGATCACCACCATCACGTCCTTCGCCACCGCCCTGGACGTCACCCTCGCCGAACTCCACCTGGAGGCCTTCCTCCCGGCCGACGAGGCCACCGCCGCGATCCTCCGCGCCAGGGCGGCGGGCTCGTAGGTCAGCGGGCTCGTGGCTTCAGCGGGCGCCGAACTTCTGGTCGGTGGAGACCACCTCGCGGCCGAGCGGCATCAGGGAGATCGGGATCATCTTGAGGTTGGCCCAGCCGAACGGGATCCCGATGATCGACAGGAACAGCGGGATGCTCGTCACCAGGTGGCCGATCGCCAGCCACCAGCCGGCGAACACCAACCAGATCACGTTGCCGACGCACGACGGCGCCCCGGCGCCGGGCTTCTCCACCGTGGTCCGCCCGAACGGCCACAGGATGTAGCCCGCCAGCCGGAACGACGCCACCCCGAACGGGATGGTGACGATGAGGACGCAGCAGACGATGCCCGCGAGCGCGTACCCGAGGGCCATCCAGATGCCGCAGAAGACCAACCAGAGCACGTTGAGCACAAAATCGATCACCTTCATGGCCTCAGCCTTTCACGGCCGGCGTCCGGCGTCTCGCGCCTGAACACGCCCGTCCGGTCAGGCGCGTCGGCGGTTGCTGTCATGGCGGAGCCGGTCGGCGTGCCGGCTCAGGTCGTCGAGGCGGTCGGCCAGGCCGCGGTGCGTGGGGCCGAGGTGCGGACGCAGGCCGGCGAGGGGCGCGAGGAGGTCGGCGGGGTCGGCGGCGGCCAGGGCGGCGTGGACCTCGTTCAGGGCGCGGTGTGCTTCGGCGGGCAGGTCGGTGAGGGTGCTGAGCTGGGCGGCGAGGACGCGGAGGTCGGCGGCGTTGGTACGGGCCCAGGCGGTGACGGTGCGGTCGGCGGCCCGGCGGTCGCGTTCGGCCTTGACGCGTTCGGCTCCGGTGGTGGTCACCTCGCGCGCGCTGGGGGCGGGGCGCAGGCGCAGGTAGCGGTTCTCGGCGGCCTGCCGGCTGGCGACGCCCATCGGGGCGGCGAGGTCGGCCCAGGTGGCGCCTTGGGTCCGTGCCGTCTCCACCAGGCCCGCTTCCCAGCCGGCGAGTTCGGTGCGCAGCTCGCGGAGCAGGAGGAGGGCGGCCAGGGCGGGCTGAGGCCCGGTCATGGGCTCGGGGGCAGGGGCGGCCGGGTCGGTGGCGGCCGGGGTGTGGGCGGCGCGGACGGCGTCGTCTATGGCCGCGAGGGCCATCGCGGCGGCGAGGAAGGAGTCCGGCTCGGCGGGGGCCTCGGCGCCTTGCGGGCGGCTGGGCGGCGTCTCGCGCATCAGTGTCACTTTCTTGGCGACAGGATCATTTGTCATCGGATGGATGACATGCTAGAACAGTTTCAGGTGAAGCGCACTGGCTCCCCAAGCCCAACCACCTGGAGGTGTTCCCCATGCTGATGCGCACCGACCCGTTCCGTGAGCTGGACCGGCTGACCCAGCAGTTCATCAACTCGACCGGCACCTGGTCGCGCCCGACCCCGATGCCGCTGGACGCCTACCGCACCGGCGACGAGTACGTGATCTGCTTCGACCTGCCCGGGGTGGACCCGGAGGCGATCGACATCGACGTCGAGCGGAACATGCTGACCGTGAAGGCCGAGCGCCGCCCCCGCCGCGAGAGCGAGGGCGTGAAGTGGGAGCTGGCCGAGCGCCCGCTCGGCGTGTTCTCCCGCCAGATCATGCTCTCCGACACCCTCGACCCCGAGGGGATCAGCGCCGACTACGACGCCGGGGTGCTGACCCTGAAGATCCCGGTCGCGGAGAAGGCCAAGCCGCGCAAGATCGCCATCAGCCGGAGCGGCGGCCGCAAGCAGATCCAGGCCTGACCCCCAGCCGTTCCGCGCCGCCTCATTCCCCCCGGGGGCGGCGCGGAACACCCCCAACTCACCTCGCCCTGCCTGGACTTGAGCAGCCCCGGCCCGGCACAGCGAGAAGAGCCATGCCCGAGCACACCTCCGTACCCACGCCACTGCGAGCGGACGGCGAGATCGACCTCGCCACCGCTCCCGCCCTGAGCCGCGCCCTGGCCGACGCGCTGCGCGAGCACCACGAGGTGGTGCTCAACCTCTCGCAGGTGACGTTCATGGACTGCGCCGGCCTGGGCACCGTGGTCGCGGCCCACAACGACGCCCGCCGACGGGGAAGGCGGCTCGTGCTGCGCGGACCCGGGCCCGAAGTGGCCCGACTGCTTCGCCTCACCGGCACGGACCGGAGCCTGACCGTCGAATCCTGACCGGCGGATCCGCACCCGCCCCTAACACCAGCAGGAGACGCCATGACCCTGCGATGGAGCGCGTTCCTGGACGAGGTCCGAGAACGTGGCGAGTACAGCACGCCGGAGGAGGCCGAGCGCGCGGCCCGGGTCGTCCTCGGCCTGCTCGGCGCCCATCTGGCCGGCGAGGTCCGCGCTCACCTGGCCGCCAGGCTGCCCGCCGCCCTGACCCTGGTCCTGCTCAACCCGCTGCAGGCCGTCGAACCCCTCACCCCCGAGCGGTTCGTCCGCGCCACCGCCGCCTGGATCGAGGGCGCCACCGAAGCCACCGCCCTGTGGGACATCGGCGCGGTGCTCAGCACCGTCGCGGACGCCGCCGGCGACCAGCTCACCGAGCGCGTCCTGCTCCAACTTCCCCCCGGCTACGACCTGCTGTTCGGCCGGCCGGCACGGAAGATTATCTCCTCGTCGAACACGGCAAAATCTATGCTGGCGGAAGTAGACATCACGGCAGGGCGGGGCTAGTGTTTCTCTCGTAGGAAGAAGTCAGCAGGTCCCGCCAGACACGAACTGGCGGGAGCAGTACCAGAAGTTCGCAGGTCGGCACGGTTGTGGAGTTCCGAAGCCAGGGCAGGTGCAGGACGGCGACGGGACTGGCGGCCGGGCCGGGTGGCCCGCAGTGATCAGGGGCCACCAGTAGGCAGTAACGCAGGTTCGCAGTCACCACTGATGGAAAGACGCAGGGTCTCAGCAAAGGCGCCGGACTGCGGGCGCGCGTGCTGGGAAGTCCGGGCAGTGGGGTTCCAAGCCGAGCAGTCGAGCAGGACGGGCGACGGGGCTGGCTGCCGGACCAAGAGCAGTACCAGCAAGTTGGCAGTACCGCAGTTCCAGCAGTTCGCAGGATGTCCGTAGAGGAAGAACGGAGGGCGCAAGCGCCATCAGGATCGCCCGGCCCGTGAGATGAGCAGTTCTCGTCCGGGCGGACACCGCAGACCCCTCACAGTACGTAAGGACGGTGGTTTCCGGTCACGCATACGCGATCCCCGCAATCCTCCTCTCCCGAGGAGCTGCGGACACAAGGACCGGCCCAGGGCCGGTAGATGGTGAAGTTCCCCTTCGGGGCCCCGGAGCCGCAATGGCGCCGGGGCCCCTCAACGCGTTCCCGAACCAGGTACCAGAGAGAGGTGCAGTGACCACGGAAACCAACCGGCCCCACTCCCCCAGCAGCAGTTCGTTCGACGACGACGACTACCCCGCCTACACCATGGGCCGCGCCGCCGCGATGACCGGCACCACAGCCGGCTTCCTGCGCGCCCTGGGAGAGCAAGGCGTCATCACCCCACTACGTTCCGAGGGCGGCCACCGCCGCTTCTCCCGCTACCAGCTGCGGATCGCGATGCGCGCCCGCGACCTCGTCGACCAGGGCACACCCGTCGACGCCGCCTGCCGGATCATCATCCTCGAGGACCAGCTCGAAGAGGCCCTGCGCATCAACGAGCAGCTCCGGCACACCAAGGAACCCACCTCCGACACCTGACCGGAATGGGCGGCGTGCGCCACGACCGTCGGACACGGCGATGGACGGGGCGGGCCGGAAGGCTCGCCCCGTCGCCGTTCCGGGCGGGGTCAGGGCCGTAGGGCCCGGTCGACCAGCGGTCCCGCCACCCCTAGGTAGTCCTCGGGCCGGCACAGGGCCGCCAGTGCCGCGGGGGTGAACATGCCCTCCAGTTCCGGGAGTTCACCGAGCACCTCGGCGAGCTCGCGGCCCGTGGCCGCGGCGGCTCCGGCCGCCCGGGAGGACAGTGCGCGGGCGGCCGCCCGGCCGAGCCGGGGCGCGAGGACGGCGGAGACTCGCTCGGAGACGATCTGACTGCCGGTCAACGCGAGGTTGGCCGCCATCCGCTCGGGCCGTACCTGGAGGCCGTCGGCGAGCTCCACCGCGGTGTGCGCGGCGCCGCCGGTCAGCCGGAGCGCCTCGCGCAGCAGCTGCCACTCGGCGTGCCAGACGCCGCCGGAGCGCTCGTCCTCGGTGATCAGACACTGCGTCAGACCGGTGGCGATGACCGGCACCTGGAGCGCGGCGCTGCGGATCAGGGTGGAGAGCACCGGGTTCTGCTTGTGCGGCATGGCGGAGGACGCACCGCGGCCGGCCACCGGCCGCTCGCCGACCTCCCCGATCTCGGTCCGGGTCAGGACCTGCACGTCGACCGCCAGCTTCCCGAGCGCACCGGCCGTGAACGCGAGCGCGGCGGCCAGGTCGGCGATCGGGGTCCGCAGCGCGTGCCAGGGCAGGACCGGCCGGGCGAGGCCGGTCTCGGCGGCGAAGGCGTCGACCAAGCGGTCCAGGTAGCCGGCCGGGTCCTCGTCGGTCGACGGGTCGGCGGCGCGGGCGTTCTCGAGGTATCCGGCCAGCGTGCCGGCCGCGCCGCCCAGCGAGACCGGCAGGCCGGTCCGCTCGACCAGCGCCAGCCGGTGGTCCGCCTCCAGCACCAGCTGCCGCCAGCCGGCCGCCTTCAGGCCGAAGGTGGTCGGCACGGCCTGGAGGGCGAGGGTGCGCCCCGCCATCGGGGTGGTGCGGTGGGCCTCGGCCAGCTCGGCGAGCGACCCGGCCACCCGGTCCAGGTCCGCGCGGATGATCCGCAGGGCACGGGCCGCGACCAGCATCGCACCGGTGTCCAGGATGTCCTGGCTGGTCGAGCCGGAGTGGACGTACTCCGCCGCCCCGGGGTGCTCGGCGGCCACCACCTCGGTCAGGGCCCGGACCAGGCCGACCACCGGATTGGCGGTCTCCCGGGAGGCCAGCGCGAGCGCCCGGACGTCGAAGTTCTCGACCCGGGCCAGGGCCGTGATGGCCTCGGCCGCCGATCTCGGCACCACGCCCAGCCCCGCCTGGGTCCGGGCCAACGCGGCTTCGGCGTCCAGCATCGCCTGGAGCCAGGCCCGGTCGCCGACCGCCTCTTCGACCGGGGTACCGGCCCGGACCGGCGAGAGCAGACCGGTGTCCGCCTCCGCCTCGGATGGCAGGGTCTGGGGTGTCACGCGCTGGCTCCTATCCTGTCGGCTTCCTGGTGCTCAACGGGCCGGAGGGAGAGTATGACGCGGGCGATCGCGTCCGAGTCGCCCAGGGTCACGGAGTCCACCCCGGGGCGGATGCCGGCCGCCGTGACCCAGTGCACGCCCTCGGTGGGGACCCCGTAGGCGAACCGGCGCGGGTGCGCCCGCCCCTCGGCGTCGACCACCCGGTACGGCCGGCCGGTCACGTGCAGCCCGCCGGTCTCGTGGCCGCCGGCGCCCGGCGTCCGGTACGGGGTGATCGAACCGGCCGCCAGCAGCTGTCGCTGCAGCGGGTCGGCGGTCCGGCGCAGGTCGGGTTCGGGCAGCCGGGCCTCGATCAGCACCGTGGCCAGGATCGGCGGCCCCGGCACCCGGCCGGACCGGGCGAGGAAGGCCCGGCGGTCGGCGTCGACGCTCACCGTGGTTCCGGGGCCGGTGAGTTCGAGGACGCCCGCCTCGATCAGCGCGATCATCTGCTCGATCCGGGCGGCCGGCGGACCGATCGACAGGAACGCGTTGAGCGGGGTGTACCAGCGCTCCAGGTCCTCACGGTGCGAGTCGCCGGCCAGACCGCCGTGGTCCACCGCGAGCCGGACCTCGTTGCGCAGGTCGCGCAGGACGTCCAGTGCGGCCTTCAGCGGGCCTTGCAAGTTGCCGGCCCGGGCCTCCCGCACGTCCTGGGCCAGGTACTCCAGCAGCCAGGACCGGAACTCGGCCCGGTCGCCGAACTCCCGGTCCGCGCACGGCCGGGTGAGGCGGTCCCAGTCCCAGTGGTCCGCCCGGTCGATGCCGTACGCGTGCAGTAGTTCGGCCCGCTGCCCGTCCCGCTCGGTGGCCAGGTAGAGCTCGGTGAACGGCTCCCGGTCGGCCTGGCGGTCGCGGGCGTCCAGCAGCGCGCCGTAGTACACGCTCTCCACCTCGCGGGCGATCAGCGGCCAGAGGTCACGGCGGAAGTCGAGCGGGGTGCCCCGCGTCCGGAGGGTACTGACCAGCTCGGCGGAGAGCAGCTTCGGGAAGTACCGTCCGTAGGCGCCCTTCTGGTTCTCGCCACGTGCCTGGTAGGGCACACCACGGCGTGAACTGGCGTACAGCACCGGCTCGTTGCCCGACGCGTGGTAGACCAGTCGGCCGTCCTGGTGGGTGAACGTGCCGCCGCGGCCCTCGGTGAGCAGGGCCAGCTGGTCGAAGAAGTTCAGCCCGAGGCCGCGCAGCAGGACGTGTTCGCCCGGCCGGATGGCGCTCAGGTCGGCGTCGGCCGGGTTGCCCGGTGGCAGGTACGTGAGCCCCAGTCCCGCCGCCGTGTCGGCCAGTCGCCGTTCCTCCGGGCCGAGTTCGGCCGGTACGTGCCCCTGGACCAGCACCACCGCGTCCAGCCCGTCGATCGCGCGGCCGTCCGCCAGCCGGACCCGCTGCGCCCCCTCCCCGGTGAGGGCAACGGCCCGGGAACGGTGCACCTGGACCGTGAGGTGTTCCGGAGCGCGCTCGACCAGGCGCTGGAACATGGCCCGCAGGTAGGCGCCGTAGAAGGCCCGGGTGGGATAGGAGTCCGGGCCCAACTCCGCTGCCTCGGCGAGCACGTCGTCCTCCGCCCCGTACGGCGAACGGGCCCACTCGTACAGGCTCGGCCCGGGCTCGACCGGGCCGTCGATCCGTACGCTGTCGTCGGTGAACACGGTGACCTGGGAGGCCACGGTGTTCATCAGCAGGTGCCGCGACTGGTCGGTGCGCCAGACCCGGCCCGCACCGGGCGGGTCGGGGTCGATCAGGTGAACGGTCAGGGGGCGCGGGGAAGGGTCGGCCCGCTCGTTGGCGCAGAGCCGCTCCAGCACGGAGAGACCGCGGGGGCCCGCACCTATCAGGCAGATGTTCATCCGGATGTCGGTCATGACCGGCGCCACCGCGCCCGGACGGGAAGCGAGGCGTGGCCCGCCTCGAGCCGGCGCGGTTCGCGACCTGCCGGCTGGTACTGGTGGACGTCCGACCCCATCGGAGCCGTGCGGATGTTCCACACCAGGCTCCCTCCTGTCCTTGGCATCTGTTGCGGAAAACTTGCAACGTGCGTCTGGAGTGAGGGAGCTCTCGACCACGGTTGACCCGATGATCAGCATCATGCCCAGCGCCGTACGCCGGAGTCAACGCCCGGCCCGGGCTCCCGCGACCCCGGCCGGGGCCCGTGCTCCGGCCAGCCGGCGGTGGCGGCCGGCCGCTGATTTCGTCACCGCCTCCCGCCTGCGGCGAAAATCACAGAAATGGGCCGCCCGGGAAGGGGTGAACCGCATCTTCCCGGGATGCGGGACGGGACAGCAGGCCTGGGACCGCAGTGCGGCCTACGGCGGCAGCTGACCGCTACTGCCCCAACTCGGCTGCCACCAGCGGCGGTTGATGCCCTCCAGTGGACGGGGCCGGCCCCTCCTGAGCGGGCGCCACGAAATCGCGGAGCAAAATGTTCCACCACAACGAGCTCGGGCCTGCTATCGTCGT
>NZ_JBVJLD010000053.1:0-65830 GCF_055584905.1 Kitasatospora sp. NPDC088742 | reverse complement strand
CCGGGTAGCTCCGCTACGACGGGCCTTCGCCCGGCACGCCGATAGCACGCACCGAACGACGCGACGGGGCAAACCTTGCCGGGCACGGCACTAGCCGACGCCCCGTCAGGCGGAGGCGGCGGGATCCGGCACCAGGCCGGCCGCGACCAGGCCGCGCAGGACGGCGGCGGAGAGGGTCTGCACCGCCGAGAGCGGCCGGACCATGACGGTGAACTCGTCGATCCGCCCCTCCTCGTCGAACTGGAGCAGGTCGATCCCGTGGATCTGCCTGCCGTCCACGGTGGTGCGGAACGGCAGGATCGCGGAGCGGCCCGGCTCGCCGCCGGCGGTCGGCTCGGCCGTGCCGTCGAACTCGCCCAGGTAGCGGAAGTCCTCGAAGGTGTGCAGCAGCACGCCGAACAGGCCGACGACCAGCGGGCGGCCCTCGAAGGGGGTGAACTTCACCGGGCTGAAGAAGCGCACGTCCTCGCTGAAGAGGTCCTCCAGCGCGGCGTGGTCGCCCTTCTCGACGGCGGAGCGGAAGCGGTCGGCGGTGGGGTGCAGCGGCATGGCGGCGGGCCCTTCTCGATAGTCATCAATGTGACTAGTCATTTTCTTGAGTATGATGCCGTCGCGGACCTCGGAAGGGAAGGGGCACGGGAGATGGCACTGCGGCACGCGGTACTGGCCGCGCTGCTGGACGGCGAGTACAGCGGCTACCAGCTGGCGAAGGCCTTCGACATCGGCGTGGCCAACTTCTGGCACGCGCTGCCCCAGCAGCTCTACGCCGAGCTGGCCAAGCTGGAGAAGGACGGGCTGCTGTCGGGCCGTCAGGTGCTCCAGGAGGGCCGGCCCAACAAGCGGCTCTTCCAGGTCACCGAGGCGGGCCGGGCCGAACTGGAGGCCTTCGCCGAGACGGTGGCCAAACCCTCCTTCATCCGCGACGACCTGATGGTGAAGGTGCAGGCCGCCGACCGGATCGGCACCGCGGCGGTGCTCTCCCAGCTGGCCGAGCGGGCCGAGATGGCCGCCTCGAAGATCGACTTCCTGGTCGAGCTGCTGCACACCCTGCGCGGCGGCGCGGACGAGGACGAGTACCTGCTGCACGGCGAGCGGATCGGGCCCTACCTGACCTGCCTGCGCGGTGTGGCGTTCGAACGGGAGACCAGGGACTGGTGCCTGCGCATCGCGGCCGTCCTGCGAGCACGCGAGGAGAGCCGTGCCGAGCACAGCTGAGAACCGTCCCTACCTGCGCTACGTCGCCCTCGGCGACAGCCAGACCGAGGGCGTCGGCGACGGTGACGACACCACCGGCCTGCGCGGCTGGGCCGACCGGCTGGCCGAGAAGCTGGCGGTGCTGGAGCCGGGCTTCCAGTACGCCAACCTCGCGGTGCGCGGGCGCCTCGCCGGGCAGGTCCGGGCCGAACAGCTCGGCCCCGCGCTGGAGTTGAAGCCCGACCTGGCGACCGTGGTGGCCGGGGTGAACGACCTGCTGCGGCCCGGCTTCGACCCGGCCCGGACGGCGGCGGAGCTGGAGGAGATGTTCGCCGCGCTCACCGCCGCCGGGGCGCGGGTGGCGACCGTGACCTTCCCGGACATCACCCGGATCGTGCCGATCGCCAAGCCGGTGCGCCCGCGCATCCTGGAGATCAACGAGCAGATCCGGGCGGCCGCCGCCCGGCACGGGGTGGTGGTCGCCGAGACCGCCCTCCCGGACGCCTCCACCGACCCCCGGATGTGGGCCGCCGACCGCCTGCACGCCTCCCCGCTCGGCCACCGGTGCATCGCCGACGCCGTCGCGCAGGCCCTCGACCTGCCCGGCAGCGACGGGAGTTGGGCCGACCCGCTGCCGCCGCAGGCCGTGCCGACCGGGCTGCGCGCCACCGCGGCCGACCTGCGCTGGGTGGCCGGCTTCCTCGGGCCCTGGCTCGGCCGCCGCCTGCGCGGCCGCTCCTCCGGCGACGGCCGCAGCGCCCGGCGGCCGGCGCTCGCCCCGGTAGTCGCCCAGGGCTGAGGCTGGGCGTACGGCAACTGGTCTGCCCTCGGACGGAGCAGGCACAGCAGCAGGTCGCCGGGTTCGTCGCGGACGTGGCCCTGATGTGTCGCTGTTCGACGACACGTTCGGGATCGACCCCCGGCAGCCCTGAGCCTCCGTCAGCGGGCGAGGGCCGGGACCGGTGCCGTGCGCTGGGCGAACCAGCGGACCGTGGTGACCCCGGGCTCGGCCCGCAGGGTGTCCGGGTGGACCGGCAGGCCGAGGGTGCCGCGCAGGAACTGGCCGACCAGGTCGGCGCCGGCGGCCAGGGAGATGGGGAGGCCTCCGGAGAAGCGTGGGTTGACCTCCACCACCCGGGCCGGGCCGTGCTCGTCCAGGAAGCCCTGGACGTTGCACACCCCGGTCAGGCCGAGCGCCGCGGCCAGCCCGCCGACCAGGTGGTCGATCCGGGGGTCGGTGAAGGTGGTGCCCCGGGTGGAGATCCCGGCCCGGGTCTGCGAGCGCCAGCGCGGGACCGTGCCGAGCACCGTGCCGTCCCGCCCGATCAGGCAGTCGGCGGTGAACTCACGGCCCGTCAGGCGGGTCTGCACCAGCGGCTGGGGGACGCGGCGGAGCAGGGTGGGGAAGTCGGCCGGGTCGTCCACCGGGTAGACGTCGCGGGAGCCGCGGCCGGCCCGGGGCTTGAGGATCCACGGGCCGGGCAGGTCCCCGGGGCCGCCCAGTGCGGTGTGCGGGCCGGCCACCCCGGCCGCCTCGATCCGCCCGGCGAAGGCCCACTTGTCGAGGCTGTCCGACACCGCCCGCGCCGAGGGGAACCAGGCCGCCACCCCGTGCCGGGCGAACTCGCCCTCCAGGCCCGCCACTCGGAGCAGTTCCTCGCCCACCGTCACGACCACCGCCGTGCACCGCTCGGCGACCGCCGCCGCCAGCAGCCGCTCGGGGTAGTCGGGCGCGTCCGCGAACGGGAGCAGCACCGAGGCGTGCCCGAGGTGCAGCCCGGCGGCGTACGGGTCGCAGTCGGCGGCCACCGGGACGACGCCCAGCGCGGCCAGCTCCTCCACGACGGCCACCCCGGCCGGGCCGCCGCAGCCGGTCACCAGGACGCGGTGGCCGGCGAGCTCGGGGTCGTACGGGCGGGTGGTCGGGTTCACGGTCAAGGTCCTTCCTCAGGGCGGGAGTTCGGGGTGGGGCGGCCGCGGCGGGGCAGCCGGACGGCGATCAGCAGCAGGACGGCGGCGAGCAGCAGGGCATAGGAGAAGACCGTGCCGCCCCAGTCGTGGAAGGTCACCATGGCGGGGATCCCGGCGCCCCGGCCGACCCAGAGCACGGCGGCTAGCCGGGCCAGGTTGCCCAGCGCCAGGACGGCGACCGCGAGCACCGCGCCGCCGACCCGCTGGCGCCGGCTGCCGCCGAGGATCAGCAGCGACACCCCGGCCGCCGCCACCGCCACCGTCAGCGCCGAACAGGACGGGGTGACCCGGATGTAGAACGGCTGGTGGCCGTGGAAGCCGCGGACCAGATTGGTCCCGGGCACCGCCCGGGTCAGCTCCAGGCCGGTCCAGCCGGCCAGCCGGGCGGTGGCGGCGGCCTCCAGCTCGGTCACCGGCCCGGCCGCGTACCAGCCGAGCAGGACGGTGAGCAGGACGACGGCGAGGACCCTGAGCAAGGGATGCCCGAGTCGGACACGACGTGCGGTCACGAGACGGCTCCGCGGGCGTTCGGGGCCTGCGCGGTGCGCTCGGTCTTCACCCAGGAGTACCGGGAGCCGGCCCAACCGTCCAGCAGGGCACGGGTGCAGAGCAGCATCGAGACCACGAACAGGAAGGGGAAGAGCAGCAGCGGCAGCACTTCGCGGCGCCCGGCCCCGGCCCGGACCAGCCCGCCGCCGATCTCCAGCACCGGCCCGGCCGCCATCAGCGGGGCGACCGGCCAGAGGACCCCGACCACGGAGAGCCCGGGGACGCCGAGTTCGATCCCGGCCAGCAGCACGGCGGCCACGCAGAGCACCGGCACGTGGAAGACGTAGAGGAAGAGGAAGGCCTCCGCCTTCTCCAGGGGCCCCAGGTGCGGGGTGCGCAGCAGTTCCCGGCGGTAGTCCCGGCAGACCTGCTGGTGGCCGCGGGCCCAGCGGTAGCGCTGGCGGTAGTAGGCGCCGAGGCCGGTGACGGCCAGTTCGGTGTCCACCGCCCGCTCGGCGTAGCCGATCCGACGGCCGCTCAGCCAGACCCGGACGGAGAGGTCGGTGTCCTCGGTGACCGAGGCGGCGTTCCAGCCGCCGAGTTCGCGCAGCACCTCGGTGCGCACCGCGCAGTTGGCGCCGCCGTAGGCGGGCAGGCCGAACACCCGGGCCCGGCCCGCCATGTTGACCAGGTAGCCGCAGAGGTAGTCGATCGCGACCAGGCGGGCGATCACGCCGTCACCCGGGTTGCGGACCACGCAGCGGCCCTGGGCGGCGGCCACCAGCGGGTCGGCGAACGGGCGGAGCAGTTCGCGCAGGCAGTCCGGGGCGGGCTGGTGGTCGGCGTCGAAGACCACCACGATCTCGCCGGTGGCCAGCTCCAGCGCGTCGTTGAGCGCCGCCGACTTCCCGCCGACGGCGTCGGGGGCCCGGCGCAGCACCCGCCAGCCGGGGCGGTCGCCGATGGCGGCCTCCAGCAGGTCGCCGGTGCCGTCCTTCGAGCGGTCGTCCACGAAGACCACTTGGAGCAGCTCGGCCGGGTGGTCGAGGGCGGCCAGCGCGGAGGTCAGGCCGTCCACCACCTTGGCCTCGTTGTGACAGGGGATCAGCACCGTGACGCTGGGCGTGCGTTCGGAGGCCGGCGGCCCGGCCGGGGCCGGGCGCAGCGCGGCGGTGAGGAAGACCAGGTGGCGCAGCAGGTAGGCGGCGAACACGGCGGTCAGCAGGACCACCGCCGCGCGGTGGGCCCAGAGCGGGGCGAACACCAGCGCCACCAGCACGGCGGCGGCCACGAGCAGGCGCAGCGCGGCGGTTCGGCGGGTGGCGGCCCGGCGGGGGGTGAGCGGTGGGGTCACGGAGCGGCTTTCGCGGTGCAGAGGGTGATCAGGTGGTCGAGCGCCTCGGCCGTGCCGGCGGCCGCGTGCCAGAGCCCGGCGGGGTCGGGCCGGCCGGCGTACTCGCCCTGACGGACCCGCAGGGCCCGGACGCCGAGCGCCTGGGCGCCGGCCACGTCCTTCTCCGGGCGGTCGCCGAGCATCACCGCCTCCTCGGCCGGGCAGCCCAGCAGGGCGAGGCCGGCCAGGAAGCCCGAGGGGTGCGGCTTGCGGTGGGAGCGGCCGTGCGGCTCGTCGGTGCAGACCACGCCGCGCAGCGCGGCGCCGAGGCCGGTGGCGGCCAGTTTGGCCCGCTGCTGGGCGGGGTTGCCGTCGGTGAGCAGGACCAGCGGCACCAGGGCGGCGAGCTGCGGCAGCCGCTCGGCCACCCCCGGGTACGGGGTCAGCCGGGTGGGCCGGAAGTCGCGGAACACCTTGACCAGGACGGGAGCTGACGCCGGGTCGGCTCCCAGCTCGGCCAGCGCCCCGTCGATCAGGCCACCCCGGTCGCTGCCCGCCTCGGCGGCCCGGTGCAGCGCGGCCTCCAGCGCCGGGCCGTCCAGCCCCAGCCCGGCCCCGGCCGCCGCCACCTCCTGCCAGGCCCGGGCGAGGAACTCGGCCTGCGGGTAGAGCGTGTCGTCGAGGTCCACCAAGACGCCGAGCGGCGCCCGGTCGGCGCTCACACCAGCCCCTCGGCGTCGGCGGCGTACCGGGGCCGGGGGACGGCCAGGCTCCGGACGTCCAGCAGCGCGCGGGTCACCGAGAACCCCTCCGCCTCGGTCACCCGCCCCTGGAAGCCGCGGAACCTGGCCTGCGCGGCGAGCGCCTCCAGGTCGACCCGGCCGGCGCCGATCACCTGGGAGACGTGGTGGCGCAGCAGGGTGAGCTTGTCGGGCAGCAGCCCGGTCACGTCGCCGAAGACGGTGGGGTGGAACTCCAGGGTGGAGGGCGACTCGTAGTGCAGCACGCTGGACTGCAGCCGGGCCGCCGCCACGGTGGCCTCGGCGGCGGCCCGGTGGTCCTGGTGGGAGTCGTTCGGGGCGTGGGTCAGCACCAGGTCCGGGCGGAGCTCGACGATCACCTCGCCGATCCGGTCCACCAGGGCCGGGCCGCAGGTGAGTTCGCCGTCCCGGAAACCGCCGTCGACCAGCTCGGCGCCCAGGTACTCGGCCGCCTGCCGCTGCTCGCGGGCCCGCAGGCCCGGGTCGCCGGGGCCGCGCCGGCCGTCGGTGAGCACCAGCATGGTGACCTCGGCCCCGTCCCGGCGGGCCCGCAGCAGGGTGCCGCCGCAGCCGAGTTCGATGTCGTCGGGGTGCGCCCCGACGGCCAGCACGCGGGTCATCCGGAGGTCTCCTGGGAGGTGTGGCCCGGTTCGCTGCCCGGTTCGCGGCCTGGTTCACGCAGCGCGAGCAGGCCCCGGTGGTGACGGTCGGTCAGCAGTGCGGCGATCCGCTCGGCGGAGCGGCCGTCGCCGTACGGGCAGGGCATCGCGGCGATCCGTTCCTGCTCGGCCGGGGCGAGCAGGGTGGCCGCGGCGGCCAGCGCCCGGTCCGGGTCGAGGCCGGCCAGCAGGGCCTGGCCGAGCTCGACGCCCTCGGGGCGCGGGGTGCTCTCGCGCAGCACCACGGCCGGGACGCCGAACCAGCCGGCCTCCTCCTGGAGGCCGCCCGAGTCGGTGACCACCAGGGCGGAGCCCGCGATCAGCTCCAGCATCCGCCGGTGCGGCTGCGGGTCGAGCAGGGTGATCCCCGGATGCCCGGCCAGACGCTCCGTCAGGCCGAAGGCGGCCAGCCGGTCGGCGGTGCGCGGGTGGACGGGGAAGGTCACCGGGCCGTGCCGGTCGGCCAGCGCGCGGACCACGCCGACCAGGGCGGTGAGCCGCTGCTCGGTGTCCACGGTGCCGGGGCGGTGCGCGGTGACCAGGACTCCGGCCCGTCGGGCGGGCGCCACGGCCGGGACGCCGGAGGCGCGCAGCACGTCGCAGACGGTGTTGCCGACCAGGTGCACGGTTTCGTCGGGGACGCCCTCGGCGCGCAGGTTGGCGGCCGCGCCCTCGGTGGGGGCCAGGTGGACGGTGGCCAGGGCCGCCGCCACCTTGCGGTTGGACTCCTCCGGAGAGAGCGGGTTGCGCGAGCGCAGCCCGGCCTCGACGTGCGCGACCGGGACGCCGTGCCGCCGGGCGGCCAGCGCGGTGAGCGGCACCGTCCAGGTGTCGCCCTGCACGATCGCCAGGTCGGGGCGGCCGGCGGCGAAGTGGGCCAGGGCGTGGCCGAGCAGCGCGGCGACCCGCTCGGACTCGCCACCGGCCAGGGTCCAGCGCTCGTCCGGCTCGACGCCGAGGCCGGTGAAGAAGTCCCCGGCCATCCGCTGGTCGTGGTGCTGCCCGGTGGCGATCAGGCGGACCTCGGCGCCGGCCGCGCGCAGCGCGAGGGCGACCGGGGCCAGCTTGACGATCTCCGGGCGGGTGCCCGCGAACAGGTGGGCCCGCAGGGCCCGGCCGGGGTTGGGAGCCCCGGCCGGGCCGTGGTCGTGAGTGTCCATCAGGAGGACGGCACCTCGAGCCCGCTGCGGCGCTTCTGCCAGGCCAGGTAGCCCGCCCCGGCGGCCAGCGCGGTGCCGGTCAGCACGGCCGGCATGCCGAAGGCCGGGGTGTCCACCACGGGGGTGGTCCGGACGATGGTGACCCGGTCGATCTCGGTGCCGCTCCTGGCGCCCTCGACCGAGATGCCGCGCATGGTCAGGGTGGCCTTCTGGCCGGGCGCGGCGGGCGTGACGTCCACCGCGATCAGGTTGTGGCCGCGGTAGCGGACCCGGGACCAGGCGACCGTCTCGGTGGACTTGCCGCCCGAGCCGTTCCAGGCGTAACCGGCCACGCCCGCCGAGTCGTTGACGTTGCCCGCATAGCTCTCCGGGCCGTTGGCGGGCAGGCTGTACAGGCTCGCCCCGCCGCCGCCCGCCACCACGTAGGTGGTGCCGTCGGCGACCGGGTCGACGGTGCCGCCGACCGGGACGGTGCGGGTCGGGGTGCCGCTGCGGATCGGGTCGGTCCGCTCGTACATGTGGTTGTGGCCGTTGACCACCAGGTCCACGTTGTACTTGTCGAACAGCGGGGTCCAGGAGGTGCGCACCCCGCCCTCGGAGGCGTGACTGGTCGTCACCGCGTAGGCGCAGTGGTGGAAGAAGACCACGATGAAGTCGATCGCCGGGTTGGCCCGCAGGTCCTTGAGGGTCTGCTCCAGCCAGCTGGTCTGGGTGCCGCCCGAGTAGCCGCGGTTGGCCGGGATCTCGTTGCTGACGTCGTTGGCGTCGAGCGAGAGCACGGCCAGGTTGCCGTAGGTGAAGGAGTACACCGAAGGGCAGTTGGACGGGCCGTTGGTCGGCAGGTCCAGCCGCTTGGCGTGGCCGCCGTAGCCGTTGGGGGAGTACCAGGGTTCCATGTCGTGGTTGCCGGTGGCGACCATCCACGGGACCGACTGGGCGACCGGCTCGATCTGGGTCAGGTAGCTGTCCCAGACCTGCGGCTTGTACGAGTCGGTGAGGGTGCCGCGGCCGCTGGAGTCGGCGTAGCAGATGTCGCCGGCCAGCAGGTGGAACACCGGCTTCTGGGCCAGGATCTGGGTGTTCTCCAGCGCCGCCTGGGTGCTGGCGCCCTGGTCGCCCATCGCGGTGAAGGTGAACGGCTGGAGCGAGCCGCCGGAGCCGGCTGGCGCGGTGGTGAAGCTGTTCACCGGGCCGGAGGCGGCCTCCAGGCCGTCGTGGCCGACCGCGTAGTAGTAGGTGGTGCCCGGGGCGAGCCCGTCGAGCGCGGCGTGGCCGTAGAACTGGTCCAGCGGGGCCGCCGTGCCGTACTCGCTGTGCAGCGAGCGCAGGTCGGCCTGGACCACCTGGCTCAGGTCGCCCGCCGAAGTCCCCAGCCGCAGCACCGGGTTGCTCACGGCGGCCGGCACCTGCCAGGCCACCCGCATCTGCTTGGTGGGGTCGTTCCCGAAGGCCAGGTGCCGGCCGAAGGGGGTGACCGCGTCGCCGGAGGCGGCGTGCGCGGAGCTGGTGAGCAGGGTCGGCCCGACCGCGAGGGCGGCGGCGCCGACGGCGCTCGCCCGGAGGAAACGGCGGCGGCTGACGCTCTTCCTGACGTCCTGCCAGTAGTCGTACTGCTCGGCGATGGTCATCTCGTCGGCGCGGCGACGGGACACCCGGAACCCGGGGAGGTCCACCTGGTTGCCTTTCTGGGCGGAGCGGCGAATCGGACGGGATCATTCCGCCCCGGTGAGGCTCCAACCCTCCGGTGACCCGTCAGATGATCACTGTTGAAGACCCGGTGGTCGCCGGATGTACGTTCGGTTAACCATGCCGCCCCGCCGCCACCCGCCCCGCCGCCACCCGGGCCGGTTGTCACCCGGACGGGTGGGTTGGGCGGGCCGGGCGTCGTTGCGCGGCCGGCCGGGGCTCCGGCCGGGCTAGGGTCCGCAGACATGGCCCAGCTGACCTCGTCCGACGAGTCCGTCCCCGCGTACGCCGACCCGACGAAGCCGAGCATCGCTCGGGTGTACGACGCCTTCCTCAACGGCACCGACCACTACGAGGTGGACCGGGAGGTGCTGCGCAGGGTGCTGCAGGCCGCCCCCGAGGCCGTCGACCTGGCGGCGGAGAACCGCGCCTTCCTGATCCGGGTCTGTCGCTTCCTCGCCACCCAGGCCGGCATCACCCAGTACCTCGACTGCGGCTCCGGCCTGCCGACCGCCGAGAACACCCACAACGTGGTCCAACGCCTCGCCCCGGCGGCCCGGGTGGTGTACGTGGACAACGACCCCCTGGTGCTCGCCCACAGCCGCGCCCTGCTGTCCGGCAACGACCGGGTCGCCGTCGTCGACGCGGACATCTTCGAGCCGGAGACCCTGCTGCGCGACGAGACCGTCCGCACCGCCCTGGACTGGACCCGGCCCGTCGCGCTGCTCCAGGTGGGCACCCTCCACCACTACAACGGCGAGGCCGTGCGCACCCGCCGCGACATCATGCGCGCCTACGTCGAGGCCTTGCCGCCCGGCTCCTACGTGGCACTCAGTCACTTCCTGGACCCGGCCGACGAGTTCAGCGCGACCGCCCGCAAGATGGAGGAGATGTTCCTGCACAGCATGATGGGCAGCGGCACCTTCTCCACCCGGGCCGAGCTGGAACCCCTCTTCACCGGCCTGGAGATGACCACCCCCGGCCTGGTCCCCTGCGCCGACTGGTGGCCCGACGGCCCCCAACTGAAGCCCCGGACCGCAGGCCAACGCTGCATCGCGGGCGGCGTAGCGCGCAAGCCGTGACCTCGTACGGTCCGTCAGGACGGGGTGACGTCCGGTGGGCGGGGTTCCCAGTGGGTGGTGATGGTGGTGGCCTCGGCGCGGTGGGTGGCGGCTTCGGGGTGGCCGAGGAAGGTGGCGAGGTCGGCGAGGGTGGCGGCGACGGGGCGGATGGCGACGGTGTAGCCGGCGGTGGGGGGTGGGGCGGCGTGGAGGGGGAGGAGGGTGGAGTAGAGGGCGGCGGCGCGGGGGCGGTCCTGGAGGGCGAGGACGGTGCTGGCGCGGAAGGTGGCGTAGAGCTTGAGGAAGAAGTCGGTGGGGAGCGGGCCGGCCCGGTCGAGGACGGCGCGGGCCTGGTCGAGGTGGCCGGCGGCGGACAGGGCGGCGGCGAGGAGGTCGCCGGCCGGTGGGTACTGGGAGGCCAACTCGTGTAGTTCGGGCAGGAGTTCGGGCAGGCGGCCCTGCCGGGTGCGGATGGTGGCGAGGGCGATGAGGTGGAACCCGTCCGCGTGTGGGGAGCCCTGGGCGGTCATCCCGGCGGCGGCCTCGGCGTACAGCCGCTCGGCCTCCTCGTAGCGTCCCGCCAGCACGGCCCGGACGGCCAGCGCGGTCCGCCCCACCATCAGGGCCTGCGGCAGCCGGTAGGCCTGCGCGACCGCCTCGGCCTCGTCCAGCAGCCGGTCGGCCGCGGCGGCGGAGACCTGCGCCGAGGCACCGGAGAACAGGCCGAACCAGCGCAGCCCCGGCAGGTCGTGGGCGAGGGCGAGCTCGGCCAGTTCGGCGCTGTGGAGCGCGAGTCGGGGCCGCTCCAGGTCCGAGTCCAGCTCACGGAGCAGCGCGGCCAGCGCCCGGCTGCGCAGGACCGGACCGCCCTGGGCCCGGGTGAGGGCCAGGGCCTGTTCGGCGGCGGCCCGGGCCCGGGGGTCCTGGAGGTCGGAGAGCTCGGCGGCGTACGCGAGCAGCAGCTCGCACCGCACGGCGTCGGAGAGCCCGGGGCGGGCCGACTCGGCGGCGAGCAGGGCGATCAGCGGCTGGTCGAGCTCGCCGTACGGCCGGATCTGCCAGGGCGTCGGGACCGTCCAGGAGGTGAGCGCGGCGGTGAGCAGGGCCGGGTCCCCGAGCGCGGAGTCGACGGCGAGCTGCCGGGTGGTGCGGGCCGCGGTGACGGCACCGGCGCGGACCTGGGCGCGGACCAGGTGGCCGAGCAGGTCGACGCGTTCGGAGTCGTGGGAGGTGTCCCGGGCGGCGTCCGGGACGCGGTCGAAGGCGGTGAGGGCGGTGGCCAGCAGCGCGGCGGCGGTGTCGTGGGCGTGGCGCCGCCCGGCCAGCTCGGCGGCCAGCAGGCCGTACCTGACGGCCCGTCGGGCGGTGGCGGCCGAGGCGGCGGAGGCGAAGTGGTGGGCCAGGGCGGTGACGTCGGCGGAGCCGAGCCGCTCCAGGCCGTCGGCGATCCGGCCGTGCATCCGGCGCGCCCGAAGGGCCGTCAGGTCGGCCAGCAGGGTCTCCCGCACCAGCGCGTGGACGAATCGCACCCGCCCCGGCGCCGGTTCCTCCAGCAGCCCGGCCAGCAGCCCGGCCTCCAGGGCGTCGAGCACCTCCTCCTCCCCGGTCTCCGCCGCCCCGGCCAGCAGCTCGACCTCGGCCTCGGCCCCCACCAGGGCGGCCAGCCGGAGCACGGCCACAGCCGGCTCCGGCAGCCGGGCGAACCGACGCCGCACCACGTCCCGTACGCCCTGCGGCACTTCGGTCAGCGCCGCCGCCTCCCCGGTGGAGGCGAGCAGCCGCGCGCTCTCGCGCAGGTGGAAGGGGTTGCCGCCGGTGCGCTCGGCCAGCGCGGCGACCGTCCCCGGGCTCGGGGCGGGGCCGTCGCCGAGAGCCGTCAGCAGTTCGGCGACGGCGGGCGCGGCGAGGCCGGGCAGCGGCAGCCGGAGCGGTTCGCGCCGGGCGAGGCGGGCCAGCGCCTCCCGGAGGCCGGGCGGGGCCTCCTCCGGGCGGTAGGCGCCGACGAGCAGGAGCCTGGTGCCGGGCGGGAGTTCGGCGGCGGCGCCGAGCAGTGCGGCACTCTCGGCGTCGGCCCAGTGCAGGTCGTCCAGGAGCAGGGCCACCGGCCGTCCCCCGCCCGCCTCGGCCAGCCAGTCGTGGACGGCGCGGTGCAGGCGGAAGCGGGCGGCCGCCGCGTCACCCGGGCCGGTGGGCACGGCGGCGGCGGGTGCGGCAGCGGCCTCGTCGGAGAGCAGCGGAGCCAGCACGGCGGCCCGCGCGGGGGCGGGCGGTGCGGTCAGGGCCAGCCCCCGCAGGGCCTGCACCCAGGGCCACCCGGGCGGCGCCCCGGCGGAGTCCTCGGCGCGGCCGGAGACCACCGACCACCCTTCGGTGCGCAGCCGTTCGGCCAGGCGCTCCAGCAGCGCCGACTTGCCGAGCCCCGCCTCGCCGGTCACCAGCGCGAAGGCCGGTCCGGCGGAGGCGGCCCGGGCGGCAGCGGCGGCGAGCTGCTCGAGCTCGGCCGTCCGCCCGACGAAGGGAGTGGCACCGGTGGGCAGTGGTGGCGTGAACCGGGCTGGCTCGGAGGCGAGTTGGGAGCTGCCGAGTTCGGCGAGCAGCTCGGTGCGGCCGGCCAGGACGGCCGACTCCAGCGCGGTGAGGGCCGGCCCCGGGTCGAGTCCGGTCTCCTCCGCCAGGACCGTCCGCGCCCGGCGCAGCGTCACGAGGGCGTCCGCCTGGCGTCCGGCCGCCCAGAGGGCCAGGGCGTGCAGCCGCCAGCCCTCCTCCCGGAGCGGGGCCTCGCGGGTGAGCAGCTCGGCCTCGGGGACGGCGCCGGCCGGATCGGCCGTCCGGAGCCGGGCCGAGACGGCCGACTCGCGGGCGTGGAACCGGAGTTCGTCCAGGCGGACGATCTCGTCGCGGGCCCAGGGCTCGTCCGCGAACTCGGCGTAGGCCGGCCCCTGCCAGAGGTCCAGCGCCTCGGTGAGGAGGGCGCGGGCCTCGGCCGGGGGAGCGCCGGCGGCCCGCGCCACCGACTGCTCGAACCGCCAGGCGTCCACGGCCGCCTCGTCCAGCCGCAGGGCGTACCCGGGGGCCGTGCTGACCAGCAGCCGGGCGGGGGTGCGCGGGGCCCGCCCGGGCTCCAACAGGCGGCGCAGGTTGGAGACGTAGGACTGGAGGGAGGTCACCGCCTGGGCCGGGGCGGCGTCCTGCCAGAGCTCCTCGACCATCCGGTCGACCGAGACCACCCGGCCCCGCGAGGCCACCAGCAGGGCCAGCACCGAACGCTGCCGCCGCCCGCCCAGGGGCAGGGGGCCGTCGTCCCGTTCGGCCGTCAGGGAGCCGAGCACCGATATCCGCACCATGTCGCGGGCCATCATAGGCGGGCCGGCTCACGGACCGTCAGCCTCCGTGCGGGCAGCGGTCCCAGGGCTTCCCACAGGGCCTCCCGCACGGCTTCCAAGTCGTCTCCAAACCGGTTCCAGGAGGCCCCGGCCAGTCTGTTCACCATGGAGACCGAGAGCACGACCCACCAAGACCTCCGCCCCGACGTCCACGGCATGGTGGTCATCCACCGAGGCCTGCGCCGCGAGGCCCGCCTGCTGGCCGAACTGGTCGCCGCCGTCGCCCCCGGCGACACCGAGCGGGCCGCCGTGCTGGCCGCCCACTTCCGCGACTACCGGCTCGGCCTGCACAACCACCACCACGGCGAGGACGAACTCCTCTGGCCGCTGCTGCTCACCCGGGTCGACCTGGAGAGCGAGGTGGTGCTGCGGATGGAGGCCCAGCACGAGCGGGTGGCCGGCACCCTGGCGGCGGCCGAAGCCGCCCTGCCCGCCTGGGAGTCGACGGCCGGCGAGGCGGAGCGCGACCGGCTGGCGGCGGTGCTGTCCGAGCACCGGGCCGTCCTGGCGGAGCACCTCGCGGACGAGGAGCAGGAACTGCTCCCGCTCGCCGAACGCCACCTCAGCGCCGCCGAGTGGGACCGGCTCGGCGAGCACTTCGTCGCCGCCACCCCCAAGCCGAAGCTGCTGCTCTTCCTCGGCATCGTGCTGGAGGAGGCCGACGCGGCCGAGCGTGCCGCCGTCCTGGCCGGACTCCCGCTCCCCGGACGCCTCCTGTGGCACTCCGTCGGCCGCTCGCTCTACGCCCGCACCGTCCGCCGCGTCCGCGGCTGACCACCCGTCACCCCTCGCCCCTGAAGGAGAACCACCTCGTGAAGAAGCACCTCGCCACCGTCCTCGCCGTCCTCGGCATCGCCTTCGTCTTCTGGTTCGGCACCGGCTACCTGTTCACCCCGCAGTCCATGGCCCCGAGCTTCGGCCTGCCCGACTGGCCGACCGACCAGGGCAGCGGCTTCCTGGTGGTCAAGGGAATCCGCGACGTCGGCCTGGCGCTGATCCTCCTGGTGCTGCTGCTCACCGGACAGCGCCGCGCGGTCGGCTGGGCGATGCTGGCCGCCACCACCATCCCGCTCGGCGACATGTCGCTGATCCTGGCCCGGCACGGCGACACCACCACTGCCCTGAGCGTCCACGGCCTCACCGCCCTGAGCGTGCTCCTCACCGCCGTCCTGCTGCTCACCGAGCGCCGCCCCGCCACCGACCGGTCGCGGCAGGCGAGTTGAGCCCCCGCCAATGCGGTGGAGCGGAGCGGCGGCGGGTGGTCGGCATCCGGCCCATGCTGCACGGAGAGTTCCGGATCGGGCGGCGCTCTTGACAGTTTGTCAGCTGAAGGGCGCTGATGTGTACTCACCGGTTATCGACCGGTACCAGGAACGGCACCGAAGGGGGCGGACGGCCCATGGCACAGTCCGGGAACACAGAGCAGGTGCAGTACCGGCAGCAGTACGACGTCGTGATCAGCGGAGGGAGCCTGGCCGGCTGCGCCGCCGCGATCCTGCTCGCCCGCCAGGGCGTCCGGGTCGCCCTGCTGGAGCGGCGTTCCGACCCGCAGGCGTACAAGGTGCTCTGCACCCACTCGCTGGTGGCCAGCGCCTACCCGGTGCTGGTGGAACTCGGGCTCACCGAGGCCATCGAGGCGGCCGGCGCCCTGCACAACGACGCGCGCTGGTGGACTCGTTGGGGCTGGATCGAACCCAAGGCCGCCCCCGGCGGGCCCGCCCTCCCGTACGCCTACAACCTCCGGCGCAGCAAGCTCGACCCGCTGATCCGCTCCCGGGCGGCCGAGACCCCCGGGGTGGACCTGCTGCTCGGCCACCAGGTCACCGGACTGCTCCAGGAGGGCGGGCGGACGGTCGGGGTACGGGCGAGCAGCGACGCCGGTGAGCGCGAGCTGCGCGCCCGGCTGGTGATCGGCGCCGACGGCCGGGACTCGGCGGTCGCCAAGCAGGCCGGCATCGCCACCAAGCAGTACGAGAACGGCCGCTTCGGCTACCTCGCGCAGTACCGCGACCTGCCGCTGGCCGGGGGGATCGGCCAGACCTGGTTCCTGGAGCCCGACATGGCCTACGCCTTCCCCAACGAGGACGGGGTGACCGTGCTCGCGGTCCTGGTGGAGAAGAAGAAGCACCTGGCCGCCTTCCGGGAGGACCTCGAAGGCAGCTTCCTGAACTTCGTCCGCGCCCTGCCCGAGGCACCGCCCGTCGACGACGCCCGCCGCATCTCCAAGCTGATCGGCACCGTCAACTACCCCCTGCAGAGCCGCCGCCCGACCGCCCCCGGCCTCGCGCTGGTCGGCGACGCCGCCCTCACCCCCGACCCGCTCTGGGGCGTCGGCTGCGCCTGGGCGCTGCAGTCCGCCCAGTGGCTGGCCGAGGCGGTCGGCCCGGCACTCGCCGGGCACGGCGACCTGGCCAAGCCGCTCGCGGCCTACGCCCGGCGCCACCGTCGCAGCCTGACGGGCCACCAGCAGCTGGCGGCCGACTACGCCAAGGCCCGCCCGTTCAACCCGGGGGAGCGGCTGGTCTTCGCCGCGGCCGCCCGGGACGCGGCCGTCGCCCGGCACATGCACCTCTTCGCCTCCCGGCTGATCGGCCCGCTGCGCTTCCTCAACCCGGTGGTGCTGGCCAGGGCCGCCGCGGTCAACCTCAGGCACCGCCGCACCGCACCTGCCCGAGTCACCGCCCGGACCTGACGGTACGGCGGACGCGGGGCGGCCTCCGGCCTCGGTGACCACTAGCTTGACCGGCACCGGGGCGGCACGGCCGCCCCGCGTCCGTGCCCGTCCAGGAGGGGACCGTCTTGCGGATCAACGTCATCGGCACCGGCAACGCCGGCTCCGCCCTGGCCCGGCGCCTCACCGGCGCCGGCCACCAGGTCACCACCTCGAACACCACCACCCCCGTCGCCGACGCGGCCCGGCAGGCGGCCGAGGCCGAACTGACCTTCCTGGCCGTCCCCTTCACCGCCACCCTGGCCCCCGAGATCAGGGCCGCCCTGGCCGGCCGGATCGTGGTCGACGCCACCAACCCGCTGAGCCCCGACTTCCTCTCCCTGACGGTCGGTCGCACCACCTCCGGCGGCGAACTGGTCGCCCAGGCCCTGCCCGGAGCCCGGGTCGTCAAGGGCTTCAACACGGTGCTCGCCGCCGCCACGGCCGCCGCCTCCTACGAGGGCCGCCCCCTGCTCCTGCTCCTCGCCGGCGACGACCGCGAGGCCGTCAAGACCGTCGCCGCCCTCGGCACCGAGCTCGGCTTCGACGCGGTCGACGCCGGCCCGCTGGCCACCGCCCGCTACCTGGAACCCCTGGCCGAGGTCCTCATCCACCTCGCCTACGCCCAGGGCCTCGGCGGCGAGATCGGCCTCGCCCTGCTGCGCGCCCACCCGGAGGCCTGACCGGCTGGGCCGGGATGTCAGGATGTCGGTTCACCTGCCTGGAGGACCGCCCGATGTCCGCACCCCTGTCCGTACGCCGCGTGCTCGGCGACCGCCCCTTCGCCGAGATCGGCGAGCCGGTGGTGGCCGTGCACAGCTCCTCGCGGGGCGAGGTCGCGATCGGCGGTGACCTGGGTGAGCTGGAGTGGCCCGGGCGATCCGTCGAGGGCTGGGACGGCCACCGGATCGGCGTCTACGGGACCGAGGGGCTGGACTGCCGACGGCTCGTCAGCAGCCGCTGGCCGGTGCGCTCGCTCGCCTTCCACCCGAGCCTGCCGCTGCTGGCCGTCGGCACCGGCGAGTACGACGGCGGCTACATGTTCGAGGGCGAGCTGCTGCTCGTCGACCTGACGGACGGGAGCACCGTCTCCACGCTGGAGCACGACAGCGAGGTCCGACGGGTGCGCTGGCGCGAGGACGGGCGCGTGCTCGAACTGCTGCTGGCGCCGCCGGACGAGGGCGCGGTGAAGAGGCCGTTCCGCCGCGGCTACGAGGTGCGGGTCGAGCGGGCGGACTGGCTGACCGTCACCGACCGGAGCATGACCCACCGCGAGCTCACCGGGCCCTTGGTCGAGGCCGGGCGCGACCTGGACGAGGCGACGAAGGCCGCCCGGGAACTGGTCACCGGCCTGGCCGACGGATGGTCACCGCGCCGCCAGGTCTGGGCGGTCGAAGCGCTGGCCGACGGCCGGGTGCTGGCCGCGCTCGAAGGCACCGCGCTGGAGTGCTGGCTGCCCTCCGGCGAGCTCGGCTGGACGGTGCCCGACCCGGACGGCGGGCGGCAGCTCGCCATCTGCCCCGGTGAGGCGGCGGTCTGGGTCAACGTGCCGCGCCATTCGCGCTGGACGGGTTCCGGATGGGCGGACGTCGCCAGCACGGTCGAACTGCTCTCGCTGGCCGACGGCAGCACCGTCGCGACGGCGGACGTCTCCTTCCCGGCCTCGATGACCTCCGACACCCGGGGCTGGGTGGCGCTGCGCGACACCCGGGACGAGAAGCCGAAGCCCGCGCTGGTGCTGATCTCCCCGGAGCACCAGGTGTCCAGCGGGCCGACGGTGGGGGGCTACGACACCTTCAACCACCACTTCCCGGTGCGGCACAGCTCCGAGCTGCTCTTCCTCCAGGGCAAGCCGAAGAAGCCCTGGAAGGACAAGCGGTTCGTCTCCCTCACGCCGGGCACGGGGCACGGCGAGGTCCGCGAGCTCTTCCCCCTGGAGTGGGACACCGACCGGAAGGGCCACCTCTTCGGCGGCCCGGCCGTCCGTCTCGCGGCCGGCGGCGAGGCCCTGGTCCACGCGGGCCAGGTCCACCACGGCCACGGCCTGCTCCCCGGGCACGTCTTCGTCGCGCGCCGCAGCTTCCCGGACGGCGCCCTGCAGTGGCTGTTCACCGCCGACCACGCCGTCACCGCCCTCGACGCCGACGGCTCCACGGTCTACGCCGCCTTCACCTCCGGCGAGTTGGCCGCCCTCGACGCGCTCGACGGGACGGTCCGTTGGCGCACCCCGATCGAGGTCGACGGCACGCCGGTCGCCGCGCTCTCCCTCGCGGTCGCCGGCCCCGGGGAGCTGCTCCTGGGCACGGTCGACGGGCGGATCCTGCTCTGCTCGACCCTCTGAGGGGCCTCGGTGACCCGAGGCCGGGCCCGGCCGATCCTAAGCAGGCTCCTCATGGGGCGAACGGTGGGTCACCAGCCTCCCGGCGGCCGTCCCGACCAGCGTCAGCGCACCGACCCAGTCGCCGTCCGGGTACTCCCAGTCGGTGCCGTCCAGGAGGACCGTCGCAAGCTGATCCCGCGGAACCAGATCTCCTGGCCGGACTCCCTTCTCGCCCGACGGTGACACCCAGGGAGCCACGCGGCGAACTTCGACCCACCCACGGTCCACCAGCGCGAGCAGGACTTCGGCGAGCTCACCGACCGGGCGGCGCCGCGCTGGGTTGGGCCGCGCCGCCGCGCAGGTTCAGCGGTACCAGGTGCGGATGGCGGTGGCGGCCTCGCGGACGTCGGCTCGGCCGTCGCGGATGCGGGCGGCCAGTTCGGCGGCCTGCTTGGGTTCGGCGGTGACGATCACGCCGGAGGCGGCCAGGTAGGAGGCCGCGACCACGGCAGCGAAGTGCTCGTTGGCGAACTCCAGGGCGGGGACCCGGACCAGTTGGTGCATCAGGGCGGCGGCGCGCTGGTTCACGGCGCCGTAGACGGGCACGTCCATCACCTCGTCCACGTGACGGGCGACGGCCGCGGCCAGCGTGCCGTAGTCGGTGACGTCCGGGTCGGTGGGCAGGAACTGGTGGGCGACGTCCAGCAGCCAGGCCCGGTCCACGTGCAGGATCACGCCGCGTCCGCCGTCCCGGCCCGCTTCCCCGCAGGGTACGGCCCGAACTCGGCCTCGAAGGCCGGGCCCCAGGCCTGCGCGAAGTGCGCGGCGGCGGTGAGGAACCGCTCCCGCCGCTCGTCCGCCTCCTCGGCCAGCACCTTTCGCGCGTAGTCCGGCAGGCTCATCCCCGCCGCCTCGGCCCGCTGCTCCAGCGCCTCGTGCACCCCGTCGTCCAACCGCACGTTCAGTTGCTTCATGCCCCCACCGTAGCGAGGGGTAGCGTCGGCTACAAGGTGCGGCCCTACCGCTCGAAGTGCCTCCAGTGGCCCTCGGAGACGACCTCGACGGTGCCGTCGACCACCGTGATCGCGGACTCGTCGTCGAGGGCGTAGCCGGGGACGGGGATGCGGGCGGCCCAGCGTTCGGCGTCGGCGGTGGTGTTCTCGGGGCACATCGGGTTGTCGAGGTGGGGGAAGACCGCGAAGTCGACCAGGCCGAGGGCGGTGTCGTCCCCGGCGGGGCCGGTGGGCGGCTTCCAGCCGAGGAACTCCTCGCCGACGTGCGGGGCCGTCACCATGCTGCCGGCGCTGAGGCCGACGTAGACGGTGTCGCGGAGGGTGGGGAAGAGGGCGGCCAGGCCGGACTCGCGCATCCAGTGGTGCAGGTAGCGGACGTCGCCGCCGCAGACCAGCAGGGCGTCGGTCTCCCGGACCAGGGGGATCCACTGCTCCTCGGGGAGGCTGGGGAGGGCGGTCAGTTCCAGCATGCCGACGGACTTCCAGCCGAGTTCGACCAGCGGGGTGGGGGACTGCCCGGCGATCTGACGCCACGTCATGACGGCGGTGCGGGGCAGCATGCCGTACATCGCGGTGGGGATGCACAGGGCGGTGGACTCGGCGACGGGCTTGCCCAGCAGGTCGGTGAGGGTGGCGAGGATGGTCGGGTTGCTGACGCCGCCCGAGGTGAGGAGGAGTTTCATCGCGCCTTCCTGCGTGGGGTCCTGGTCGGTGCTCAGGCCAGTCCGGCCGCGATGGCGCGACGGACCGCGTCGGCCCGGTCCTGGATGCCGGCCTTGGCGAACAGGTTGTTGATGTGGGTCTTGACGGTGGCCTCGCTGACGAAGAGCTCCTCGGCGATGGCCCGGTTCGGCAGGCCGCGGCCGATCGCCGCGAGCACCTCGCGCTCGCGACGGGTGAGGTCGGCGGGAAGCGACGGCGGCTGCGACTGCTGTGGTGCCTGCGGCGCGGCGGCCGAGCGGCCACGGGCGGTGGCCAGCAGCCGGGCCTGGACCTCGCGGTCGAGCACCGACTGTCCGGCCGCCGCCGCCCGGACGGCCCGGAGGATGTCCTGGCGGCCGGCGTTCTTGGTCAGGTAGCCGCGGGCCCCGGCGCCGAGCGCGGCCAGGATCGACTCGTCGTCGGCGAAGGTGGTCAGCACCACCACCGCCACCTGCGGATGCTCCTCGGTCAGCCGCCGAGTGGTCTCGATCCCGTCCAGCACCGGCATCCGAAGGTCCATCAGCACCACGTCCACCGGCTGCCCGGCCACCACCGCGAGCACCTCGGAGCCGTTCGCCGCCGCCGCGACCACCTCGACGTCGGCCGCCAGGTCGAGCACCGCGGCCAGCGGCTCGCGCACGGCGGCCTGGTCGTCGGCGACCACCACCCGCAGCACCAGCCCCGTCGCTTCGTCCGGTCCGTCGTTCGCCACGTCGTTCATCCCGGGATCACCGCCTCCACCGACCAGCCTCCCCGGTCCGGCCCTTCGGTGACCGGTCCCGCGGTGAGGGTGCCGCCCAGCAGGGCGACCCGTTCCCGCATTCCTACCAGGCCCATCCCGCTGCCGGCGGCCGAACGCTCCGCGCGCCGGCCCGGCCCGTTGCGGACCCGCAGCGTGGTGGACGTCTCGGCGAAGGCCAGCTCCACCGCGACGGTGGCGCCCGGGGCGTGCCGGGCCGCGTTGGTCAGCGCCTCCTGGGCGATCCGCAGCAGTTGCTGGGTCGGCCCCGCAGGCAGTTGGCGGACGGTGCCGGTCACCCGCAAGGCGTCGCGGTGCCCGGAGGTCTCCGCCATCGCGGCCAGGCTCTCGACCAGCGGGAGGGCGTCCTCGCGCAGGGCGTGCACCGTCCACTGGGCCTGCCGCAGGCTCTCCCGGACCAGGTCGTGCGCCTTGGCGTTGGCCTCCCGCACCCTCGCCAGGTCGCCGGTCTCGATCAGGGCGTCGGCCAGCTCCAGCTGCATGTTGATCCCGGCGAGCGAGTGCGCCAGCACGTCGTGGACGTCGCGGGCGATCCGGCTGCGCTCGGTCAGCACGGCGGCCTGCGCCTCGGCCCGGGCGGCCCGTTCGGCCGACTCGGCGGACTCCACCATCGCCTCCACCGCCCGCCGCCGGCTACGGCTGAGCATGCCCGTCACCACCGGGACCCCGGTGGTCAGGCCGACCACCCAGGGCAGTTGCCGGTCGCCCGGGCCGAGGCCGAAGAAGAGCACCGCGCCGCACAGCAGGCTGGTCAGGGCGGCCAGCGCGAGGGCCTGCCGGGCCGGGTAGCGGAAGCCGATGTGCCCGGCCAGGAAGTAGGAGAAGAGGAAGCCCGAGCCGCTGCTGCTCAGCCCGGTCAGCGCCGCGGCGGCCAGCACACCGCCGGTCAGCACGGGCAGGGTGATCCGGGGCGGGCAGTCGGCCGGCAGGTGACGGGCCGTCAGGGCCAGCGAGCAGACCAGCAGGAGCAGCAGCACGGCCAGGCCCGGGCCGGTCGGGCCGAGCGGACGGGTGGTCAGGAACGCCGAGCAGATCACCGTCAGGGTGACGACCCAGCGCACCGCGCCGTCCCGACGCAGCAGCACGGCGGCGCGATGGCCCGGCCCCGGGTCGGGGGCCGGGTCGGGGGCGGAGGTGTTCACGGACACGGCGCGACCATACTCCCGGTTCAGGACGCCCGGCCGGTGCCGGCCACGACCCGCGCGTCGGGCGGCTGCGGCAGGGTGGCGGCTGCGGTCACGGTGCGGCCGCGCAGGTAGATGGTGGCCAGCCTGGTCACTACCTCGGTGAGCGCCATCAGGACGAAGGCGGCGACCCAGGCCTGCTGGCCGGTGATCCGGTGGTCGGCGCTGAACCGGGCCACGTGGGCGGCGCCGCCGCCGTAGGTGACCCAGAGCTGGAAGGCCATCCGGCTGCCCATGCCCAGGACCCAGAGGGCGGCGGAGGCGGCGCCCGCCTTGATGAAGAGCTGTCCGCCCCGGCTGCGGATCCGGGTGAAGACGCCGCCGGCGACGCCGAGCGCCGCGCCGAAGGCGACCAGGACGGCGATCAGCACCAGGTCGTTGCCGGCGGTGGGCACGCCGTCCAGGTAGCTGTTGGCCACGAAGGCCACGATGGCCAGCGGGATGAGGTAGGAGCGGCGGTCCAGGCGGCCTTCGCGGAGCTGGCGGAAGACCACGAGGAGCAGGGCCAGGTCGGTGATCCATTCGGTGGTAGTCATGCCTCCAAGACTGCTGACCGGAGCCTCGGAGCACCTGGACCCACAGGTGGAGAAAGGGGTGGAGATCAGGCGAGGCGGAGGTCGACGTAGGGCACGGTGTCGCCGGTGAGGACGCGGGCGATCACGGTGGTGGCGGGGCCCGTGCGGAAGTGACGCGGTGTCAGGGGCTGACGGCCGGTACCAGGTGGGTCCGGGGCGAGTGCGCTCCGCCGAGCGCACCCGGCCCGGACCCGGCCAGGGAGTGACCGGCCGTCAGTCGCGGTACGAGAGACCGTGACCGGCGGCCAGCGCCCAGACCATCAGCACGCCCCAGATGCCCGGGGACGGCTTCCGTCGTTCCCGGACCACCCCTGTCGCGATTCCGAGCAGGATGAACGCCAGTGCCGCGCCCTGGAGCCACCAGGCCCAGATCAGGAACTCGGCGTGCCCTTGGCGCGATGCCATCCGCAGTGCTCCTGCGGGCAGCACCAGGAGCGCGCCGTACACGGCGACGGCATCCTCGATCGCGGTCTTCTTCGGGGTGTCGGAGCGGGACATCGGGGACCTTCCGTCCTCAGGGGCCTGGAGTGAACTGGACCGGGTGCAGACTGACCGGGTCTCAGCCGGCCAGCTTGATCAGCTCGTCGATGACCCAGCTCTGCACGCCGCCGCTGA
This sequence comes from Kitasatospora sp. NPDC088742, assembly GCF_055584905.1. Classification (NCBI taxonomy): domain Bacteria; kingdom Bacillati; phylum Actinomycetota; class Actinomycetes; order Kitasatosporales; family Streptomycetaceae; genus Kitasatospora; species Kitasatospora sp. NPDC088742. Next base: position 42,254 of record NZ_JBVJLD010000053.1, on the reverse strand, counting down.
GCAGCCACCAGGCACCCCGGACCACGGAGTTCTGCTTGCCCATCCAGTCCTTGAACGCCTGGTGGCCCTGCTTCGCCGCGCTGACCGCCCCCTTGAAGAGGTCCGGGGTCTTCTTCAGCAGCTCGATCATCTTCTTGCCTGCGGCCGACTTCCCGCTCAGCAGCTGCGGGACGTCCGAGCCGTCGGCCGCGGCGGCCCCGGCCCGGATCTGCGCGGCGATCTCCCGGATCTCGGCTATCTCCTGCGCGCTCAGCCGGACCTCGCCGGTCGTGGGCGCGGCGGAGGCGGAAACGGAGGCGGGAACGGTGGCGGCCGAGGCCACCGGTCCGGCGACGCCGATCGCGACGGCCGCGATCGCCGCAGCCGCTGTGAAACGAATGCTCTGGTGCATGGAAGTCCCCTTTGCAGGGCTGGCAGGAATACCGGCCGGATTCGGCGGCGAAAAGGAATCTAGCCCGGCCCTGCCGCTCCCGAATTCCTTGCCGGAATTGACCTGTCCCCCCTCGAATGGGTCCAGACCATTCGGGTAATTCGCCCTCCCGTCCGGCGAATTGCCCGCCGCCGGACGCCCTGCCGGTTGGGCGGCCCGCCGCACCGTGGCCCGAAAGGAGGGGAGCCCGCCCCGGAAGTCGTCTGCCGACGGCGGCGCGGTGGCGCAGAAGGTGGGCTCCCCGGCCTGGCGGCCCGGGTCCGCGCGGAGCACGGTGGAAGGGTGAGGACACGCGACGTACTGGTAGTGCTGTACGACGGGGTCGAGGGCCTTGACGTCGTCGGCCCGCTGGACGTGTTCAGCGGCGCCAACGGCTACGCGGCCGGCATCGTGGCGCTCTCCCCCGACGGCCCGGCCTACCGGGTCCGCACGGCCGGCCCCGGCGGAGTCGCCGTCCGGACCAACAGCGGCCTGCGGATCGCCCCGGACGACGACCTCGCCACCACCGCCATCCCGCACACCGTGCTGCTGCCGGGCTCGGCCACCACCCCGGACGGCCTCCCCCTGCTCGACCCCGAGGTGGTCCGCTGGCTGCGTACCAACGCCCGCCGCCCGCGCCGCATCGCCTCGGTCTGCACCGGAGCCTTCCTCCTCGCCGAGGCCGGCCTGCTCGACGGACGGCGGGCCACCACCCACTGGAGCCTGACCGCCGCCCTCGCCGAGCAGTACCCCGAGGTCCGGGTGGAGCCGGATCCGGTCTTCGTCCGCGACGGCCGGATCTCCACCTCGGCCGGCGGCACCAGCGGCATCGACCTCGCACTCGCCCTGGTCGAGGATGACCTCGGCCACGAGGCCGCCCTGACCCTCGCCCGCTACCTGGTGGTCTTCGTCCGCCGCCACGCCGACCAGGACCAGCTCTCCACCCAGCTGCGGGCCCAGACCGCCCGACGGCCCGGCCTGCGCGACCTCCAGGGCTGGATCGCCGACCACCCGGACGCCGACCTCTCGGTCCACGCCCTCGCCCGGCAGGCCGGCCTGTCACCCCGTCACTTCACCCGCGCCTTCACGGCGGAGACCGGCACCCCGCCCGGCCGCTACGTCGACCTCACCCGTCTGGAGACCGCCTGCCGCCTGCTCGCGGAGACGCCGCACACCGTCGTCCAGGTGGCCCGCGCCAGCGGCTACCCCAGCACGGAAGCCATGCGCCGCGCCTTCCAACGCACCCTCGGCCGGTCCCCCGCCCAGTACCGCCAGGCGGCGGCCCACCCCGGGAGCGTGTAGCGAGCGGACGCGGACGGGCCCCGGCACCGGGGCGGTGGCGGGGCCCGTGCGGAGGTGACGCGGTGTCAGGGGCTGACGGCCAGCACCAGGTAGGCGCCCATCACGGCGAGGTGGACCCCGCCCTGGAGGGGGGTGGCGCGGCCGGGCATGACGGTGAGGGTGCCGACTGCGATGGTCAGGGCGAGCAGCACCATGTGGGTGGCGTCGAGGCCGAGCACCAGCGGCCCGCTCAGCCAGACCGAGGCGACGGCCACGGCGGGGATGGTGAGGCCGATCGAGGCCAGGGCGGAGCCGTGGGCCAGGTTGAGGCTGGTCTGCATGCGGTTGCGCCCGGCCGCCCGGACGGCGGCGATGGTCTCGGGGGCGAGCACCAGCATGGCGATCACCACACCGACCACCGAGGAGGGCAGCCCGGCGTCGGCCACGGTGCGTTCGATGGTGGGCGAGACGCCCTTGCCGAGGCCGACCACCGCGACCAGCGCGACGCCGAGCAGGGCCAGGCTGATCCAGGCCTGCTGCCTGGTCGGCGGATCGGCGTGGTCGTCGTCGTGGCCGCCGTCCTCCAGCACCTTGCCGGTGGAGGTGACCGGCAGGAAGTAGTTGCGGTGACGGACCGTCAGGGTGCCGACGAAGAGCCCGTAGACGAGCAGCGAGGCGGTCGCGGCGAAGACCAGCTGGGTGGTGGAGAACTGCGGCCCGGGCTTGCTGGTGGTGAAGGTCGGCAGCACCATGCTCAGCGTCGCCAGGGTGGCGATCGCGCTGAACGCGGCACCGGTCCCCTCGGGGTTGAACACCGCGATCCGGTGGCGCAGCGCCGTCACCAGGATCGAGAGGCCGACGATCCCGTTGCAGGTGATCATCACGGCGGCGAAGACGGTGTCCCGGGCCAGCGTGGCGTTCTTCTCGCTGCCGTCGGCCATCAGCGTCACGATCAGCGCCACCTCGATGATGGTGACCGCCACGGCCAGCACCAGTGAGCCGAACGGTTCACCGACCCGGTGGGCGATCACCTCCGCGTGGTGCACCGCCGCCAGCACGGCGGCCGCCAGGAACAGCGCCACCACCGCGACCACCGGGCCGGGCAGCGATCTGCCCCAGGTGCAGGCGAGCAGTACGAAGGCGAGCACGGGTACGAGGGTGGTCCATTTCACAGCTTCACGACGGGCCTGGGCGTTCATGACCTCGAGTTTTCCAGCCGGGGGCGCCCTGGCCCCGGGGCCCCGCCGCGCTCGGCGTGTCGCCCGCGGCGGCCCCGGCCCGGCGGGGCGGGGGCCGCCGCGGGTGACGGCGCGTCAGTGTCCTTCGTGGAGCGTGTCGGTGGCCTTGATCTGCTTCCAGGACTTCGGCTCCTGCGGGGCCGTGGCCTTCGCGAGGCCGGTCGGAGCGGGAGTGCTGGCCGTGCCGGGGGCGGGCTTGCCCGGGGTGAGCAGCCAGGTGTCCAGCAGGGCGGCCAGCGGCTTGCCGGAGATCCGCTCGGCGTACCGGCGGAAGTCCGCGAGGTCGGCGTTCCCGTGGCGGTGCTCGGCCTGCCAGCCGCGCAGGATGGTGAAGAAGGCCTGGTCGCCGACGGCGTTGCGGAGCGCCTGGACGGCGAGCGCGCCCCGGTCGTAGACGGCGCCGTGGAACTGGTTGTCCGGGCCCGGGTCGCCCGGCAGCACCTGCCAGAACGGGTCCTCGGCGGGGACGGAGGCGTACGTCCAGTCGGCCAGCTCCTGGGCGGTGCCCTCGCCCTCGTGCTCGGACCAGAGCCACTGGGCGTAGCGGGCGAAGCCCTCGTTCAGCCAGATGTCGCTCCAGCGCTCCAGCGAGACGCTGTCGCCGAACCACTGGTGGGCCAGCTCGTGCGCGACCACGGAGGTGTTGGAGCCGGCGGCGAACACCTTGGGGCTGTAGAAGACCTGACCCTGCGTCTCCAGGGCGTACCGGGTGGGCACGTTGGGGACGTAGCCGCCGACGGTGGCGAACGGGTACGGGCCGAACTGGGTGGCCAGCCAGTCGGTGATCTCACCGGTGCGCTCCACGCTGGCGCGGGCGGCGCCGTCGTACTGGCCGAGGTCCTGGCTGTACGCGGTGACGACCGGCACGCCGGCCGAGGTGACGGTGCTCGTGGTGTCCAGGTCGAAGCGGCCGACCGCGAGGGTGGCCAGGTAGGTGGCCTGGGGGCTGGTCTGGCGCCAGCTGTACCTGGTCCAGCCGAGCTTGGAGGACCGGCCGACCAGGGCGCCGTTGCTGATCGCCTGGGTGCCGTCCGGGACGGCGACCGAGACGTCGAAGGTGGCCTTGTCGCTGGGGTGGTCGTTGCTCGGGTACCACCACCAGGAGCCCTCGGGCTCGTTGGCCGCGACCCCGCCGTCCGGGGTGCGCTGCCAGCCGGTCCAGCCGTACACCTTCCGGCTGGAGGGCACGTCGGCGTAGCGCACCACGACGGTCACCTTCTTACCCTTGTCCAGCGGTGCGACCGGGGTGATCTCCAGCTCGTGGTCGCCGGTGGCGGCGAACTTCGCCTGACGGCCGTTCACCTGCACCTCCTGGACGGCGAGGGCGAAGTCCAGGTTGAAGCGGGTCAGCGCCTGGGTGGTGGTGGCCAGGATGGTGGCCGTGCCCGAGAGTTGGTCGGTGGCAGGCTGGTAGGTCAGGCGCAGGTCGTAGTGCGAGACGTCGTAGCCGCCGTTGCCGTAGTCCGGGTAGTACGGGTCGCCGACTCCGGCGGAGCCGTACGGGGCCGTGCCCGCGGTGGCGGGCTGGGCCAGGAGCAGGACGGCTGCTGCGGCGGCGGCGAGGGTCAGCCTGGTGCGCACGGGGTCCTCCGGTGCGTCGAGTGCGGACGGGGTCGTTCGACGCTAGAGGCTGCGGGGCGGCCGGGGGCCGGGATCCGTGCTCCCGTTATGAAATGTTCACGCCAGTACATCTTCCGCGTCGGGCCGGCCGAAGGGCCGGGCGGCACCGAGTCCTGTGCGGACGCCCCGGCCGGGACCCTGCTGGACGTGCCGGGGTCCCGACTGTCAGGTGCACTGCTGGGACACCGACGTCGCGGACGAATCAGCTCGGCTTCGCGCGTTTCCGCTCGGCGGTAAAGGCTTTTGCCCGGACCGTCATCTTCTTCTGGCGGTGATGACATCCCTCTGCAGGACGGAGGGTCAAAAGGATTGCCCAAAAGGGAAGTTCACACGCTCTGGTGTGGACACGGAGTTGTTCGCGTGGCTAGCGTTCGCGTGTTGCCGCTCCGATGAGAAAGCACCTGAGAGGAACCATGAAGAGTTCGACGAGGAACACCCTTACCGCAGGCGTGGGAACGCTGGCCTTCGCCGCCGTGTTCGCGGCGGCTGCCATCCCGGCCTCCGCGGCCACGTACAAGGGAAGGGCCACCTCCTACTCGCCCGGGCTCAACGCGTGCGGGAAGGTGGATTCCGCCGGGGACTTCATCGTGGCGGTCAGCCCGCAGCTGTTCAGCAACGGTTCGGTGTGCTTCTCGACGGTCCGCATCACCTACAACGGCCGCACTGCGACCGCGAAGGTGACCGATCAGGCGCCGGGTGCGGGCATCAACGACCTCGACATGTCCCCGGCGCTGTTCAAGTACTTCGCCGACAAGGGCCAGAGCTCGCTCTCCGGCGTGAGCTGGTCCTTCACGGAATCCAAGCCCACGCCTGGCGGGACCACGAAGGCCCCGACGCCGAAGCCGAACAGGACCACGAAGGCGCCGACGCCGAAGCCCTCCGGGACCACGAAGGCGCCGACGCCGAAGCCCTCCGGGACCACGAAGGCGCCCACGCCGAAGCCCTCCGGGACCACGAAGCCCCCCACGCCCAACCCCAGCAGGACCCCGTAGGGCCGGGCGGCTAGGGTGGGCCGGTGATCATTCCGCTGCCGCACGGCGACTTCCGGGCCTACCTGTTCGACTGCGACGGGACCGTCGCGGACTCCATGCCGGTGCACCACCGGGCCTGGAGCCGGGCCGTCGGCGAGTGGGGCGGCGAGTTCCCCGAGGACCTCTTCTACGCCTGGGGCGGGCGCCCCGTCGCCGACATCGTGGTGGACCTGAACGAGCGTCAGGGCCTGGCGATGCCGGTCGCCGAGGTGGCCCGGCGCCGCGAGGAGTTCTACCGCGAGCTGCTCCCCGAGGTCACCCTGGTCCCCGGGATCCTGCCGCACGTCGAGGAGGCCCACCGCAAGCTCCGCTCGGCGGTGGTCTCCGGCAGCACCCGCGAGTCCGTCGAGGCCTCGCTGAAGGCGCTCGGCGTGGACGGCATGTTCGAGACGTTGGTCTGCGCCGAGGACGTCACCCAGGCCAAGCCCGACCCGGAGGGCTTCCTGCTGGCCGCGTGGCGCCTAGGCGTCGAGCCGCGGCACTGCCTGGTCTTCGAGGACTCGGTGCTCGGCCTGCGGGCGGCCGCCGCGGCCGGGATGGCCGCCGTGGACGTGCTGGCCCCGCGCACCTGACCGGCCGTCACCAGGCCCGGCCCGCCGGGAGGCCGGCCAGGCCTGGGGCGGAGAGGTGCAGCACCTCGTAGCGCTCCTCGTCCGTGGTGTCTGCGGTGCGGGCCTCGGCCAGCAGGACGAAGCGGAGCAGCTGCCAGTGGTGCGGGTCCAGCGCCAGCGCGGCAGTGTGCACGTCCTCTCGCCGAGCCAGCCCGGCCAGCTCCTCGACCTCCCGGGCGATCAGCTCGGAGAGGCCGAGGCCGGTGCGGTCCGGGTCGGAGTCCACGGGCACGGCGGTCAGCCGGCGGGAGGCGGCCCGGGGTACGGCCGCGCGGGCCGGGCCGGCGTGGCAGGCGATCCCGGTCCAGTGCAGCGCGGCCGGGCGGCCGAAGTCCCGCACGATGTTCTGGAAGCCGCCCCCGCCGACCAGGAAGCGGGCCATCTCCCCGGTGTCGTTCCAGAGGTAGAACGGGGCGTACTGGTTCACCGGCGAACCCTGCTCGCCGCGCTCGCGGATCAGGTAGGCCTTCAGGCCCAGCCCCGCCCGGTCGTCCAGGACGTGCCCACCGGCCGCCACCCGCCCGCGGATGATCCCCATGTCGTAGTCGGCGGGCAGGGTGAGCTCGTACTGCTTGGCGTACACGGTGGAGCCTCTCCAGCAGCGGATGGTGTGACGGGCCGTCAGGCGGTCACCCTAGATGCTCTTCGTACCGCGACGCTCCCGTACGGCAGGATGTCCCGGCAGACGTGTCACCCCAGTGAAGAGAGGCGGTACCCATGTACCCACCCGCGCCCCGGCCACCGTACTTCGAACGGGCCTGGTGGTGGCTGCCGAAGGACGAGCGGCGGGCCAGGCGCGAGCGGCGCCGGGCCTGGGAGCGCTACAAGTCGCAGCAGAAGAAGGACAAGGACAACGACTGCTGCGACGCCCTCGACTGCGTGGGCGACTGCGCCGACCCCTGCCTGATCGCGCTGATCCCGGTGGTCTTCACCTCCGGCCTGCGGGCCGCACTGACCGCCCACCGCGCGCCCCGGCTCCCCGGCGGCCGCCCGGCGGCCTTCCTGCACGGCGCGGTGCAGCACTACCGCACCCGGATCAGCCCCACCCGCCCCGTCTGCTGCCCCTACACCCCGAGCTGCTCCACCTACGCCGTCCAGGCCCTGCACCGCCACGGCGCCCTGCGCGCCACCCGCCTGACGGCCGGTCGCCTGCTGCGCTGCCGCCCTGGCACCCGGGGCGGCGCCGACCCCGTCCCGGAGAACTAGTGCCGGGCACGGCACTAGTCCAGGGGCAGCGCGGTGAAGAGCGCCTCGGTGAACGTGGTCACCCCGGTGAAGCCGAGGCGCTCGTACAGGCGGACGGCGGTGGCGTTGTCGGCGCGGACGTTGAGCCCGATGTGGTCCGCCGTCTCCGCCAGCCGCCGGCAGAGGGCGGCCACGCAGGCCGCCGCGGCGCCGCGCCCGCGCAGCTCGGGCAGCGTGGTGACGTTCCCCAGCACCGCCACCCGCTGCGCCGGCGACCACGCGTGCACCCCGGCCACCGCGGCCAGCCGGCCCTCGTGCCGGACCCCGAGGTACTGGCCGGTGTCCAGCATCCGGTCGTCGAACCAGTTGCCGGGGTAGGCGGCCGCGAACAGGCCCAGCAGCTCCGGGAGTTCGTCCCGCCCGAGCACGGCCGGCTCCCACTGGCCGGGCCGGTGCGCGGCGACGGGGCTGCGGTCCGGGTCGGTGAGCACCATCCGCAGCAGGGTGTCGCGGCCGCTGACCCGGTACGAGCCTTCGAGCACCTTGACCGCGCCGTCCGGCAGGTGCCCGATGAACCGCCGCGGTAGCACCGGCAGCAGAGCGGCCGCCAGCTCCTCCGCCCCCGCCGCCCGCTCCGGCCGGGCCGACACCAGCACTGTCGGGACGTCGCCGACGGAGTACAGCAGCGCCACCGGGCCCTCGTCCTCGACGGCGTACCAGCTGGTGTGCGGCCACAACAGGTCGTCCAGGTCACCGAGTTCGAGCAGGTGCGGCGCGGGGTCACTGAGCAGCCGGGCACCGAGGGCGGCCCGGTCGTGAAGGCTGTGCAGGGAGCGCGGAGACATCCCGGCAGCCTACCCGGGTGATCAGCTGACGGATCGTCGGGATTCGCCGTCAAGGGTGCTCCTGCGGTGATACGTTGCGCTCAGGCAATGGGTCGTTTGCACAGGAAAAGGTGTGGGACTCTTGCCGAATTGCCCGTATACGTACGGTCTGGTCCTGGAGCCGGCCGTTCGCGACTGGCTCCACGGCCTCCGCCGCACGGACCGTGCCTCCCTTGACCAGGTCGCCGCCGCGATCACGGCACTGCGCCGGACGGGCCCGGCCCTGGGCCGGCCGCTGGTCGACCGGATCCGCCACTCCTCGATGCCCAACCTCAAGGAGCTCCGCCCCGGTTCGGCGGGCGGCAGCGAGATCAGACTGCTGTTCGTGCTGGACACCAGGCGTCGAATCGTCATCCTGGTGGCGGGCGACAAGCAGGGGCAGTGGCAGTCTTGGTACCGCACGGCGATCCCGCTGGCGGAGGAGCGCTACCGCAGCCACCTCCGGCGAACCGAGGAACAGGCGGACCGATGACCGAGCCCGGCGAGTACGGCGACGAGGCCGAGTTCCTCGCCGAGTTCTACCCGGAGTCGTCCGACGCCGAGCGGATCACCCGCGAGGCCGACCGGCTGGTGGCCGAGCACCGTGGGCGGGTCCTCGCGGAACTGCGACGGCTGGCCGGTACCGGCTCCGCGGATCTCGCGCACGCCATGGGTGTCGACCCGTCCCGGGTGGTGGCGGTCGAGTCGGGCGCCGAGTCGACGGTGGGTCCGGTGCTCTCCTACGTCGCGGCCCTGGGCGGGCACCTCGTCGTGGAGACCGTGCTGCCCGAGGGCCGGCGGCTCGGATTCGAACTCCCACCGCCGGACTCCCCGACAGCCGCCGCAGGAGCCTTCGACGACTGGAGCGACCGCTGCCGGGCGGCGGTCTCCACGGTCGTGGCGGCAGCCGTGCCTGCGCTGCCGACGGCCGGGGAGGTGGCCGCCGTGCTCCGCGCACCCCGCGAACGGTGGCCCGCCGTTGGGCCGGAGAGCGCGGCCGTGGAGGTCCTGCTGATCGCCGTCGTCGGCGGCTGGCGCGCGGAGATCGCCTGACCGGCCCGGCCCGGCCCGGCCCGGCCGCGCCGTCAGTTGTAGGTGCCGGGGAGGACCGGGACGGTGGGGCGGTAGCGCGCGGCGGCCACGTCGGCGGGGGAGGGCCCGGGGCGGCGCTGGTCGGTGTGGTGGCTGGGGCGGTTGCCGACCTGGGTGACCCAGTGCAGGGCGGTCCTGACGGTCGCGATGACGTGCTTCACGTGCTCACGTCCGGGGCTCAGGTGGAGTGGTTCCACTCCCTCGGTGATCACGCTGGGCGCGTCCGCCCGCCGTTCGGAAGGGAGTTGAGCGGAACCTGAGGTGGGGCGTCTTCGGCCGGTCAGGCGGGTGCGCCGTTGAGGTGGCCGAAGGGGACGTGGACGCTGGGGGTGGTGCGGGCGGTGGCGGCGAGGTGGGCGGCCTGGTCGTCGAAGAACAGGTGCGGGCGCAGCACCGCCATGATGGCGGCCTTGTCCACGCCGCCGAGGAAGAACGCGTCGTTCACCCGCACGCCCCAGCGCTTCAGACTCATGACGGCCCGTTCGTGGGCGGGGGCGTTGCGCGCGGTGACGAGGGAGACCCGGACCCGGGGCCGGTAGGACGGGTCCTTCAGGTGCTCCTGCTCCTCCCGGAGCTGGATCCGGTTGACCGCCGCCAGGAAGTCCTTGAGCGGGCCGGCGTCGTGCGGGACGTCGGCATTCGCCCGCTCGTGCTCGCGGAAGCCGGCCAACCCGTCGGTCTGGTAGACGAGTTCCGAGGCGTCGGTGGCGAGTATGCCGTCGAAGTCGAAGGAGATCCGCAGCTCCTGGTCGTCCGCGTCCCCGCCGTCGGCGTCCTCCGGGATTCCTTCCGGGCCGAGCACGTGCCCGGCGGGCAGCCCCGCCCGGACGGCCTCGCGGACGTCGTCCTGGTTGGCGGAGAGGAAGAGCGACATGTTGAGGGCCGGCATGAAGCGGTGCGGCGAGCGGCCCTGGGTGAAGATCGCCCGGCTGATCGGCAGCCCGTGGGCCTCGATCGACCGCATGACCCGCAGGCCGGTGTCCGGGTCGTTGCGCGAGAGCACGATGACCTCGACCGGCGGATCGTCCGGGTCGAGGTCGTTGAGCGCCAGCAGCCGGCGGACGAAGGGGAAGGCCGCTCCGGGGCGGAGCCTGTCGGCCAAGTGCCGCTCCTGGTACGCCCCGTAGCCCTCCTCGCCCTCCTCGCGGAAGACCGCGTCGGACTCGCCGAGGTCGAACAGGGCACTGGAGGCGACCCCGAGCACCAGCCGCTCCGCCAACTCGTACGCCACCCGTCAGCCCTCCGTCCTCCCGGCCCCGCTCTGCCCGGCCATCATCGCACCTGCGTGCGACGCGGACGGGTGCGGGCCCGCGCGGACGGAGGGAGGGCTGACGACGCGTCACCGCTTGGTGGAGAAGACCTCCAGCTGGGCCTTGGCCTGGGCCTCGACGGCCAGCTGGGCGCCGATCATGACCTGCGGGGAGCCGGTCTCCTTGGACGGGCAGAAGCGGGCGTCCTTGACCGGGACGGAGATGAAGATGGCCTCCTCGTTCCGGACCAGGACCAGCTGGTTGCCCGTCGCGCACTCGGCGTTGGGCGCGCTGGGCGGGGAGGAGAGCCAGCTGACGGCCTGGAACAGGGTCTCGCCGGGGCCGAGGACGGTCGCCTTCGACCGGTCGGTGACGAACTTGACGTCGCCGATCACGCCGGTGACCAGCTTGTGGAAGGTGCCGGCCCCGTCGGTGCGGACGTCGGCCGGGCCGTACAGCTTGCAGGGCTTGGCGGAGACGTTGGTCAGCTTGATGACGCCGGACCAGCGCGGAGCGGCGCTCTTGTCCAGCCCGGTCAGCACGCCGGTGACGTCGGTCTCCTTCTCCGACCCGCCGCAGGGCTGCGCCTCGGGCCGGATGGTGGAGCTGGGGGTGTCCGACGCGGTGGTCTTCGGGCCGGTGCCGGCGCTGGTGGCCGGGTCCGGCGTGGAGACGGCGGGCGCGGGGCCGGAGGCCGTCGCAGAGGTCTTGGCGTCACCGGCCGCCACCGGGGTCCCGGTGGAACTGCAGGCGCTGAGCGCGAGGACCGCGCAGGCCAGGGCGGTGGTGGCGGTGAGGTGACGGTTCTTCAAAGAGGGCTCCCAGGACGGTGAACGGCCCGCCGCTCGGACGGGCCCACCTCCTGTACGTTCCGGGCGGGCCGTTCGGTTGCACCAGCGCGCCGATTTCCTGTCGGTGCCCCGTCAGCCGCTGCCGGCTGCCGAGCCGCCTCGCGCGACACCGGTCACCGGTCTGTCGGATCTGCTTGACCGCGGTACTGATTAGGCGCCATATTACTTCTCGTGACCCCACAGTCCGAGTTCGACCCTGGCGCCCCGAGCCTCGATCAGGCACGCCGTCAGATCTCCCGCTACGGCCTCTCGGTCGACCCGCAGGCGGTGCTGGTCGCGGCCAGACTGATGGCGGCCGGTGCGAGGGTCGGCCAGGCCGGCGAGGTGCACTTCGGCCGCTTCGGCCTCTCCACCGGCCGGTACCGGCTGCTCGCCGACCTGGAGGACCACGGCGGTGAGAAGTCGCCGTCCCAGCTCGCGGCCGGCCTCGGGGTCTCCCGGGCGACCGTGACCGGGCTGGTCGACGGCCTGGAGCGAGAAGGCCTGGTGGCCAGACGCCCGTCCGTCGAGGACGGGCGGGGCAATGTGGTGGTCCTCACCGCGCGCGGGGCCGACCGGCTGCGCGAGCTGGCGCCGGAGCACTTCGCCCGGATGCAGGCGATGGTCGGCGGGCTCTCCGAGGAGGAGCGCGCCACCTTTCTCGACCTGCTGGCCCGCGTGGCGGCGGGCATCGACGCACTCACCGAGGACTGACTCCCGTTCAGGCGGGCCGCACGGCGGCCCGCCTTCCTTCGACCCTGATAGTTAGGGACCTAAGTACAAATCTTAGGGCTCCCGTCGACCAATGGAAAGAGACCGTTCATGAGCACGAGAACTCCGGACGCTCCGGCGCCGTACGTCCTGTGGAAGGAGGTGCTGCCCGCCTACGTCATGCCCGCCGTGATGGCGAGCGCCGGCGGCTTCGCCTCCGGCCAGCCGCAGTTGGTGGTCGCCGCCCTGACCACCATCGGCGGCACCTCCGCCCTGGTGGCCGGTGCCCTCACCGTCGCGCTGCACCGCCGCCCCGTCCCCGCTCGCCCGCCCAGGATCCCCCGGCTGCTCGCGGCCCTCGCGGTCGGCCTCGCCGGCGCCGCGGCGGGCCTGGCTGTCGGCCTCGCCGCCTCGCAGCTGCTGCCGCTGATCCCCGCGCTCGACGGCAGCCCCTGGCCCGGGCGGCTGCCCGCCGACTTCGCGATCTCCTCCGCGATAGCCGGCACCATCGCCACCTTCCGCTGGCGGGGCAGTCGCGCCACGTCCCTTCCCACCGCCGAGCCCACCGAGGCTCCCCTCCTGGAACGGCAGCCCTCGTGATCGTCGTCATGGGCGCCGCCGGCGCCACCGGCAGTGCCACCCTGCACGCGCTCGCCGCCCGCGGCGTGCCGACCCGTTCCCTCACCCGCGACCCGGCGGGGCTCGCCGCCTCCCTCGACGGGCCGGTCCGCGCCACCACCGAGGTCCTGGCCGCCGACGCCGCCGACCCGGACTCCCTGCGGGCCGCCTTCAAGGGCGCCGACCAGCTCTTCCTCACCATGGCCAACGGCCCTCAGCAGGTGCGGTACGAGCTCGACGCCGTCGAGGCGGCCGTCGACAGTGGGATCCGACACATCGTCAAGATCTCGGCGCCGGCCGCCGAACCGGACTCACCGGTCGAGATCTCCCGGGGCCACCACCTCATCGAGGAACGGCTGCGCGCGACCGGCGTCACCGCCACCGTCCTGCGGCCGTACGCCTTCATGCAGAAGCTGCTGCTCCTGGCGCCCGGCATCGCCGCCGCCGGAGTGGTGGCCGGTGCGATGGGTGTGGCGCGCTGCAACTACGTGGACGTCCGCGACATCGGTGAGCTGGCCGCGCAGACGCTCACCCGCCCCGACCTGGCCGGCGGGACGTACCCGCTGACCGGCCCCCGGGCCTACAGCTACCCCGAACTGACCGAACTGCTCGGGGAGTTGCTCGGCCGCACGGTCCGCTACGCGGACCTGGGCCCGGACGGGCTCCGGGCCCACCTGGTCGAACGGGCCGGGATGCCGGGGTGGCTGGCCGCCCACGTGGTGGAGATCCAGCAGCTGGCGGTGGTCCGGGAGGAGCGGCCGGACGAGACCTTCCGGCAGGTCACCGGACGGGACCCGCGCACCCTGGAGGCCTTCCTCGCCGAGAACCTCCACCGCTTCCGCTGACCGCGGGGCCGGGGGCGCGGCGGGGGCTCGGCGGGGGCGCGGTCCTCCCTTCGGGTGGGTTGAGGTTCGGTGGGTGCCGGTGGCGGGCAGAGCCCGTTCCGTGACGAACTCATCCTCCGCACCCTCCGAGGGGCGCCGCCCGCGTCCCCGCCGCCGCCCGTCCCGGCCCGCCGCCGGCGTGCTGGCGCACCGAACCGCCGTACCGCCCCGGCCCGCCGGCCGTGGCGGATGCTGCCGGACCTGGTCGAGCGAACGCCGCGAGCGGGGCGGCCAGGTGGTGCGCACCACCTGGCACGAACCGGCCTGCGCCGTCGCGGTGGGCAGCCACCGGTGACGGGCCCGTCGGACCGTCACGACCCGGCCGGCGGCGGTCGGTTCGCCGCCGGGAGCACGGCGGTCCGCCGGGACGTCCACGGCGGACGGGTCTGGACGGCGATGCCGCACCGGGTGCTGGCCGACGACGGCGACCGCCTGGACCTGGCCTACTGGCCGGGCATCACCAGCCTCGCCCCGACCACCTGGATCGCCTCGCTGGCACCTGGCGGGGAGGGCGACCGGGAGGCCAGACGTGGTGAGGGCCTGGACGAGCTGGCGGCCGGCACCTGGACCCTCGAGCCCTACCGGTGGACCGGCACCGCCCTGCGCAGCACCTTCCTGGAGGGCGAGCACTTCTCCGTCCACCGCTTCCAGCACGCGGCCTCCGGCGAGCCGATCCGTTGGTACGTCAACTTCGAACTCCCCTTCCGCCGCACCGCCGCCGGGATCGACACGATGGACCTCGCCGTGGATCTGGTGGCCGAGCCCGACCTCTCGGCCCACAGCTGGAAGGACGAGGACGAGTACGCCCGGATCCGACGCCTCGGGCTGGTGGACGACCGGCTGCACGCGCGGGTGGAGCTGGCGCGGGAGCGGGCCCTCGGCATGCTCCAGGACCGCGTCGGCCTCTTCGCGGAGCCCTGGCGGGAGTGGGCGCCCGACCCGTCGTGGCCGGAGCCGGTCCTGCCGGAGGGCGCCGGGAGGGCCTGACGGCTCGGCCGAACGGGTGGGTTCGGGGCCGTCGCGGTCTGGTGTTCGGCCGAAAGGGTTACGGAGCGTGACTTTCTGTTGAGCCGTTTGCCATGATCGGACTCATGCGAACCTTCGGTAAGGCGTTCGGCGCCTTCATTGCTGCATGCGCTCTCTCGGCCCTCCCCACCACCGCCTTCGCGGACAACGCCGCCGGCCAGTCCGGCAGCGGCAACGTCGCCATCGGCCAGGGCTCGGGCGCCGACGGCGGTGGGGTCTCCTCCAACTACGCCAACGTCACCTCGGTCACCGCCACCGGCTCCAACGTCGGCAACAACCTCGACCTCTGGCCGGGCGCCGTCCTGGTCGTACCGACCGCTCACTGACGCCTGACGCCCGCCCCATCTGAGACCACCCCGAGGGTCCCGGCCGTAGCGCTACGGCCGGGACCCTCCGTCGTTCCCCGCGCTCCTCCCCGTCCGAGGCCGACGGTCGGCGGAAGCCGGGAGATCGCTTGCTAGGGTCTGATCCTGACTTCCCCTGCGGCCGAGGGACCGGAGGGCAGGTGGGAGCACGTTCGGGAGGTCGGTCCCGGGCGGTCTGAGACGGCATCAGAGAGGGATCAGGAGACGGACATGACCGGTGCCTCGCCGCAGCAGACCCCGGACGCGATCGACACGCTGCTCGGCGCCGGCCCGCGCCGGGCCGTCCCGCTCCCCGAACCGGCCGAGCGCAAGCGCCTGCGCACCGAGTACGGCCTGACGAAGGCGGAGACCGCCGCGGCCCTGGACGTCAGCGCCGGGACGCTCACCGCCTGGGAGTCCGGGCAGCGCGAACCGCAGGGGGAGGGGCGTGCGGCGTACGCCCGCCTGCTGGAGGGCATGGCCGCCCGCCTCACCCCGGCCCAGCCGACGCCCGCCCCCGCCGCGCCTTCCGTTCCGTCAACTTCCGTGCCTGGTACGGCCGGTGAGGTCGTGGTGGAACTGGACCGTACCGAGGCGGGGGAGTTGGTGGTGGCGGAAACGCAGGCGTGCGTGCGCTGCGGCCGTCCGACCCCGTACCGCGCGCAGGGTCGTCCGGTGCACATGGGCGGTTGGTGCACCCCGGCCACCACCGCTCCCGCCTCCGTCTCTCCGTCGCCGACTCCCGCTGCGCCGAGCCCTCGCAAGGCCGCGCCTCCCCGTGGCTCCGCGCCCAAGAAGTCCGCCAAGTCCGCCGCCACACAGGATGATTGGGCGCAGGCCGCGGCCGCCCGCTTCCCGGCCGGTCCGCTCGCCGTGCTCGACGTCGCCGCCGACGGCCGTGGCCTGGTGGCGTACCTCGCGGACGGCTCCCCGGCCGCGACCGCGCCGTCCGCCCGTACGGTGGCCGCCGCCGTCGAGTGGGCGCTGGAGGCCGGTCTCGGGCAGGGGAGGCTGCACCGGCACGGCCGCGACGGGGATCCGCTGCTGATCCTCACCGACGCGGCGCTGGCCGAGCTCGGCCTGCCCCGGGCGGGCCGGGACGAGAAGCAGGACTTCGTCCCCCGGCTGGGCCAACTCCCCAAGAACCACAAGGCGGTGAAGGCGCTGGAGAAGGCGGGTTGGCTGCTGACCCAGCGTGGGTTGGGCCCCTGGGCCCGGATCTACCGCACGCCGCAGGACGGCCGCCGTCAGTGTGTCCAGCTCTGTGTGCCGGCTTGGGGTGCGCTCGCCTCTGGTGGTTGGGTGGTGCCCGAGGGCCTGGATGCCTCGGGTCTGGCCCGGTTGCTCGGGACGTACGCCACCCGGGTGCTGACCCCGCGCGGGTCGACGGCGGTCAGCGGCCTGGAGCTGGTCACCTCGCTGCGTCCGCCGACCCGCCCGGTGCGGACCGAGAGCGGGTGGGCCTCCGGTGTGGTGGAGGGTTCCCGTACGCGTGCCTTCGACGCCGCGCCGCCGGAGGTGCCCGACGTTCACCCGCTGGCCCAGGAGCGGGACGAGCTGGGGGAGTTGGTGACGGAGGCGTGGGACTGGCACCGGTCGCTCACTCCGGCCGAGAGCGTGCTGCCGTACGCGGTCGGGCTGGACGTCAACATGGCTTTTCTCGCCGCCGCCGGCCGCCTCACCCTCCCGCTGTCCGGGCCGGTGCACGAGCTCGCTCCGGCCTTCGACAAGCGGATCCCGGGCAGTTGGCTGGCCGACCTCTCCGAGGTCCCGGTGGACCCGCTGCTGCCCAACCCCTTCACTCCGGACGGCAGTTGCCCGACCGGCCCGGCCTGGTACAGCACCGTCAAGCTCGCCTACGCCGCCGAGCTCGGCCACCCCGTCCAGCCGGCCGAGGGCTGGCTGCGGCACGAGTCCGGCCCGTACCTCGACCCCTGGCACAAGCACCTGCGGCAGGCCTACGTCGACACCATGGCCGCCCTCGGCGTCCCGCTCGACCTGGCCGACGGCGATCCGGTCGGTTTCCTTGACGCGATGGCGGGCTTGCGGACGGTCGGTGACCCGGTCGAGCTCGCGGTGCTGAGCGCGGTGAAGCAGACCGCGAAGGGCACGATCGGCAAGTTCCGTGAACGTCCGCGCGGCCACGGTTACCGCCCGGGGGAGCGCTGGCCCGCGCTGGAGCGGCCCACCTGGGACCCGTTGATGCGGGCCCTGGTCATCGACACCGCCACCGTCAATCTGCACCGCAAGCTGCGCAAGGCCGCGGCGGAGGGCCGCCACGCCTTCGCGGTGCTGTCCGACTGCGCGCTTTTCGCCTCTCCCGGCCCGGGTGCGCTCGATGTCCTCACCCGGCCCGACGGGACCCTCGGCACCGCGCTGCGCCTCGGCGTCAGCCCCGGGCACGTCAAGCACGAGGGCACCCGGCCGATGGCCGAGATCGCCGCGCTGCTCGCCGACGGCACCAACCCCGCACGCCACATCAAGACCGGCGGGGCGGTCTCCGCCGACGAGTAGATCCTGTCTGACGCCCTGTCACCATCACCGGTACGAGGAGGAGCCCCAGCGTGGGGGAGATCGACGAAGGCCTGGAGCGCGTGGAGCGCACCCGGCCGATCCCGCAGTCCCTGCCCGCGCGGCTGCGGTTCCTGCTCAAGGGTCACAAGGGCTCGACCAAGGCACTGGCGGCCGAACTGGGCGTCTCCCAGCGCACGGTGCAGCGCTGGCTCAAGGGCACGTCCGCCCCCAAGCCCGCCGCCGCCGAGCGGGTGGAGCAGCGGGTGCGGGCGAAGTGGCAGCCGAGGGTCCGTCAGCGGGTGCGGCGCGAGGCGGAGAAACGCGGCTTCATGCTCCACCTCCAGGCCCGCTTCGGCTTCACCGCCGCCGTCGGCTCCACCGACGACCCCCGCCCGCGCACCCTCACCCAGCTGATGCCGGGCGAGGTCGCCTCCCGCCTGTACGCGGCCCGCGACGCCGGGGCGAGCGAGGCCCAGCAGGAGCAGATCCTCGCCGACGCCCTCGGCGAGCACTACTTCAAGGACGGCGGCCACCGCGCCGCGGGCCTCGGCGTTGAGCTGACCGGCCTGGAGTGGATCGACATCGAGCGCCTGTAGCGGCCAAGGCCGACCGGCAATCGGGGGGCGGCGTCGCGACGCCGGGGCACGCACCTCGCCGGCTTCTCCTCAGTCGCCGATGCTCCGCATGGACTCTCCCCCAGCCTTCGGCCGGGGGGACCCCCTTGTCGGCGCCGCCGAGCCACGCACCCCAACGCCGCTCCTTCTCCCACCCCCCGGTGAGGTCGTGCCCGCTGCCGGTCGCCGGTTGCGACCGATGATGTGCGATCGGGCACGCAACGGTGGGCTCCGCTGCTAGCCTGCGGCCATGTCCAAGGACGCGGACCTGCTGTTGCGTGCCGTGGCGTCGCGGGCCGCCGGCTCGGGTTCGCCGGTGGTGGTGCTCTCCGGGGTCAGGCGCGGGCTGGGTATGACCGACCAGCGCTTCGCCGCCGCCCTGGCGCGCTGCCGCGACCGCCGTCACGTGGCCGCGGTGGAGGGGGCCGGGCCCGGCACCGTGGCCCTGACGCGGGTCGGCAGGATGCGGGCGCTCCGGCTGGAGGAGGCCGCCAAGCCGAAGAGCCGGCGGGCCTGGGAGTTCCGGGAGGAACTGCTGCGCTGGGTGGCCGACCACGACGCGGGCGGCGGGGCGGTGATGGGCCGTCAGTGGGTCGAGGGCGGGCCCAGGGGCACCACGAGACGGCCGTTCGGTCCGAAGGTGGACTGGGCCGTGGTGGAGATGGCGTACCTGGACCTGGCCGAACGCGGGCTGCTCAGGGTGGGCCCCGTGCGCACCGGTCCGGGTGCCGGGACGGACCGGGTGGAGCTCACCCTGACGGTGGCCGGCCGGGACCTCGCGTTCGCGGACCGGCCCCTGGACGAGGCCCTGACGGGCCCTCAACCCCTGGGAGCGGGCAGCATGACGATCGAGAACGCGGCCATCTTCAGCGGGCCCGTCACCGCTTCGGCGGTGGCGGTCGGCACCCGCAACACGGCCACGGCGAGCGGCAACCAGGTCGGTACCGACGTGGCCCAGCTGGTCGGGGTGCTGCGCGCCCTGGGGCCCCGGCTCGACTGAACCACCGGGCCGGCCGGGCCGGCTGCCGCCCCGCGCCCCGTCGGCTCGTACCCCGTCGCCGGGGCCGGCCCTTCCGGATCGCCAACGGCACCCCGGTGCGGACCCGGACCCACGCCCCGGCCCTCTGGGAGGCCGAGCCTGCGGCCGTCCCCGCCGAGCTGCTGCTGCGACCCACCGACGGTCACGGCGTCTGCGTGTCTACGGTCACCGCCCGCAACCGCTCCGGGGCGGCCGAGCAGCAGCTGACCGTCTCCTACCGACCGTCAACTCCCCACCGGTGGGCGCCGTCCGGACCCGGGCGGCGCCCGAAATCCTGCTTGCCGGGGCAGGGCCCGACCTCGCATCATCGGCGGATGGACGACACGCCGAACCGCCTCCCCGCCACCCTGCCCGCACTGCGCTCCGCGGCGCGCGAAGCCGGCTTCATCATGTCCAGCGAGGACCGCACCGGGAGCCTGCTGGCCGCACTCGCAGCCGCCCGCCCGGCCGGCCGGATCCTCGAACTCGGCACCGGCGTGGGGGAGGGCACCGCCTGGCTCCTCGGCGGCATGGACCAGGACTCGCGGCTGACCACGGTCGAACTCGACCCCGCCCTCCAGGAGTTCGCCCGGCAGCAGCTGGGCGCCGACCCGAGGGTGGGCTTCGTCGCCGGGGACGGCGGCGCCTGGCTGGAGGAGTACGACGGCCCGCCCTTCGACCTCGTGTTCGCGGACACCTGGCCCGGCAAGTTCACCCACCTCGACCGGGCCCTCGCCCTGGTGGCCCCCGGTGGGACGTACCTGATCGACGACCTCTTCCCGCAGCCCGGCTGGCCGGAGGGCCACCAGGCCTCCGTCGAACGGCTGTTGGCCGAGCTGGACGGGCGGGACGACTTCCGGTGCGTCCGCCTGGCCTGGGCGAGCGGACTCCTGATGGCGGTGCGGACCGCCTGACGGCCGGGGCCGGCGCCGTCAGTGCCGGCCGCCGGGCCCGGCGGGGGCGTCGGGGTCGCCGAGCGAGAGGTGGGAGACGATCCGGTAGCGGTCGCCCCGGTAGAGCGAGTGGACGTACTCGACCGGGAGGCCGGTGTCGTCGGTGGTGAGGCGCTCGACGTGCAGGGCGGGGGAGAGCACCGGGACGTCGAGCAGCCGGGCCTCCTTCTCGCTGACCACGGTGGGCTCCATCCACTGGGTGGCCTCGTGCACCCGGACGCCGTGGGCGTCGCGCAGCAGTTCGTAGAAGTCGCCGCTCTCCAGCTGCTCGGCGCGCAGTCCGCCGACCAGGGCGGCCGGCAGGTGCAGGTACTCGATGGCCATCGGCTCGCCGTCGACCAGGCGCAGCCGGGCGACGTAGAGGATCTCGACGGCGGGGGAGAGGTTGAGCTTGCGGCCGACCCGGGCGCCTGCCCGGACGGTCGAGAACTCCAGGACCCGGCTGGTCCAGGTGCCGCCGGCGCGCGGCAGGACGAAGGTGTGGTCCTCGGTGGCGGCGGCCAGCTCCTGGGTGATCTTCGCGGGGGCCACGAACATGCCCCGGCCGTGCTCGCGGACGATCAGACCGGTGGAGACCAGTTCGTCGACGGCGGAGCGCAAGGTCGGGCGGGAGACGCCGAGTTGGTCGCAGAGGGTGCGCTCGGAGGGGATCGGGTCGCCGGGCGAGCGCGACTCCACGTAATCCCGCAGGTAGTCGCGGACCCGGGTGCGCTTGTACGCGGGACCGGAGGTCTCGCCGCTCATGCCGTGCGCCCTTCCTCTCGTGGTCGAACCAGCGGTGAGCGTAGCCGAGACCTGACCAGTGCGCACCATCCGCCCCTGCCGGAGGCCTTGACGGCCCAACTGGTCTATGCCACATTCCTTACCAGTCAGCGCCACTGGTAAGTTTTCCACCCCTTCCCCCATGAGGTGACGTCTCCGTGAGACCCTCCGCACCACCGCTCCGCCTGCTCATCGCCGCCACCGCCCTGGCCACCCTGGCGGGCTGCTCCTCCGCCGGTCAGTCGAGCGAAAGCTCCTCGGGCACCCAGGAGTTGACCGTCTGGATCATGCGTGACACGGTCACCGACGGCTACCTCCAGCGGTTCCGCGCCGACTTCGAGTTGAGCCATCCGAACCTGAAGCTGAACGTCCAGATCCAGGAGTGGGACGGCATCGGCCAGAAGGTGACCAGTGCCCTGGCCAGTAAGGACGCGCCGGACGTCATCGAGGTCGGCAACACCCAGGTCGCCCAGTACGCGGCCAGCGGCGGCGTGCACGACCTCACCGACAAGGTCACCGAGCTGGAGGGCCGGGACTGGATCCCCGGCCTCGCCGAGCCCGGGCGGATCGACGGCAAGCAGTACGGCATCCCCTGGTACGCCGCCAACCGCGTGGTGATCTACCGCAAGGACCTCTTCGAGCAGGCCGGCGTCACCGCCCTGCCGAAGACCCGCGAGGAGTGGCTGGCCACCACCGAGAAGCTCAACTCCGGTGGCAACGAAGGCATCTACCTGACCGGGCAGACCTGGTACGCGCTGGCCGGCTTCATCTGGGACGAGGGCGGCGACCTGGCCGTCAAGGGCCCGGACGGCAAGTGGAAGGGCGCCCTGGACACCCCGCAGGCCCGGGCCGGCATCGACTTCTACCGCCGCCTCCAGGCGCTCGGCAAGGGCCCGAAGGACGCCGACGAGGGCAAGCCGCTGCAGGCCGAGGTGTTCGCCAAGGGCCGCGTCGCCCAGGTGATCTCCACCCCCGGCGGCGCCAACGCCATCGTCAAGGCCAACCCGGAGCTCAAGGGCAAGCTCGGCTTCTTCCCGGTCCCCGGCAAGAGCGCGGCCAAGCCCGGCGCGGTCTTCACCGGCGGCTCCGACCTGGTCGTCCCCGAGTCCTCGCGGCACCAGGACGCCGCCTACCAGGTGGTCAAGGCGCTGGCCGGGGCCAAGTGGCAGACCGAGATGGCCAAGGAGATGAGCTACGTCCCCAACCGCACCTCGCTGGCCGGCGCACTGGCCGGCGACGAGGGCGCGGTGGCCATGGCGGCCGGCGCGGTCAACGGCCACGCCACCCCCAACTCGCCCAACTGGGCCGCCGTCGAGGCCAACAACCCGATCAAGCAGTACATGACCCAGGTGCTCACCGGCGCCGACCCGGACGCGGCCGGCAAGACCGCCTCCGACGCCATCACCAAGGCCCTCAACAGCTCGTCCTGACCGGGAGTCAACCGCCGTGCCCACCGCCGTGCCCACCACCCGACCGCCGGTCCGCAGCCGGGTCGGCCCCTACCTGCTGATCGCCCCCACCGTGGTGGGCGCGGCGTTCCTCCTGCTCCACCCGCTCGCCCGGAACCTGCTGATCTCCTTCCAGCACTTCCGGATGGCCGAGCTGATCCGCGGCGACGCGCCCTGGGTCGGGTTCGCCAACTACACCGAGGTGCTGGGCGACCCCGAGTTCTGGCGGGTGGTCCGCCGCACGCTGGCCTGGACGGCGCTGAACACCGCGCTGATCACCGTGCTCGGCACCCTCACCGCGCTGCTGCTGATCCGGCTCGGCCGCCGGATGCGGCTCGCGGTGATGAGCGCCCTGGTCCTCACCTGGGCCACCCCGGTCATCGCCGCGACCACCGTCTTCCAGTGGCTCTTCCAGTCCCGCTTCGGAGTGGTCAACTGGGCCCTTGACCAGTTGGGCCTGCACGGCTTCCGCGACTACGCCTGGTTCGCCCACGAGGACGCCACCTTCGCCGTACTGGTCGCGCTGGTGGTCTGGCAGTCGGTCCCGTTCACCGCCCTCACCCTCTACGGCGGACTGACCACCATCCCCGGCGAGCTGTACGAGTCCGCCCGCCTGGACGGCGCCGGGCCCTGGCAGACCTTCCGCCTGGTCACCTTCCCCGTCCTGCGCCCGCTGTTCGCCCTGGTTACCTCGCTGGAGGTGATCTGGACCTTCAAGTGCTTCGCGCAGATCTGGGTGGTCAGCCAGGGCGGCCCGAACAGCGCCACCACCACCCTGCCCGTCTACGCCTTCCAGATCGCCCAGTCCCTGCACAAGTACGACCTCGGGTCGGCGGTCTCCACCCTGACGGTGCTGATCCTGCTCACCGCCCTGGTCGCCACCCTGCGCCGGATGCACCGTCAGGAAGCCGAGGAGAACCCGTGATCCCCACCCTGCGGCAGCTGCGACGCCTGCCGCTCAACCTCGCCGGCCTGGCCGTCCTCGCGGTCTGCGCCTTCCCGGTGTACTGGATGGCGATCACCGCGCTGAAGCCCACCGCCGAGATCCAGGCCGACACCCCCACCTTCCTCCCGCTGCACCCCACCCTGGAGCACTTCCGCACCGCCGTCTCCGCCCCCGGCTTCGGCACCTTCTGGCGCAACAGCCTGCTGGTCACCGGCGCCTCGGTGCTGCTCGCCCTGCTGGTCGCGCTGCTCGCCGCGTTCGCCGTCGCCCGGCTGCGCTGGCACGGCCGGCGCGCGTTCCTGCTGCTGGTGTTCACCGCGCAGATGGCGCCCTGGGAGGCGCTGCTGATCCCGATGTACGTGATCGCCCGGGACACCGACCTGCTGGACAGCCTCACCATGCTGACCCTGGTCTACTTCATGACCACCCTGCCGTTCACCATCGTCACCCTGCGCGGCTTCCTGGCCGCCGTCCCGGTGGAGCTGGAGGAGGCCGCCCGGGTGGACGGCTGCACCCGGCCGCAGGCCTTCCGCCGGATCACCCTGCCGCTGCTCGCCCCCGGCCTGCTCTCCACCTCCCTGTTCGGGTTCATCACCGCCTGGAACGAGTTCGCCTTCGCCAACACCCTGATCATCAAGAACCAGGACGCCCGCACCCTGCCGGTCTGGCTGTCCTCCTTCGCCAACGTCTTCGGCACCGACTGGGGTGCCACCATGGCCGCCGCCGTGCTGTTCATGCTCCCCGTGCTGCTGGTCTTCCTGATCCTCCAGAACAAGGTCACCGCCGGCCTGACCGCCGGCGCCGTCAAGGGCTGACCGTCCGTCAGGAAGCCCCGATCCCAGGAGAACGCCCCGTGATCCTCCCGACCCCCGTGCGGGCCCGCCGCACCGCCGGCCGGTTCACCCTCGACGACGCCACCGCCGTCCGCGCCGAACCCGCCGCCCGCCCGGCCGCCCGGCTGCTGCGCACCCTGCTCGCCCCCGCCACCGGACTGCCGCTGCCCGTCTCCCCGGACGGCGCCGTGGTCCTCGCCCTCGACCCGGCCGTGCCCGGCGCCGAGGGGTACCGGCTCAGCGTCACCCCCGAGGGCGTCCGGCTGGCCGCCGCCCGTCCCGCCGGACTGCTGCACGGCATCCAGACGCTGCGTCAACTCCTGCCGCCAGAGGCCCTCCAGGACTACCCGGCACCCGGCACGGCCTGGACCCTGCCCTGCGTCGAGATCGCCGACCGGCCCCGCCACCCCTGGCGCGGCCTGATGATCGACACCGCCCGGCACTTCCAGCCGGTGGACCGCCTGCTGCGCACCGTCGACCGGATGGCCCTGCACAAGCTCAACGTGCTGCACCTGCACCTGACGGACGACCAGGGCTGGCGGCTGCCGGTCGACGCCTACCCCCGGCTGGTCGAGATCGGGTCGGTCCGGGCCCGCTCCATGCTCGGCCAGGCCGGCTCCGACCGCTACGACGACCGGCCGCACGGCGGCTCGTACACCAAGGCGGAGCTGCGCCACCTGGTCGCGTACGCCGCCGAGCGCGGGGTGCGGGTGGTGCCCGAGGTCGAGATGCCCGGCCACGCCCGGGCCGCGCTGGCCGCCTACCCCGAGCTCGGCAACCGGCCCGAGCTGCAGCTGGACGTGTGGACCGAGTGGGGCGTGTGCGAGACCGTCCTCGGCGTCCACGAGGGCGTGCTGGACTTCTGCCGCACCGTCCTCGACGAGACCATGGACCTCTTCCCGTCCCGGTACATCCACCTCGGCGGCGACGAGTGCCCCACCACCGAGTGGGAGACCACGCCGGGCGCGCTCGCCCGCACCGCCGAACTCGGCCTCGCCGCACCGAAGGAACTGCACGGCTGGTTCCTCGCCCAGGTCGGCGCCTACCTGATGGCCAACGGCCGCCGCCCGGTCTGCTGGGCCGAGGACAGCTCCTCCTCGCTGCCGCCCGAGTTCACCGTGATGCCCTGGCGCGACGCCGACCACGGCCTGGCCGCCGCCCGGCGCGGCCACGACGTGGTGATGGCCCCTCACCTGTCCACCTACCTGGACTACCCGCAGAGCGACTCCCCGCACGAGCCGCCCGGCCAGGCCGGCGCCGTCGTCGACCTGCGCTCCGTCCACGCGGGCGATCCGGCCACCGCGCACTGGGCGCCCGCCGACACCGCCCGGGTGCTCGGCACCCAGGCCCAGCTCTGGACCGAGTTCGTCACCACGGAGGAGCAGTACGACCACCTGCTCTACCCCCGCCTGCTCGCCCTCGCCGACCGCGCCTGGAACCCGGCGGGCGACTGGGCCACCGACTTCCTGCCGGCCCTGCGCGACCACGCCCCCCGGCTGGCCGCGATGGGCATCACCACGGGCAGGTAGAACCGCACCACCCGCACTACCCCGCACCACCTGCACCGCAGTACGTCCCGCACCCCCCGCACCCCCCCCACGCACCCCCACGGAAAGGGATCCCGTGTCCGCACGACTGCGCATACCCGCCGGCGCCCGCACCGCGCTGGCCGCCGCCACCGCCGCCGCACTGGTCGGCTCCGGCCTCGTCCTCGCCGGATCGGCGGCCGCGGCCGCCGACGCGCTCACCGCCCAGTACCGCACCAGCGCGAGCGGAGCCACCGCCGACCAGTCCGAGCCCTGGCTGCAGCTCACCAACACCGGCACCACCACCGTCCCGCTCAGCGGCACCACGCTGCGCTACTACTTCAAGTCCGACGGCCCGTCGGTGAGTTACCGCTTCGCCTGCTCCTGGGCGGTCAAGGGCTGCGGCAACATCACCGGCACCTTCGGCACCCTGGCCAGCCCCACCGCCACCGCCGACCGCTACCTGGAGATCGGCTTCACCTCCGGCGCCGGCTCGCTCGCCCCCGGCCAGTCCACCGGCGACATGCAGCTGCGCTTCTACCGCTCCGACTGGCAGACCCTGACCCAGGCGGACGACTACTCCTTCAGCTCCAGCCAGACCTCGTACGCCAACTGGAGCAAGGTCACCGTCCAGAAGAACGGCGCACTGATCTGGGGCACCGCGCCGGCGGGCAACGACCCCACCCCGTCGCCCTCCCCGTCCCCGTCCGGCTCGACCTCCACCCCGCCGGTCGACCCCAAGGCCCCCGCGCTGTTCGACGACTTCGCGTACGGCAGCAGCTCGGACGCCGCGATCCAGCAGCACGGCTGGACCGTCAAGTCCGGCCAGGGCGGCCCCGGCGTCCCCGGTGCCACCTGGTCGCCGCAGGACGTCACCTTCGCCGGCACCGGCGCCGCAGCCGTGATGAACCTCAAGCTGACCACCGACGGCACCGCCGCCGGCACCCGCGAGACCGAGATCCAGACCACCGCGCGCAAGTTCAAGAACGGCACCTACGCGGCCCGGGTCAAGTTCAACGACAACCCGACCGGCGGCCCCGACGGCGACCACGTCAACCAGACCTTCTTCACCTTCACCCCGCTCAACGCCCCGATGGACCCCAACTACGGCGAGCAGGACTTCGAGTACCTGCCCAACGGCGGCTGGGGCGAGCAGGGCAACATCATGTACGAGACCTCCTGGGAGACCTACAACCCGGACCCGTGGAACGCCGTCAACGCCCACGGCGAGCAGCGGCAGTCCTACGACGGCTGGCACGACCTGCTGCTGACCGTCGACAACTCCGCCATCACCTACTGGATCGACGGCCAGGTCGTCGCCACCCACGGCGAGCCCTACCTGCCCGAGACGCCGCAGTGGATCGACTTCAACCACTGGCTGATCGACCTCAACGGGCAGACCTCGTCCACCCCGCGCTCCTACAACGAGCAGGTCGACTACGTGTACTTCGTCAAGGACCAGGTGCTGACCCCGGCCCAGGTCTCCTCGAAGGTCGCCGGCTACCGCTCCGCCGGCACCACCTTCACCGACACCGTCCCCGGTAGCTGACCTCCCGGCTCCCCGACCCCTCCCACCCGGCGGGGACGCCCGGCCGCACCCGTGGCCGGGCGGCCCCGCCGGGCTCCGCCAAGCGGATTGGTCATCCGCTTCTGCTAGGATCGGTGGAAGTGGATGACATATCCGATTCTGGGGAGGGTGCATGCGCAAGACGGCCGTGGTGACGGCGGGGACCGGGGGGATCGGGTTGGAGACGGCTCTGGGCCTGGCCGCCGCGGGGTTCTCGGTGACGGTGGTCGGGCGGGACACGGAGCGTGGTGCGCGGGCGGTGGAGCGGATCGACGCGGTGGGCCGGTCGGGTCCGGCCCGGTTCGTGCGGGCCGACCTCGGCTCGCTCGGGGAGGTCCGTACGCTCGCCGCCCGCCTCGCAGAGGAGCCGCTGACGGTGCTGGTCAACAACGTCGGCGCGATGTTCCCGCGACGGACGGAACTGGACGGCGTCGAGGCCACCTTCGTGGTCAACCACCTCTCGCCGTACCTGCTGACCGAACTCCTGCTGCCGGCCCTGACGGCCGCCGCGCCGAGCCGGATCGTGAACGTCACCTCGGGCGCGGTCGGCCTCGCCAAGCGGCGGTTCGACGCGGCCGAACCGCCCGGCGGCTACTACGGCTTCCACTGGTACGGCCGCGCCAAGCTGGCGCACCTCGCCCACACCCTCGACCTGGCCCGGCGCCTGGACGGCACGGGCGTCTCGGTGTTCGCCGCCGACCCGGGCGGCGCCGCGACGCGGATGACCGACGACACCCTGAACGACCCGGCGATCGTCTCGCCCGCGCTGCGGCTGCTCTGGCCGCTGGTACGCCGCCGGTTCGAGCGCTCGACCTCGGGCCCGGCCGCCGTGGCCGCCCGCCCGTCGATCACCGCCGCCACCGACCCGGCCCTCGACGGGCGGACGGGCGTGCTCCTCGGCCCCGACGCGCGGCCGCAGGCACCGCCGCGCGCCGCCGCCGACCCCCGGATCGCGGCAGCCGTACGGCGGTTGGGCCAGCGGTACGCACCGGCTCCGGGACGGGCGGATGAGTCATCCGATTAGCATGTCCGGATGACCACGCCCCTGCGCAAGGACGCCGCCCGCAACTGGGACCGGATCGTCTCCGTCGCCCGCACCCTGGTCGACCAGGGCACCGCGCTACAGCTGAACGACATCGCGCGGCGCGCCGGGCTCGGCGTGGCCACCGTCTACCGGCACTTCCCCACGCCCGAGGCACTGTTGGAGACGGTGGCCGCACCCAGCCTCCATGCACTGGCCGCCCACGCCGAGCGGGCCCTCGGCGAACCCGACCCGTGGACCGCCCTGGCAGACTTCCTGCACCACACCGTCGAGGCCCAGGTGGGCGACGCCTCGCTGCCGCCGGTCGTGGCCGCGCCCGCCGACGCCCTGCCGCGCACCACCGAGCTCAAGGCCACCCTCGGTACGGCCGGCGCCGCGCTCCTCGACCGCGCCCGTACCGCCGGCGCCGTCCGGCCCGACCTCGCGGCCGCCGACCTGGTGCCCCTGATGTGCGGGGTCGCCCACGCGGTGGACGTCCACGGGCCGGGCGACCCCGCCGACCGGGCGGCCACCGCCCACCGGTACCTGGACACGCTCCTGGCCGGCCTCCGCTCCGCTCCGCAGGCAGACTGACCCGCGCCCTTTCGGTGCCGCGGTGGTGGGGTGACACGCCGTCAGACCGGGAACACCCCTTCGGGCAGCGCCGAGCGCCCGCGGACCGGGCCGCCGACACGGCGCCCCATGGACACCACCACAGGAGAGAGACGCATGCCGAGCCAGGGATACCCCGAGAAGCCGCACATCTCCACGGCGCAGAAGCAGGCCGCCGCCGCGCCCGCCGCCGCGCCGGACCGGGCCGAGACCGAGGGGGTCGACGCGGTCGAAGCGGATTCGGCCAAGGACACCGAGCGCTGACGGCACATCAGCGGTGGGTACGCCCGACGTCCGGTCCGCCGGGGGAGCCGGGCGCACCCGTCAGGCGGGGTGCAGGAAGACCTCGTCGGTGTAGCACCAGGCCCAGGTCTCGCCGGGCTCGACGGAGCGGGCGACGTGGTGCCCGTGGTGGAGGTGGGCGTGCCGGTGGGCGTGCCGGCCGGGGGAGCTGTCGCAGCAGCCGACGTGTCCGCAGTGCAGACAGGCGCGCAGGTGGACCCAGGTGGTGCCGTTCCGGAGGCAGTCCTCGCAGGCGGGGACGGTGTCCACCGCGACCTCTCGCAGGTCGTCCAGATGGGCGCAGGTCCGCTGGACGACCAGGCCGGGGTCCACCGCGACACGCCACCACCGCTCGTCACCCATGCCGCCCACGCTACCTCTCCGCCCCCGTCGGCATGCCGTGGGGCTTGACCGCCCGTGGCGCGATGGTCACTGTTGGTGCCATGGCTGGGGGTCTTCGGGGCGGTGGGACGCTCGGGGCGGTGATCCGCTGCGTGCTGGTCCTCGGCGCGCTCGCGGGAGATCGGTCCTGGGCGGCGCGTGGGCGCTGGTCCAGGCGGACCGGTTGAGCGGTGGGAACCCGTAGGCGGCCTGGTCTCCGGCGTGCTGGGCCTGCTCTGGTGGGACCAGCAGATCCTCCACGAGCGCGCTGTGGTGACCCCGGGCGTGGTGGGCCGCCACTGGGAGGTCGGGGACGGCGTCGGCCTCGACCGGGCCCGCTTTCGGGGCCCTGGTGGTGGCACTCGCCGCCGCCGCACCGCACCGCTGGCTCCTCGCCGGAGGCCGGCTGTCCGGGGGCTGACCGTGAGCGGCGGCCGCCCGCCGACGGGGGGAGCCGCGGGCGGCCGGTCATTAGCCAGTCACTCGCCGGTCTCCCCGTCGATCGCTTCGCGCAGGAGGTCGGCGTGGCCGTTGTGGCGCGCGTACTCCTCGATCATGTGGGTGAGGACGTAGCGCGGTGAGATGCCGTCGCCGCGGAACTCGACGGCCTCGTCGATCGACGCGATCGTCTCCACGACGGCCCGGGAGGCGTCGCACTCCGCGTGCCAGAGGGTGAACGCCTCGCCCGGGTCGGCGTCGTCCACCTGGAACTCGCCCCGCCCGTCGTCGCCGGCCGGCCACAGCGGCTTGAGGTCCTCGCCGTTCAGCACCATCCGGAACCAACCCCGCTCCACTTCCGTCAGATGGCGCACCAGGCCGAGCAGCGACAGCTCCGAGGTCGGCACCGCCCTCCGCTTCAGCTGCTCCTCGTCGAGGCCACGGCACTTCATGGCGAGGGTGGCGCGCTGGTGGTCGAGGAAGGCGACCAGCGACGTGCGGTCGTCGGCCGTCATGGGCGGGTGCGTGCGGTGGTCTTCACTCATCCGGTGATGATCGCAGAGTCCCGGCCGTCCGGTCAGTCACGTGTGCGAACGAGGCTGACGGGTAGCCATCTTCCCTACGAGGACCGGCAGTCAGGGGGATGCGATGGGCAACGGCCTGGTGACCAACGACGGGCACCGCGTGGGCGTCGGGGACCGTGTCCGGTCCAGGAACCACCTGCCGTGGATCATCCGCCGGATCGGTGCGAGGGCAGGCCTGCCCGGCATGGTCTGGGCCTTCATGGACCGCGACCCGGCGTACCCCGCCCAGGCCGACCTCGACAGCACCCTCACCACGGCGGAGCCGGACTTCTCGACGTACCTCTACCGGTCCCACCCCCGCGACAGCTCCTGTGCGGCGGCAGGGTGCTGGTGACACCGACCTTGTTCGCACCGAACTTCGGGTGGGTGAGCACGTACATCAGCGCGGGCTCGTCGTCATACCGACGCAGCGGACAGCACGACCCGCCCTCGGGCCGCTCCCGCTTACGCGCGCGCAGCACCATCTCGGCGAGGCCCTGACGCTGGCCCTGCTCGGCCTCGCCCACGGCGAACTCGGCCGCCTCCCGGAGGCGTCGCACCACCTCGACGCCGGGCTGGCGCTGGCCGAACGCACCGGCCACCGCGAGGCCCGCTGGCTCGCCCTGACCGTCCGGGCCGAACTGCGCACCCGTACCGGCCACCCACGCGAGGCCGTGGACGACCCGCCGCGACACCGGCGACGGCTCCCACCGCGCCCCAGGCCTGCCCGGCACCACCGGGATGCGCGGCCGTCACCCCCGCGGTCGGGCTGCCCTCCAAGGCGCCTGGAAACTCGGACGACCCTGTCCTGTCCCTGGCCCGCTCCCTCCCGTTTGCTGACGGTGGGTGGGGCGGTTGGCGGCGGCGGGTCGGGTACGGCCGACCTGCGGCGCGTGCGGGGCCTCGCGCCCTCTGGTGCGACGTGTTCACCGCAGTCCTGCACTCACCCCGTCCACCGCCAGCCGGCCAGCATGGTGTCCAGCTCCCGCACCCGGTCCGACCAGGTCTGCGGCTGGGCCGACAGGTGGATGAGCAGCTGTTCGCCGCCGTCCTCCACCAGGACGAAGCGTGAGCGGTCCTCCCCTGGTGGTTGGCCTTCGAGGACGAGGGCCCGGTGTCCGCCGACGAGGGTCTCGTGGCCGCCCTGTGCGAGGAGGGTCGCCTTGGCGGAGTCGATCGGGAACTCGGTGGTCCGGGTGATCGTGACCTGGGCGCGCAGCACGAAATCCTCCGGGCGGATCCGCAGCTGCGCTCCGGTGCCGTCCGGTTGGGAGCTGACATCGAACCAGCCGGGGGCCAGGAGGAACCGGTAGTCGCCCGCCCCGACCCAGCCACGGTCCCCGACCGACGCCCCGGCCAGAGTCGGCGCGGCGCGGCTCTGCCGGGTCACCAGGTGCCCGGCCAGGTACAGGCCGGCGAGCAGCGGCAGCACCGCCGCCAGGGCGAACCCGCGCCCGCCGACCGCCCACCGCCGCACCCGCAGACGTGGCGAAAGCCGCCCCGCCACCCAACTCCGCAGGCCGAGCCAGGGCGGCAACAGCAGTACGCACAGCACGCCGGTCACCCCGGGGAGCAGCTGGACCATCAGAACGACGCCGTCCCCGGCGGGCGCGGAGAGGCACCCCCGGCTGGACGGGCGCAGCGCGAAGGCGTCCACGCAGTGGCCGAGGAGTGGCTGCGCGACCATCGCGAACGCCCCTACGGCGGCGCACACGAGGGCTGTCGTCGCCCCGCGCAGCAGCCCCGTACGCGGCTCCCGGCCGGCCGCGACCAGGCCGGCCAGCAGTGCGATCACATCGGCGGCCAGGATCAGCCAGACCTGGAAGCGGATGACGAACTCGTGGCTCCACCGCTCCAGCAACGGCAGTTGGTGCGCCTGCCAGGCGGAGAGCAGGATCAGCACCGCCACGGCCGCACCCGCGATCAGCCCCGCTCGCGAACCCGCCCTGATCGCCGCCATCGACTCGCCCGCCCAGGGCGGCCGGTTCCGCAGTCGCTGCCTGATCGCGATGCCCGCGACCACGGCGGCCGACACCACGGCACAGCCGAGCACCGCGGGCACGGCAGCGGAGGCGTATGCCAGCCCGGGCAGCGCGAACGGCTGCGCCAGTTCGGACAGTGCGGTGCCCGGGCCCTGCCCGGACAGCGGAGCGAGCGTCAGGAACGCCTGGTCGACCAGGCGCAGCACGATCGTGTAGGCGACCGTTGCGAGCACGAGCACCACCGTCAGCAGGATGGCCCGCGAGGCCCTTCCGGACCCGGCCGGGCTCGCACCGATGGCCCGGGCCGCAGTGGCCGCGCCTCGGACCACCCAGCAGGTCACCGGAGTGGCGAGCGCGACGACGAGCGGCACCCAGGCGACGGCCCAGACCAGCAGGCCCAGCGCGTCGATCCGACCGAACGCCGTCTCCAGGGAGAGCAGCGGACCGAGCGCCAGACCGGCCGAGAGCCCCAGGGCGAACGGCCAGACCCGGTCCCTCCCGGTCCGTTCCCTCCCGGCTCGGGCCTGCGGGCCCGGACGCCACTGCCCACCCACCACGGCCGCCGCCACCGGTACGGCGATGGCCGCAGCGGTCCAGGCGGCCTGGGCCGGGTCCGACACCAGCAGCCATGCCGCCCGGCTCAGCCCGGTCAGCCCGACCATGGCGACCAGGCCGATACCCAGACCCCCTCGGAAGTTCTGCCCGAACAACGGCGCGGAGCCGTTGAGGGCCGCCAGCCGTGCGCCGGGAGCCGGGTGCAGCCGGGGCCGTGCTCGGCGTGACGGGGTCGGCATGCCCGAGAGGATTCTTGCCAGCGCGTCCCCTTCCGCAGTTCCGGAACCGACCCGGGCGTCGGCCTGGAACTCCCGGGAGCGGACCAGCGCCGCCAGCAGCACCACGCTCACCATCAGCAGACCGACCACCCGCAGGACGAACCCCGCCACCAGCCCGGGCGGTGCCCCGCCCGGGCTGGTGGCGAACCAGAGTGCGGCCCCGCCCACGACCAGGGCGAACGCCCCCGTGAGCGCCAGAGCCGCGTACGTCTGGTCGACATCCCGGTTGCGCAGGTGCGCGAGCTCGTGCAGGACGGTGGCCCGGAACGCGGCCGGGTCGGTGTGGTGACGCACCACGAGCCCGGCGCTGAGGACGACCGTGCGCCGACCCGGCAGCCCGGCCACGAAGGCCGACGGCACCGGATCGAAGGGGCGGCTGAGGAATCGCACGCGTCCGGCGCCGGCCGTCCGGCGCAGCCGCTCCAGCTCGGTCAGCAGCAGAGCGGCGTCCGAGGGGTCGAAACCACGCAGGCGGTAGCGGCGGGCGAGAACCGGCGGGTGCGCCGCGTACAGGAGCGCCGCGACGACCAGGACGAGGACCAGACCGCCGACGAGCCAGCGCAGTTGGTCGTGCTGAGCGGGGGCCGCGCACGCTTCGACTGCGGCGAGCTGCCCGCTCGTGTACGAGATCCAGTCGGAGAAGGACGGCAGGTCGGTGATGCCGGTCGGCACCCCGCCGAGCGGATGGGCGGTCAGGCACCGGTTCCACAGGCCGATCCAGTTCCGGCCACCGGGGGAGATCGCGAAGGCTCCCCGGGCAACGATCAGGGTCGACAGCGCCACCTCGATCGAGAGCAGCGTGAACAGGACCGAGGTGACGGCCCGTCCGCTCGACCGGGCGCCGGCCGATCCCACGTCACTCCCCGGCGGGCAGGGCGGGGGAGGGCACGGCCAGTGCTCCGACGATCGCGTCCGCCAGCAGGCGCTGCTGAGCCTCCGTCAGGGCCAGGTCGGCTGCGCACCTGGTGACCTCGGTGCGCAGCAGGGCGAGCTCCTCGGCGGTGAACTCCACCCGGGCAGCGCCGTCCTGTGGCGCGCCGACCCTGCCGAGGCGCAGCCGGATCCGGCTCAGCAGACCTCCGGCTCCGTCGACCGCCCGCTCCGCCGCCCTCGCGCTCAGCGCGCCCCACAGCTGACGGCAAGCCTCCAGCACCACCGGTGTCAGCAACACCACCGCGGCGTCGAGGCCGAACCCCAGCAGCGCATCCCGGTCGGAGCGGTCGAGCCTGACCCCGCGGGCGAAGTACGCCTCGCTCAACTGGGTGAACAACGGCATCTCTCCGGGGGCGAGACCCTGCACCCCGGCGCGGCCCAGCGCCGCCACGACCCGCTCGTCCTCCGACTGCCGCAACGTACCCCCCACGTGTGGCTCCACAGCTCGCAGTGGCCGGCCGCCGGACGGTGCCGCATCCCCCTCGGCCGACCTGAAGTGACTGGCCGTCAATGTACTTGGTTCACAAGGAATTCACCGGACTTTCGAGGAAAGGCGTCGGCGCCGGCACGCCGACCTCCCGCCCCGCGGCCACCGCTGAAGAAGGGCTCGCCCCGTCCCCGAGCAGGCCATCGCATCGATTGCCAAGGGCCTTGCCCGGCGCGGCGACATGTCTGTCGGTACGGGCTGTCGCTGTCCTGTCGTACGGTCCCCGGGCTGGGAAGGCCGGCTGGCCCAGGACCTCCGGGGTAACCGGCAGGAGTGAAGCGCGGAGTACGCGAGCTGGGATGTCGTCACGGTGGACGAGCGAATCCAGTGGGGTTGCGTCCAGGGAAGTGGTGTACGGGTTCCATCCGTCCCTGGGGTTTCGTCCCGGTGATGGGTGCCGCCCGAGAACGTGAGACGACCACCCGCTGATTCTTCGAGAACGACATCGGCTCCGAGATCCTCGGCCGCTGCCGCCTCCACCCGATCGAGGGAGAAACCCCGACGAGACCACCCTGACCGCACTCACCGCCTGGCACCGGCACGTCACCCTGGCGATGCTCGCCCTCGCGTTCCTGGCCGTCGCCGTCGACGACGCGCGGCCGACCAGGCCTGCGGACCCGAACCGTCCCGCCCGCAGCGGAGAGCCGGTCGACCTCACCGTCCCGGAGGTTCGCCGCTTGACCGGTGCAGTGTTCAGTCCTCCGGACACCTCCGTGCGTGCGCTCCTGCACTGGAGTGCCAGAAGCCGGCCAAGCCGGGCCGGACCCGCTCCCGGCCCGCCGTCCCGGTCGCTGACGCCCCCGTCCACCTGGCGGCATTCAACCGTGAGGACGACCCGCACCACGAGAGTGCCGAGGCCTGCCAGCTGCCCGGGGGTCGACCATCACGGGATAGGGCGCGCCCGCCGGGCCGGGCGTAGCCGTTGTGATCGCGGAGTTCGACGGCGGTGCGTGCCGTCCCGTGCGGGCGCACCCTGACGTCTCCGTGGCCTGCGGGAGGGACAGCCCGTCGCTGAGGAGTTGGCGGGCGAACGTCCAGGCCACCGGGGTGTTGTCGAGGGTGTGCTGGCGGCGAGCTGCGGGGCCGAAGAGCATGCGGACGGCGAAGGGGTCACTGCTGTGGTACTCGATCTGCGCCGTGAAGCGAACCGGTGCCAGCGGCACGATCAACAGTCCGGTGATCGGGTGGACGACCGATTCGTGCGACATGGTGGGCACTCCCGTGAGCTGGCGGCCCGATCGGCGGTGTGAGCTGCGTGTTCCCGTGATCGCCGGGGTCATGCTCCTACGGCCGGGTGAACAGTCCCGCCGGCCGGACCCCGCCGACCGGTGAGGCGGTTCGCGGGGCCGCGCACAGGACGGCGGCGGGCCCACCCGCCGGTGGGGCCGTCGCCGTCCTGTCCGTGGGCATCTCGGTGTCGCTCTGACGGTCCGTCGGCTACCCGGGCATCCGGACCCCGTGCCTCCGACTTCCGCGGAATTCAGCCCTTGAAGGCGTCCTTGACGTGTTCGCCGGCCTGCTTGAGGTCGCCCTTGACCTGGTCGGCCTTGCCCTCGGCTTCGAGGCGCTCGTTGCCGACCGCCTTGCCGACGGTCTCCTTGGCCTTGCCCTTGATCTTGTCAGCGGTGTTCTCGGCCTTGTCGCTCGCGCTCATCGCACTCTCCTCCGGTAGTTCGCGGACTGTCCTGCACGGGAGCGCCTGCCCGCCGACCGCCGGAAGATTCCTATGAATAATCGCCACCGACCAGGGCAGCCGGTCCTCCGACACTGACTGTGGAGGTCATGATGGTTCCCCTTCTTCTGGTCCTGCTGCTCGCCCTTCTGCTGTTCGGCCTCGGATTCGCGGTGAAGATCCTCTGGTGGGTCGCGATCATCGTGCTGGTGGTCTGGCTGGTGGGTTTCGTCGCCCGGGGCACCGGCGCGTCCGGCAGCCGCGGCCGCTGGTACCGCTGGTAACAGCGGCGGTCGGCTGCGGCTGACCGTCGGCCCGCAACGGGTAGGACCACCGAAGTCGACCAGGAGGCTTCCGTGTCCGAGCGCTACCGCACCGCCTACGACGCTCAGGTGTCGGCAGCGTCCTGGACGGCCTCGATCTGCCCGCCACCGCGATCGTCGGCCACTCCTACGGCGCCTGGCTCGCCACCCACTTCGCCCTCCACGCGCCTCGGCGGGTGACCCGCCTGGCCGCCCGGGCCCGCCGACCGGTGCCGCATGCGGAGATCGAGGTCATGGAGGGGATGACCCACCACACGATCCCCACCGCCGCCCCGGCCGGCTTGGCCGGCTTGGCCGGGACGTCGGACCGGCCCCGTGCCGCCGACGACCCGGCAAGCCGGGCACAGGGCCGTCTGACGGGCTCTCAGGCGAACTCGGGGGAGTTCCTGATCTCGTCCATGGTGCGGTTGATCCACACGGTCTCCTCGGCGGTGCCGACCCGGGTGATGGCGCCGACCGGGAGGAGGACCTCGCGACCGAAGATCCACGGGCCGGTGTCGACCACGATGTGCGCGGCGTCGACCACGTCGGTGTGCTTGTCCACCTTGCCGATGTGACCATCGGTGGCCTCCACCCTGTACCCCGTCAGGTCGGTACCCGCCGTGTCGTTCTCGGTGCTCTCGTAGCTCCGAAGTCCGCTGGTCACCACTGCCTCCAGGGTTCGTCGTCGTCGCTCTGACGCTGCCTCGGCTACCCGGGCATCCGGCGCGCATTCCTACGACTACCCGGGAGGGTGAATCCGGGGCCTGCCCAGGTGAGAGGGCTCAGGGGCCGTTGTCGGGACCGGTGATGTCGGCCAGGCCGGAGATGGCCAGGATCGGCTCCAGGACCGGATTGGCGATGAGTTCGAGCCGGCCGGCGTGGAGGAAGATCACGTTCAGGCCCGCGCTGTCGAGGTACTCGACGGCGCTGAGGTCGAGTACCAGGGGACCGGGGGTCCCGTCGAGTGCGGCGGCCAGGGCGGCGGTGTTGCTCATGGCGATCTCACCGGCCGCGGCCGGCACGGCCCTGCCGTCGTCGCGCCGGCCGGGCGTGAGGCTCAGGGGAGTGGTCATCAGGTGATCCTCGTCTGCATGTCGACGGTGGTTCCGGCCGGTCCGGGGCTGATGGTGACGTGCTGCATCAGGGCGCGCATCAGGCGCGTTCCGCGTCCTCGGTCGGTGTTGCGCCCGGGCTGGGGTGGCTTCCAGCGTCCGGTGTCGGCGACGGTCAGGCGCAGGGTGTCGACGAAGGCCTCGGCCCGCAGGCTGATGGTGCCGTCGGGGGTGTCGCGGTGGCCGTGCTCGATCGCGTTGGCGCACGCCTCGCCTGCGGCGACGAGGATGTTCTGCACGGTCGTCCGCGGGAGATCGCACTGGGCGAGCCAGCCCCGTAGAGCGCTGCGGACCGGGGCGAGGTGGGAGGAACGGGCGGGGAAGGACAGCTCCAGCGGGGCCGGGTGGCGGTACAGCATCAGGGCGACGTCGTCGTTGTAGCCGGCGGTGGGGGCCAGGCGGGCCATCACGTCGGTGGCCAGGTCGTCGACGGCCGTGTTGCGTCCGTCCTGGAGTACTTCGCCGGCCTGGTCGATGCCGGCCGTGATGGGGCGGCGGCGGCGCTCGACGAGACCGTCGGTGTACAGCAGAAGGGTGGAGCGGGGCGGGATGACGCAGGTGCTCTCCGGACGCGGTCGGCCGGGGAGGACGGCCGGCGGCAGGGAGCGTCCGTCCTCCAGGAGCAGGGTGGTGCCGTCGGGCCGGGCCAGGATGCCCGGCGGATGTCCGGCGCTGGAGTAGGTCAGACGGCCGGTCCCGGCGTCCAGGACACCGCAGAAGACGGTGGTGCAGGCCGCGCCGGGCACGCTGGCGGCGAACTGGTCCATGGCGGTGAGCTCGCGGGAGGGGGAGACGTCCTGCAGCAGCAGGGCGCGGCAGGCGCTGCGCAGCTGGCCCATGACGCTGGCCGCGCCGAGTCCGCCGTGCACCTCGAGCTCGACGACGGCCGGTTGACGCTGCTCGCGGTGGCCGAGGACGGGTCCAGTCCCGGGGCCTCGCACCTGTTGGCCTACCAGGTGGCCTGGACGGCGGTGAAGTACCGCCCGTCGTAGAGCAGTTCGCCCCCGAGCTCGGCCGCCAGCTGGCCGGGGACGAAGCGCCGGCGGTAGATCCGGTAGGTGACGCCGTCGATCTCACGCGCCTCCAGGCCCTCGGTGGGCGTCGGCCCGTCCGCCCGCAGGTCGACCACCAGCAGGGAGCGCCCGACCCGGCGGGCCTCCGCCAGGAACCCGGCCCGCTCCTGCTCGCGCAGCAGCCCGTAGAGGTTGGCGGCGAACACCGTGTCCACCCCGCCGTCGGCCACCGGCAGTCCGGGCAGCCGGGCCCGCACCAGCGCGGCGTGGTCCCCGAGCCGCTCCCGTGCCAGCGCGATCATCGCGGCGCTCTGGTCCAGCGCGACCACCTGGCCCGGCAGGAACCCGGTCCACACCGCGGTCCCGCAGCCGACCTCCAGGACCCGCCCCGGCCGCAGAGCGGCCAGGCGCCCGCCCAGCTCCGCCGTCTCCCGGTCGAGTCCGGCGTCCACCACCGGGTCACCCCGGTGGCTGGTCGCGTCGTACACCGGGGCCCGGTGCTCGTAGTACCGCTCACGCACGAAATCCCGCATACGGCGCAGTATCGCCCCGCCACCCTGCCCCCGCGCGGCCCGCCACCCTGCCCCCGAACGGCCCCGCGCCCCGGCCGAAGACGGCCGCCCGGCCGGGGTGTCCCGCACCCCCCGTGGGCGGCCGGCCACGATCGCGGCGCAGCCGGGCCCACCCTCGGCTGGTGAACGCGGGGGAGCTTCGCCTTGTTGGTGGGGCCGGCCGGGGTTGGTGAGGTGTGTCGGGGGTTCTGCCGGTGGGGGTGGTGGTGTGTGGGGTGGTGGCCCGGCACGCTAGTTTGCGGGGGTGAGTTTTCTTGATGAGGTGGCCGAGCGCGACGGCTGGCGGTGCTGGGTGTGCGACGAGCCGGTCGATCCCGGTATGTCGGTGAACGACGACCGCGGGCCCAGTGTCGACAGTCGTACTGCGGACCGGAAGGCGAAGGTCGCGGAGCGGCTCGCGCACCGTGGCTGCAATACCCGCAAGGGTGCGGTGAAGGTGGTCATCGCGTGGCCGGAGCGCCTCTACGTGGTCGAGCCCGCGCCGTTGATCACGGTGGCGGGGCGTCTGGAGCGCAAGGGCGGGCGGGAGATGGTGGGCCGCTGTCCGACCAGGCGGGACGCCCAGGAGGCGGCGGACTGGCTGGTCGACCGGTTCTCCCGGTTGGTGCCGGGGCTGCCGGTGAGCGTCGGGATCGAGCCGGGCGGCGGCCAGTTCCTCCTCGTGTTGAGCACCGGCCGCCGCTGACCGGACGGGCCGGCCGGCCCAGCCAGGTGCCGGTACCCGGCTGGGCGTGGCTCGGCGGGTTCTCGAGGAGCGCGCGGTGCTTTGCCCGTGGCCGCCGTCGGTGCGGGTGGTTCAGGGCTTGCGGGCCACGCCGGACCAGTAGTAGGCGGCGGAGGGGTCGGTGGGCTCCCCGCCCTCGGGGCGCCAGCCCATGACGGGGACCACGCCCGGGTCGAGGAGCTCCCAGTCGCCGAAGAACCGCGCGACCTGGTCGCGGGTGCGCGGCACCAGCGTCATCTCGCCCCTGGCCGCGGCCTTCACGACGGCGGCCATGGCAGCCGGGTCGAAGTCCGATCCGGGGTGGGTGATCGCGACGTAGCTGCCGGGGGCGAGGGCGTCCATCAGCACGCGGGCCTTGCCCCAGGGGTCGTCCGAATCGGCCAGCAGCATCAGCACGGCCACCAGCGTCAGCCCCACCGGCTGGTCGAGGTCCAGGGTGTTGGCCAGGGCCGGGTCGGCGAGGATCTTCTCCGGGTCCCGCAGGTCGGCGTGGATGTAGGCGGTGCGGCCGGAGCCGGTGCTGTCCATCAGCGCGCGGGCGTGGGCCAGCACGATCGGGTCGTTGTCGACGTAGACGACGCGACTGTCCGGGGCCGTGGCCTGGGCGACCTCGTGGGTGTTGCCCTCGGTGGGGATGCCGGTGCCGACGTCGAGGAACTGCCGGATGCCCGCCTCGCCGGCGAGGTGGCGCACCGCGCGGCCGAGGAACTTGCGGTTCTCCCTGGCCATCGTCTTGATGCTGGGGATGGCCTGCTCGAAGGCCTCGCCGAGCGCCCTGTCGGGCGGGAAGTTCGTCTTGCCGCCGAGCCAGAAGTCGTACATCCGCGCGGAGTGCGGGATGTCGGTGCGCAGGTCCACCCGCTCGATCGCCGGGTCCTCCAGCCCGCGCACCATCCACTCGATGTTCTCCGGCATCATCCACCCCTTGTCCACGCGAGCGCCCCTGACGGGTCGTCAGGAAAGGCATCCTAGTCCGTGCCTTCGCACTGTCGACGGGGCGGTCCGGAGCCGCAGGGCCCGGGTCGGCGCCGTGGCCGGGAACCCGCGCCGGGGTAGGCGCTGTCGTGCCCGGTGACCTGCACGGATGCCCACCCACCCCTGGGTGAGGCCCGGACGCGACAAGGCCCGGGGCGACAGGCCACAGCCTGCCCCCGGGCTGGATCGGCTGACGCCTACTTGTTGAACAGGACGGAGCGGAACTTGACGTCCGTGCCGCCGCTGCCGCCGCGTGCCTTGAGGGGGAAGGACTCGCCGTCGCAGTCGGCGTCGGTGTACACCGTCGCGATGGAGTTGGTGCGGTTGCGGGGGGAGTGCGCGGGCGTGGCCGGCTCGGCGACCTCATCCAGGTTGATGCACACACGGGCCTGCGGATCCTTCAGGAAGCCTTCGAGGGTCTTGCCGCCGCTCTCGTAGGTGTAGCCGAAGGTGCCGGTCGCGGCCCCTGCCGGCGTCGGCAGGCTGAGGGTGAGCGTGAGCGCGCCCAGGCCGACGGTGAGAGAGGAACGGAAGCGCATGACGGGCGTCCTTAGGTGTCGGGGGCGGGAGTGTGCTCTCACGATGTCCTTGCCCGGCTGGCCCCCGTGGGCCCCGGGCTGTTGTGTCGCCCGTCCGGGGCACGCCGATGCGCCAGCTGGCGGAGCGCCCGTCCCCGGCCCTCGGTACCCAGGCGCCCTGCTCTCTCGTCGCCGGGATCTGGCCGCCCGCGTCTCCACCCCGGCCGACCACGCGTTTCCTGTCGGCGCTCTACAGCCCGCACCTGGGCGGCTGAGCGCCTGCCACCGCCTGCCCGGCGGGGCGTTGGTCCGTCGTCCGGGGACGGAGACGACGAAGCCCCCCTCCACCGGCCGAGGTCGGTGGAGGGGGGCTTCCGGTGCCTTCCGGCGGGGTCAGACGCTGAGGACCTGGCCGGGCAGGATCATGTCGATGTCGGCGCCGATGACGGCGGCGTTGGTGGTGTAGAGGGTGTTGAGGTTGACGCCGTGGGCGGCGGCGATGGCACCGAGGGTGTCGCCGCTCTTGACGGTGTAGCTGCCACCGGTGCTCTTCTGCACCGGGGCGGCCGGGGCGGCCGGGGCGCTCTTCTCGACGGGCTTGCGCTCGGTGCCGCGCGAGGCCGCGGTGGTGTCGTTCTTCGGCGCGGCCTTGGTGCT
>NZ_JBVJLD010000052.1:15322-66343 GCF_055584905.1 Kitasatospora sp. NPDC088742 | reverse complement strand
CACCACCGCGTTCCCGGCGGGCGCCTTCGGACTCCTCTGGGGGATGCCGTACCTGGTGGAGGGTCAGGGCCTCTCGCGCGGCGAGGCCGGCGGCCTGCTCACCCTGCTGGTCTTCTCCAACATGGTCTTCGCCCTCCTGCTCGGACGGATCCTGCTCCGCACCGTCCGGGCCCGGATGCCCATCACCCTCACCGTCATCGCCACCACCGCCCTCACCTGGGCCGCCGTCCTCGCCTGGCCCGGCGCCACCCCGCCCACCTGGCTCCTCGTCACCCTCCTGGTGGTGATGGGCGCCAACGGCCCCGCCTCCCTGGTCGGCCTCGACTACGCCCGCGCCCACAACCCCCCGACCCGCCTCGGCACCGCCACCGGCATCGCCAACATGGGCGGCTTCCTCGGCATCGTCACCACCCTCCTCGGCGTCGGCCTCCTCCTCGACACCCTCACCCCGGCGGGGGCGGCGCACACGGCGGAGGCGTACCGCTGGGCGCTGTGCTGGCTGTACGTGCCGCTCGCCTTCGGGACGGGGATGATCCTGCACCTCCGACGGAAGGTCGCGTAGGGTTTCCGACCTGCGAGAACGACGAAACCGTAGGACGGTCCGAGGGTATGGAAACGCCTTCACCCTCAGGACTTCTGAGGGTGAAGGCGTGTTGCTCCGCTACAGCAGACCGCTGCGCCGCATCAGGTCGACGAACTCGTCCGGCCCGGTGGTGAACCGGAACGGGCCGACTTTGCCGTGCACCGTTCCGCCGAGGGAGGGCTCGGGCGCGGGAGGCCGGGCGTTGAGGCGCCGGACCAGGTCGACCAGCTTGAGCTTCTCGCAGCGCGGGATCGCCTTGCCGCCGCGGATGCCGACCCGCTCGTAGCTGAGGCACTGGAAGTACCCGCCGAAGGGCGGCCCGCTGTCCTCCTGACGGCTCGGCACCCGGAACTCCATCTCGCCGTGGCGGCAGTGCACCGTCCCGTCCGAGCGGACGTGGAAGTCGGGGCCCTCGTCCTGCTGGACCTCGGCCACGATGTGCACCTGCTGCCCGATCGCCTCCGCGAGGGTCTCCGCCATCCGCTGCTGCTGGTGCGGCACGTCGGTGTCGCCCCGCCGGATCGACGGCAGCAGCTCGGCGGTGACCCAGGCCTGGAACCCACGCGCGGAGGGCTTCCTCGATCGCATGATCAGCAGGTAGAGACCCGCCTCGCTGATCACGTTGAGGTAGGGATTCCCCCGCACGGAGGCTTTCTGACCTGCGGGAACGTCGTATGCCTCACTTGAAGTGAGGC
Source organism: Kitasatospora sp. NPDC088742 (assembly GCF_055584905.1). NCBI lineage: Bacteria > Bacillati > Actinomycetota > Actinomycetes > Kitasatosporales > Streptomycetaceae > Kitasatospora > Kitasatospora sp. NPDC088742. The sequence goes on along the minus strand of NZ_JBVJLD010000052.1, from coordinate 65,065 downwards.
ATACGGTGCGCATGTCGACGGTGCGCGTGTCCTCCGGCGACAGGATGCGGCTGGCCCAGCTGGGGTTGGTCCGTTGGAGCACCGCGCAGACGTCGGCCGTGACGAACCACGGCTCGCCGTCGATCATCACCACCCGGATCGGCTGGCCGGTGACGGGGAAGCTGGTGCGGACCAGTTCCATCGACTCGTTCATGTGACAGCCCCTCAATTCTGTTCGGAGGTATGGGCTGTCTGGCACAACAAGGCCGAACGGGTGATGTACTGGCCCGCCCCGGCCGCACGGAAGCGCGAGGTGCGCCACCCCGCGTGCGCCGCCGGGGCGCGCCTCAGGGGGTGACGGCGAAGTGGCCGAGGATGCGGTCGGCGAGTTCGTGGTCGCCGTCGACCGTGACGGGGCCCCGCTTGCCGCGGCCGCAGGAGAGGCGGAGGAAGGTCTCCCATTCCATGGCGAGGGAGACGGTGGGGGCGAGGGTGACGGTCTCGTCGATGGTGGCGCGGCCGTCCTGGTCGACCCGGACGGTGCGGAAGAACTCCAGCGGGCCGGTGACGTCGAGGGCGACGGTGGTGCCGGCGGGGGCGCCGGCGGACTTGGCGACGGTGCGCGGGAGGCCGCTGAGCAGCTGGTCGCGGGCGATCCGGGCAGCGGCGGTGTCGAGGTTGCCGGGGAGGGCGAGGGCGCGGCGGAGGTCCTGCTCGTGCACCCAGACGTCGAAGACGCGCAGCCGGAGCAGGGTGAGGTAGGGGACGTCCCGGGAGAGCGGGCCGGCCGGCCAGCGGACCAGGTCCTCGGGCTGGTGGCGGGAGTCCCGCAGGGCGCGCGAGCGCCGGATGATCGTGTACTCCAGCTCGCTGGTGAGCTCGGGCGAGGTGTGGCAGCGCCGCTTGTCGACCGGGAGCTCCATGTACCGGGCGAAGTCGCCGGTGACGTGCCGGAGGTCGGAGGGGAGGGAGTGGATCGGACGCGGGTCGCCGAGGAGCTCGGACTCCAGCGCGATGATGTGCGAGACGATGTCGCGGACGGACCAGCCGGGGCACTCGGTGGGGCGGTTCCAGGCGTCACCGGGAAGTCCGGCGACGAGTTCGGATATCGCTTCGATCGACTGTGTCCAGGCGTCGATGCAGCTCTGCACGGTCGTCTCGTTGTCGGTCACGGGATTCTCCGGCCCTCCGTCAGTTCCGTACCTCCGCGCCAAGATCGGGGCTTCCCCGCGCGGGCGCTACCCGCACGTTACGCTGCCGGGTGACAGCAGGGCAGCGCTTTCGGGTGACGATCGTAGGACTGGTCCCATGGACGGTGGTAGTGTGCGCGCCTCATTGATCCAACTCGCCGTGTCCGACGCCGAGCCGGTGGCCGAACGCCGGGCCAGGGCAGCCGCGTTGGTCCGCGCCCAGGAGGGCGCTGACCTGGTGGTGCTGCCCGAGCTGTGGCCGCTCGGCGGGTTCGCGTACGAGGCCTGGTCGGACGGGGCGGAGCCCTTGGACGGCCCGACCGCCGAGGCGATGTCGGCGGCCGCCCGGGCGACCGGGGTGTGGCTGCACGCCGGTTCGATCGTGGAGCGCGATCCGGACGGCCCGATCTACAACACCTCGCTGCTGTTCGCCCCGGACGGCGAGCTGGCCGCGACGTACCGCAAGATCCACCGCTTCGGCTTCGACAGCGGTGAGGCGGTCGCGATGGGGGCGGGGCAGGAGATCGTCACCGCCACCACCGAGCTGGGCACCCTCGGCCTGGCGACCTGTTACGACCTGCGCTTCCCGGAGCTGTTCCGGGCGCTGCTGGACGCGGGGGCGGAGCTGCTGGTGGTCCCGGCGGCCTGGCCGGAGCGGCGGCGCGAGCACTGGACCCTGCTGGCCCGGGCCCGGGCGGTGGAGGAGCAGGCGTACGTGCTGGCCTGCAACACCGCCGGGACGCACGCCGGCGTGGAGCAGGGCGGCCACTCCATCGTGGTGGACCCGTGGGGCAAGGTGCTGGCCGAGGCCGGCGCCGGCGAGGAGGTGCTCACGGTGGAGTTCGACGCCGCCGGGGCGGCCAAGGCGCGGGCCGAGTTCCCGGTGCTCCGGGACCGCCTGCTGGGCATTCCGGCCCCGGTCCAGCGCTGACCTCGTCCCGGGCGGCCGTCACGCACGGCCACCGGGCCGCCCCGAGCGGTGGCCCGGGCCCGGTGGCAGCGGCCGGGAACAGCGCTGACCTGCGGACACGGTCGAATGTCCGGATATGGAGGCGGTGAGGCTCTTGCGCACCAGCTGGTCGCATTTGAGAAGATGAGCCTTGGTCGTGTTCCCGTCCGGGCCGGCCGAGGGTCAGCGCAGAGCCGGAGAGGAGCCCCACGACCGCATGTCCAGCATCCTGGGACTCCCCGGTGACGGCCGTCCGGCGATCCAGCGCAACAGTCTGCGCGAGCAGATCGCCGCCGCGCTCCGTGAGGAGATGATGGCCGGCCGCCTGGAGGCGGGCCGCAACTTCACGGTCAAGGAGATCGCCGAGCTCTACGGGGTCTCCGCCACCCCCGCGCGCGAGGCGCTGGTCGACCTGGCCGCGCAGGGCCTGCTCCGGGCCGAGCACCACCGGGGCTTCACCGTCCCGGAGTTCTCCTGGACGGACTTCCTGGAGATCTTCGAGGCCCGCACCCTGCTCACCGACTCCGCCCTGCGGCAGCTCCACGACCGGGTCAGCCGCTACGACTGGCACCGTCTCCCGTCCCTGCGCCGCCGCGCCGAGGCGGCCCAACGGGCCTCCCGCGCCGGTCAGTTGGACGTCCTGGTCGGCTGCGACCTGCGGTTCTGGCACGAGGCCGCGGTGCTGCTCGACAACAGCCGGATCGCCGGCTACCTCGGCTGGCTGCGCGTCCAGTCCTGGATGTACGCCGCCCCCTACCTGCGCGCCGCCGACTCCATGGAGGGCGTCTGCTGGGACCGCCACCCCGAGCTGGTGGACCGGATCGAGGCCCGCGACATCGCCGGTGCGCACCGGATCGTGAACCAGTACAACCTGTTCACCGTCGAGCTGCTGGCCAGACTGGGCGGCCACCCGCTGGAGTCGGTGGCCGTGCTCCCCCTGCTGCGCGGGCCCGTCCCGGGCGGCGGCCACCCGGCGCCGCCGACGGCCGAGGAACCCGCCGGGCCGGAGGTCGGCCACGGGCTGGTGCCGCTCCCGCGGGCCGTCCCGCCGGGCCGTTTCGGCCGCCCGTCCGCCCCCCGTTCCGGGAAGCCGGCCGAGGAGGCCGCCGCGCGCCGGGAGGCCCGGCCCGGGCAGTAGGGTTGGGCTCTCCGTTGCCCCGCCCCCTGAGAGGAAGAGCCGGCCCATGGCCTGCGACCTCTGGCTCGTCCCGCTGGTGGACGTCCTGACGTACAGCTCCGACAACCCGTTCCGGGACGACCTGGCGCGCTACGACGCTGCGCTCGCCGCGCACGGGCTGCCGCCGGTGCCGGTCTACCAGTACTCGGCGGAGCTGAGCGGCTCGGTCGAGCCGATAGCCGCCTTCGACTACGACTCGCTCCACTTCCTGCGCCGCGCCTACCTGTTGGGGCTGACCGGGTTCCAGATCACCCCGGTGGACGCGCTCGGCAGCGATTACGAGCAGCTGCTGGAGATGTTCGAGTCCACGGCCGAGCAGTCGCACCTGGTCTGGCACTTCGACCACGCCGGGGCGTACGTCCCGATCGACTTCCAACTGCCGCTGGTCGCCGACGAGTTGCTCGCCGAGGGCGGGCCGCTCGGGTCCTCGTACGGGCTGCTGCGCGAACTCCAGGCGGTGGCACCGGTGTTGGGCATCGACCCGCTCGACCCGCCGGCTCCCACCCGCCCGCTCGCCCCCACCGAGCTGGAGCAGCCCTTCGAGCCCCCGATCGACGACCTCCACCCCTACGCCCGCGAACGCCACGCCTGGGCCGGCCTCTACGCCGCCGCCACCCGCAGCGTCACCCAGGGCTCGATGATCGTCTTCGCGTAGGCGGAATCGGCTGCGCCGACAGGGGCGCGGGGAACTGCGCGCTGCGGAAGACACTGACCCGTCTGCCGGGTACGGACAGCCACTTGCAAGTGAAGGTCCGTACCCGGCACACGGGTCGCTTTCTTCCGTCTCGCGCAGTTCCCCGCGCCCCCGGCCCGCCGGAGGCACCCTCAGCGGAGCGGGCCCTCCGGGGGGCGTTGGCGGGGCATGGTGGGGCGGGTGCCGGGCGGGGGGAGGACCCGGACCTGGGCTCCGGTGCCGGGTTCGGTGCGGCCACCCCAGGGTCCGGGCGACTGGGTGGGCAGCTGGGTCATGCCGGCCCGGAACTCGAGCATCCACTCCGAGGTCTCGCTCCGGACCACGTCGGAGACGTCCTCGCAGAAGCGCCGCAGCACCCCGAGGCACCGCTCCGCCGCCTCCCCGGCCGTGCCCTCGGTCGGTCCGAGCACCTCCCGCACGCACTCCGAGGCCCAGTCGAACTGGAAGGTCTCCAGCCGGCGCTGCAGGGCCTGGGCGGTGGAGACGTCCCGCATCCAGCCGGAGGTGAGCCCGAAGACCCGGTCCAGGCCGAAGCAGGCGGCGGAGAGCGTCAGCCCGACGTAGCCCCAGGAGGCGTGGAAGGAGAAGGCGCCGGTCAGCGAGAGCAGCGGTGCCGTCACCCCGGCCACCGCGAAGCCGGCGGCGCCGAACCGCAGCAGGCGGGCCCAGCGCCGCTTCCAGACCCGGTCCCGGCGGTACCAGTCGATGGCCTCGACCGCACGCTCCTCGGACCAGCGGTAGAGCTCCTCCAGCCGCTCGGCCGGCTCGCCCCAGTCCCCGAGCGGGAACTGGCGGGCACTCAGGTCGGTGCGGCGGCGGGTCGGGGCCGGGACGGAGGTGGCCACGGGCTGGTCCTCCTCACCGACGTCCTTGCCCCAGGGGCTCTCCTCGGGCTGCATTTCCGGCTGGCTCACCTGTGGGGCTCCCTGTGGCGGGCGGACTGCGAAGGCCCTGGCGGGGTGCCGGGCCTGACGGTGCGTCGGGTGTCGGGCGGCCGGAATCGGGGGATGGCGGCCGGATCTGACACCGTGTCGGACGGCGGCGCCAGGGGCGGGTGCGGGTTGCCCCATGGTGCCGTGCCCCGGCCGTGGCCGGGGGCCGTACGACAGACCTTCTTACCGCCGAATGGCTGACCGTGTGGCCGCTTCGGCCGCGATCGTTATCGGAATTCACCCCATCGACCCGAGGTGGGAGAGTTGCGGCGGCCGATCGGATTTCACCCGTCCGAGCGAGCCCGTCCGGTCCTACGGCCCTGACTCCGGCCACCCTGCCGCTTCCCGGGGCAGGCACCCGCTGGAGCTTCCTCCAGTCTCCGGGGCCCTGTACCGGCCCCCGCCTGGAGCTTGCCACGGGGCCCGCACCCCGGGCCGGGACGGCCACCGACTACGCTTCCAGGCGTGAAGGTCCTCGTCATCGGCGGCGGCGCCCGCGAACACGCCCTGTGCCGCTCACTGTCCCAAGATCCTGCCGTGACCGCGCTGCACTGTGCCCCGGGCAACGCCGGGATCGCGCAGGTGGCGACGGTCCACCCCGTCGACCAGCTGGACGGTGCGGCCGTGACCGCGCTGGCCCGCGAGCTCGGCGCCGAACTGGTCGTGGTCGGCCCGGAGGCCCCGCTGGTGGCCGGTGTCTCGGACGCCGTCCGGGCGGCCGGCATCCCGGTCTTCGGCCCGTCCGGGGAGGCCGCCCAGCTGGAGGGCTCCAAGGCCTTCGCCAAGGACGTGATGGCCGGGGCCAACGTGCCCACCGCGCGCTCCTACGTCTGCCGCACCCCGGAGGAGGCCGCCGAGGCGCTGGACGCATTCGGTGCCCCGTACGTGGTGAAGGACGACGGCCTGGCGGCCGGCAAGGGCGTGGTGGTCACCTCCGACCTGGCCGAGGCGCTGGCCCACGCGGCCTCCTGCGAGCAGGTGGTGATCGAGGAGTACCTGGACGGTCCCGAGGTCTCGCTGTTCGCCATCACCGACGGCACCACCGTGCTGCCGCTGGTCCCGGCGCAGGACTTCAAGCGCGCGCTGGACGACGACCAGGGCCCGAACACCGGTGGCATGGGCGCGTACTCCCCGCTGCCCTGGGCCCCCGAGGGCCTGGTCGACGAGGTGCTGGAGACGGTGCTGCAGCCGACCGTGGACGAGCTGCGCCGGCGGGGCACCCCGTTCTCCGGCCTGCTCTACGCGGGTCTGGCGCTGACCTCGCGCGGCACCCGGGTGATCGAGTTCAACGCCCGCTTCGGCGACCCGGAGACCCAGGTCGTGCTGGCCCGGCTGCGCACCCCGCTGGCGGGCGTGCTGCTGGCCGCGGCCGACGGCACGCTGGGCGGGCTGGAGCCGCTGCGCTGGGACGAGGGCGCCGCGGTCACCGTGGTGGTGGCCTCCGAGGGCTACCCGGCCGCGCCGCGCACCGGCGACCCGATCGAGGGGCTGGCCGAGGCCGAGGCCGAGGGCGCGTTCGTGCTGCACGCCGGCACCGCGGCGGGCCCGGACGGGTCCGTGCTGAGCGCCGGTGGCCGGGTGCTCTCGGTCACCGCGACCGGGGCCGACCTGGCCGCGGCCCGCGAGCTGGCCTACCGGGGCGTCGCGCGGATCTCGCTCAAGGGCGGGCAGCACCGCACCGACATCGCGTTGAAGGCATCGCACTGACGGCATCGCGTTGAAGGCCGCCGGGCAGTAGCCCCGGCCGGCCGAAGGAGGAGGGCGCTGCGCCCGGCGGATCACCCGCCGGACGCAGCGCCCTCCGTCGTTCGGCGGTCCGTTCCCGCGTTCGACCGGAGGTCGAGCCGCCGCACCGCTCGGCGGCAGGATTCCAGCCCTTCGGGTGATCCCGTGACCATCCGGCTGACGTGGCCGTGTCCCGGGTCGTAGGGTGCGCTGGATCGCGTGGGCGGCCCTCGGCCGCTGCGGTCTCCGCCGGGTGTCCGGGCCCGGCCGGGGGGAAGCTGGCGGTGGCGTCCTGGGTGGTGGTTGTCACCAGGACGGGTGGAAACGGTAGCGATCCGGAACACCCACCCGTGGACGGGCGTCAAAACTGTCAGAAGCGCCACGCACGATGCACAACCGGGGGCGGCCTCCGTCGCCTCCCGGTCGGATACTGATCATTTCGAGTCGGCCCGGTGTCCGGATCGCCGCTTCCCTCCCCGAGGGCGGTGCGGTCCGCCCGGGCCCCGAAGGGGGTGCCGCGCCACATGGCCGCTGTCGACGCAGCCCGCGCACGTGCCCAGGCCGTGCTGAGGGTCCGCGGGCTGGCGCTGGGCGCCGCCGCGCTGCCCGTCGCCGTCGCCGTGGTGCTGCTGGCCGGCCGGTTCACCGGCCGGATCGGCGCGCCCGGCTCGGCCGACGCGGGGGTCTGGGACGCCGTCCGCTGGGTGGTCTGCGCGGTCGCCGCGCTGGTGCTGCTGGCGGCCGGCCTGGCCGCCCGGGCCTACGCCAGGGCGGTGCCGCCGCGCACCCCCGCGGTGCCGCTGGCCGAGGGGGAGGCCCCGGAGCTGTACCGCCAGATCCGCGACCTGGCCGAGCGCCTCGAGGTCCCGGCACCCTCCGCGATCGCGCTCACCCCGGACTGCGACAGCTGGCTGGAGGAGCCCTCCGGCCGCCGCCGCAAGGGGGTTGACGGCCCGTCCGTCCCGGCCGGCGACGAGCTGCGGGCCGGCCGGGACGGGCGGGCGGCCGCCCCGGTGCTGGTGATCGGCTCCCCGTTCCTCTGGTGGATGCGGGCCGGGGAGCTGCGCGCGCTGCTGGCCCCGGTGGTGGCGGGGACGGCGGCCTCGGCCGATCCGGAGATCGCCGCCGCCCGGCGCTTCCTGCGCGGTCTGGACGCCTCGCTCGGCGAGCGGGGCGGCCCCCGGGCGCTGCCGGGGGCGCTGCTGGACCGGCTCACCCGGCTGCTGCTCTCGGCCTGCCGGGAGCATGCGGCCGAGCTGGAGCGGGCGGTCGCTGCCGCCGCCTCCGAGCAGGCCAAGTCGGTGGACTACGGGCTGCGGATCGCCGCCCAGGAGCAGGTCGGCCTGGCCTACGCGGGCTGGGACAGGCTGCTCACCCGGGTCGCCCTCCCGGCCTGGCGGCTCGGCCGCCACCCGGCCCACCTGAACGCGGGCGTGGTCTCCGCGCTCACCGAGCTGTCCCGCCGGGACCGGCTGGCCGACGGCTACGGCTCCCGGCTGGGCGACCGGCCCGCCTGCGACCTGCTGGAGGAGCCGGGCCGGGTGGACGCGGCGGTCTCGCTGCTGGCCGCCGAGGTGCTGTTCGGCGAGCCGGTGGGCACGGTCGGGACGGGCTGGCGCGAGCTGGCCTGGGCCGACTACCCGGCCGAGGTGGTCGAGGAGGGCTGGCGCGGCCAGGCCGCCGCGCTGCGCGCGGTGCTCGGCGAGCGGGCGCCCGAGGAGCCCGGCCCGGCGCTGCACCTGGTGCTGACCCGGCTCGCGGAGGGCGGCGGCGAGCCCCTCGCGGCAGCACTCGCCGCGCACGTGGCGCGCAACGGGCAGGTCGCGCCCCCGCTGCAGGTCGTGCGCACCGGCCGGGACCTGCTGGCCGACCACGTCACCGCGCTGGTCTGCCTGACGGCGCTGGAGGCCGGGTCCGGCCGCCCCGGTCTGGACTGGCTGGACGGCCCGGTGCTGCTGCTGGCGGGCGCCCGCAGGCCCGAGTTGGCTGCCCTGGTGGTCGAGGCGGTGGAGCAGGGCGAGGACGCCCCGCTGCGGGCCTGGCTGGAGTCGGCCGGGCTCAGGACGGCGGGCTCGGTGAGGCTCTGACGAGCCGTCATGCCCCGGTCAGGCAATCGGTTCGGCACGAACCAATTTTCAACAACACTTGTTGCTACGGTGGGGTGACGCAGCGCCAGCACTGTGGTGTGCTGGTCCGCACGCACATCCACGTGGCACATGCCACCGGGGGCCGAGCCGGGCCGGTGCGAGGGGGAGGGGCGCGCGTGGGGACGGAACTCAACCGCCGCTGGGAGTCGGGGACGCTCAAGCACGGGGTCTCGGACCCGTTCGGCCAGGGCCCGCTGCCCTGGCTGCGCAGTCCGGACCACTACGTGGCCGGCATCGAGGGTGCGGTGCCCTGGTACGTCAGCCTGGACGCCCCGGGCCAGCGGCCGCAGGCCGCCCCGCGCCCCAAGCCCCCGGTCGGCACCCCGGCCAACGCCGACGACGTGGTGCAGCAGATCAAGGGCTTCGCCTCGGCCGGGGTGGTCCGCCCCGGAGGCTCGGTGGACCTGCGGGTCACGGTGAACCCGCCCCGCGGCTTCACCGTGGACGTCTACCGGATCGGCCACTACGGAGGTGACGGCGCCCACCACATGACGGCCAGTCCGCTGATCTCCGGCCTGGCCCAGCCAGCCCCGCTGGTGGTCGGCCGCACCGTCTCCTGCCACCACTGGTGGCAGTCCTGGCGGCTGCAGGTCCCGCTGCACTGGAGACCGGGCGCCTACGTCGCGGTGCTGACCACCGCCGACAACCTGCACCGCAGTCACATCCCGTTCACCGTACGGGACTTCGAGCAGGCGGCCGACCTGCTGCTGGTGCTCCCGGACGTCACCTGGCAGGCCTACAACCTTTTCCCCGAGGACGGCCTGCACGGCGCCAGCCTCTACCACGCCTGGGACGAGACCGGCGGCCTGCTCGGCGAGGCGGACGCCGCCGTCACGGTCTCCTTCGACCGCCCGCACGCCGGCGCCGGGCTGCCGCTGCACGTCGGCCACGCCTACGACTTCATCCGCTGGGCCGAGCGCTACGGCTACGACCTGGCCTACGCCACCGCCACCGACCTGCACGCCGGGCACGTCGACCCGGCCAGGTACAAGGCGATGGTCTTCCCCGGCCACGACGAGTACTGGTCCGAGCCGATGCGCCGCGCCGTCGAGGGGGCCAGGGACGGCGGCACCTCGCTGGTCTTCCTCTCCGCGAACTCGCTGTACTGGCGGGTCGAGCTGACGCCGGGCCCGTCCGGCGAACCGCACCGGCTGCTCAACTGCCGCAAGCGCCAGCGCGTCCCGGCCGACCACCCGGCCGCCGGGGTGCCGGGCGCCCGCAGCGCGCTCTGGCGGGACGCCGGCGAGCCGGAGCAGCGGCTGCTCGGCGTCCAGTACGCGGGCCGGGTGCCGACGCCCGTCCCGCTGGTGGCCCGGCACACCGGCCACTGGCTCTGGGAGGGCACCGGCCTGCGCGAGGGGGAGGAACTGCCGGGCCTGGTGGCGGGTGAGGCGGACCGTTACTTCCCGAGGGTGGCGCTGCCCGAGCACACCGAGCGGGTGCTGCTGGCGCACTCGCCGTACCGGGACGCCGAGGGCAAGGTCCGGTACCAGGAGAGCTCGCTCTACCGGGCGCCCAGCGGCGCCTACGTCTTCGCCTCCGGCACCTTCGCCTGGTCGCCCGCGCTGGACCGCCCGGGCCACACCGACGAGCGGATCCAGCGGGCCACCGCCAACCTGCTGGACCGGCTCTGCAAGGCCGGTCCGCAGTAGCCGGAGCCCGGGGGCACCGGCGTACGTGAAAGACTCGGAGCCCCCGCACCCCTTCCACCCGAGGACTGAGACGACCTTGAGCGGATTTGTCACCAAGCCCGAGCCGGTCCAGGTACCTGGTCTGGAACACCTGCACACCGGCAAGGTGCGCGACCTCTACCGGGCCGCCAACGGCGACCTGGTGATGGTGGCCAGCGACCGGACCTCCGCCTTCGACTGGGTGCTGCCCAACGAGATCCCGGACAAGGGCCGGGTCCTCACCCAGCTCTCGCTCTGGTGGTTCGAGCGGATCGCCGACATCGTGCCCAACCACGTGATCTCCACCGAGCTCCCGGCCGGCGCCCCCGCCGACTGGAAGGGCCGCACGCTGATCTGCAAGGCGCTGGAGATGGCCCCGGTGGAGTGCGTGGCCCGCGGCTACCTGACCGGCTCCGGCCTGGTCGAGTACCGCCAGGACCGCACGGTCTGCGGCATCGCCCTGCCGGCGGGCCTGGAGGACGGCTCCGAGCTGCCCGCCCCGATCTACACGCCCGCCCTCAAGGCCGAGGTCGGCGAGCACGACGAGAACGTCTCCTACGAGGAGACCGCCCGCCGGATCGGCGCGGACCTGGCGGCGACGCTCCGTCAGACCACCCTGGCCGTCTACTCCCGGGCCCGGGACATCGCCCGCGAGCGCGGTCTGATCCTGGCCGACACCAAGTTCGAGTTCGGCCTGCTGGACGGCGAGCTGGTGATCGGCGACGAGGTGCTCACCCCGGACTCCTCCCGCTACTGGCCGGCCGACCTCTGGCAGCCGGGCCGCGCCCAGCCCTCCTTCGACAAGCAGTTCATCCGGGACTGGCTGGACTCCCCGGCCTCCGGCTGGGACCGGAAGAGCGAGCAGCCGCCGCCGGCGCTGCCCGCCGAGATCGTGGCCACCACCCGGGCCAAGTACGTCGAGGCGTACGAGCGCCTGACCGGCAACACCTGGCAGTGACGCGACGACGGCCGGGGCCCCACCGAGGGCCCCGGCCGTTCCTGACGGCTCCTCAGATCCAGCCGTGCTCGCGGGCGATCCGGACCGCCGCGTGCCGGTTCTCGGCGCCCAGCTTCCCGGCCGCCGAGGAGAGGTAGTTGCGCACCGTGCCGGCCGACAGGGAGGCCCGCTCGGCGATCTCGGCGACCGAGGTGCCGTGCGCGGCCAGCTCCAGCACGTCCGTCTCGCGCGGGGTGAGCGGGCTCTCCCCGGCCGCGATGGCGTCCGCCGCCAGCTCCGGGTCCACGTAGCGGCCGCCCGCCACCACGGTGCGGATGATCCCGGCCAGGTCGGCCGCCGAGACGGTCTTCGGCAGGAAGCCGCGCACCCCGACCTCCAGGGCCCGCTTCAGGTAGCCGGGCCGGCCGTGGCCGGTGACGATCATCGTCCGGCACTCCGGCAGCACCCGGCGCAGCTCGGTGGCCACCTCGATCCCGTCCATCCCGGGCATCTGCAGGTCCAGCACCGCGACGTCCGGCCGGTGCGCCTTGGCCATCGCCAGCGCCTCCGGGCCGGAGGCGGCCTCGGCCACCACGGTGAGGTCCTCCTCCAGCGCCAGCAGGGCGGCCAGCGCGCCGCGGATCAGGTGCTCGTCGTCGGCCAGCAGGAGTCGTACGGGCAGGAGTCGTACGGGCGCGGTCATCCGGTGGTCTCCAGCGAGAGGGCGGGTGCGGTCAGCGGCAGGTCCACGGTGAGGCGGAACCAGCCCGGTTCGGCCGGCGGGGTGGCCAGCTGCCCGCCGTACACGGCGAGCCGCTCGCGCAGCCCGGTGAGGCCGGTGCCGGGGGCGGTGGCGGGGTGCTCGGGCACCCCGTCGTTGGTCATCTCCAGCAGGGCCTGGCCGCCGCCGGCCCGCAGCCGGATCCGGCAGCGGGTGGCCTCGCTGTGCCGGAGCACGTTGGTGGTCCCCTCGCGGACCACCCAGCCGAGCACCGACTGGGCGGTGACCGGGAGTTGGTCCGCCCCGGCCAGGTCCACCTCGCAGTCCACGTCGGCGGCCCGGAGCACCGAGCGGGCCCCGGTCAGCTCGGCGTGCAGGTCGGCGCTCCGGTAGGCCCGGACCACCTCGCGCACCTCGCGCTGGGACTCCTGGGCGATCCGCTGCACCTCGGTCATCTGGTCGGCCGCCTCCGGCCGCCCCCGGCGGGCGAGTCGGGAGGCCAGCTCGCTCTTCAGCGCGATGGTGGTGAGGTTGCGGCCGAGCACGTCGTGCAGGTCCCGGGAGAACCGCAGCCGCTCCTCGGCCACCGCCAGCCGGGCCTGGGTCTCCCGGGCCGCGTCCAACTCCCAGACCACCCCGGCCAGCCAGGCCGAGGAGCGGCAGGTCATGCCGAAGAACACGCAGCCGAGCAGCACCACCGTGCAGACGCCGAGCCCGGTGCCGAGCGGCGCCCCGGAGGCCAGCAGCGCGGCCAGCACGCTCAGCAGCATCGCCCCGCAGAGCGCGGCGCCCCGGCGGACGGGCAGGGTCACCGACACCGGCGCGTACCAGAACATCACCAGCACCGGGCCGAGCCCGGCCGCCGCGTCCGGCGCCGGACCGGCGGTGAGGGCGAGCAGCCAGACCATGACCGCGGTCAGCGCGGTGGCGACGGTCAGCAGGCCGGTCGGCAGGCCCCGGCGGCCCAGGTAGTGGGCCAGCCCGGTGCGGAACAGTAGGACGGAGAGGACCGTCCCGGCGAGCATCGCCACCAGCAGCAGACGGAGCGTCAGCACCGGCATCCCCTCGGCCCCGCTGCCCAGTGCGCCGAGCACCGCGAACGGCTGGGCCGAGAGCGCGAAGTAGCAGGACCAGCGGACGTACAGCTCGGTGCGCTGCGGCTTCCCCAGCGCGCGCCAGCGGCGCAGCGGTCGGCGCAGCTCCACGGTCCCTCCTCCGGTGCGTTCGGTACGGAATTCCTATCAGGCGTCAGCGCCGGGGCTCCCAGCGGAACCAGCGCAGCGCGGCCCAGCCGGTGGCCGCTGTCCAGGCCAGCGCGAGGGCGAGCTGGGGCAGGGCCTCGCCCCAGCCGGTGGTGCCGGTCCAGCCGTCCCGGACCAGCTGGAAGGCCGGGGTGGTGGGCAGCAGCCGGCAGACGGTGGCCATCGGGCCGGGCATCGAGTCCAGTGGGATGATCATGCCGGAGCCGAACTGGCTGAGCAGCAGCAGCGGCAGGGTGGTCAGCCCGGCGCTCTCCACGGTCTTGGTGATCACGCTCGACAGCGCCGCCAGCGGCACCAGCAGCACCAGGCCGAGCAGCACCCCGAGCACCACCCGCACCGGATCGGCTGGCGCGGACAGGTCCAGCATCACCGCACCGGCCGCGCACAGCACCAGACTGAGCGTCAGCGCGAGCAGCACCGAGGGCAGCGCGGTGCCGCCGAGGATCTCCGCGTCCCGGGCCTCACCGGTGCGCATCCGCTTGAGCACCAGCTCGCCGCGCCGGGCCACGTAGGCCGAGGTCAGGTTGTAGTAGACGACGAACAGCGGGACGATCCCGAGCAGCCCGGTGACCACCAGGGCCGCGGCGGGGACGCCGGGGAAGTGGTCGCCCTGCTCCTTCATCGGCTCGCTGAGCGCGAGGGTCATCAGCGGCGGCAGCGCCAGCGCGGTGAACAGCGCGGTGCGGTTGCGCAGCAGCAGGGTGGTCTCGGCCCGGCCGAGGGCCAGCATCCGGGTGGCGGCGGTGGTGCGCGCGGTGGCGGCGGTGACGGCGCTCATCGGGTGGCTCCGGTGGTGACGGTCTCGGTGGTCCGGGCGGTCCCGGCGGCCGGGGCGGGGGAGTCGGCGGCGGTGGCGCCGGAGGCGATGGCCAGGAAGGCCTCCTCCAGCGAGGCGCTGCGGGCGTCCAGCCCGGCCAGCGGGACCTCGTGCCGGGCGGCCCAGCCGAGCAGTTCGGTCAGGGTGGCCTGGAGGTCCGGGGTCTGCACGGTGATCCGGCGGCCCTCGGTCCGCAGCTCGGCGGCGGCCAGCTGAGGCAGCGTCAGCCCCTCGAACCGGCCCTCGCGCTCCGGCAGTTCGAAGGAGATCCGGGACGGCCGTCCGGCGATCACCTCGGCCACGGTGCCCCGGGTGACGATCCGTCCGGCGTGCATGACGGCCAGCCGGTCGGCCAACTCCTCGGCCTCCTCCAGGTAGTGCGTGGTGAGCAGCACCGTGGTGCCCAGCGCCCGCAGTTCGCGGACCAGCCGCCAGACGCCGGCCCGGGCCTCCGGGTCCAGGCCGGTGCTGGGCTCGTCCAGGAAGAGCACCTCGGGGCGGCCGAGCAGGGCCAGCGCGAGGTCGAGCCGACGGCGCTCGCCGCCGGAGAGCTGCTTGACCCGCACGGTGCGCCGGTGGACCAGCCCGACCAGCTCCAGCACCTCGTCCACCGGCCGGGCCCCGCTGGTCATCCCGGCCCAGGCCCGGCCGGTCTCGGCCACCGTGAGCTCGGACGGGAAGCCGCCCTCCTGGAGCATGATGCCGATCCGCGGCCGCACCACCGCCCGTTCCCGGTACGGGTCGTGGCCCAGCACCCGGACCTGACCCTCCGTCGGGGCGGCCAGTCCTTCGAGCAGCTCCATGGTGGAGGTCTTGCCCGCGCCGTTGGTCCCGAGCAGCGCGAACACCTCGCCCCGGCGGACGGTCAGGTCCAGGCCCCGGACGGCGTCGAAGCCGGCGGCCCCGGCGGGTCCGTAGTGGCGGTGCAGGCCGGTGGCCTCGATGGCGGGCGGCTCGCGGTGGCTGTTGTCCATGCCCTCGAGCCTCCAGTCGGCCGGGGCCCGCGGGCAGTGCGCGGCATCACCGGTCGGTGCCGCGTTCGCACGGGTCGGCGATGACAAATGTCATCGCCCGGGGGGAAGTTGGCGCGGGAACGACGAAGGGGCCCCTCTTCCGAGGGGCCCCTTCACACTGAGCGGACGACGAGATTCGAACTCGCGACCCTCACCTTGGCAAGGTGATGCTCTACCAACTGAGCTACGTCCGCACGATCTTCGGTTGTACTACGGTACTGCTGCTTACTACGAGCGGACGACGAGATTCGAACTCGCGACCCTCACCTTGGCAAGGTGATGCTCTACCAACTGAGCTACGTCCGCATGGTGTCCGTCAGGACCACCAGTTGCCCCTCCGGATCACTCCGGTTGCGGCGACAGGAAGAACTCTACCCCATCGCAAGGAGTGGTCGCCCCACCCTTTCCGCGGTGGCGGTCCGGGTGGGACAACAAGGCCTGCGGGCCAGGTCAGTTGGCCTCGGCGAACTGCTCGTAGACGTGCTTGGGGATGCGGCCGCGGGCCGGAAGCTCCATTCCGCGGGACTGCGCCCAGGCGCGGACGGCGGCCGGGTCCGGGGTGAGAGCGGTGCGGCGGAAGGACTTTCCGGCGCGGCTCTGGCGACGGCCGGCCGCGACGAACGGGGCGAGCGCCTCGCGGAGCTTCTCCGCGTTGTCCTGCGACAGGTCGATCTCGTACGACTTCCCGTCGACACCGAAGTGGACGGTCTCCGCGGCGGCACCGCCGTCAAGGTCGTCGGAGAGCGTGACGACTACACGCTGAGCCATGGGTGTCAATCCTCTCGGGCAATTCGCGAGCGCGTCCGGGCAGGCAGGAACCCGCGCTGATGTGCAGCGCCCGCCGTCACCGGTGGGCCCTATTCTGCACCCAAAGGGGAGAGAAATCGAAGGGATGCGCATTCTTTTTCCGGATATTCACGAGACTTCGTCGGACCGGGATAGCGGGGGATCGCGCTGGCCGTTCTGTCCCGTAGTGCCGGTATTCGGGCGGTCCGCAAGGGGACGCGATAACGGCTGAAAAGGGACAGGGTGGTGGCGGCTGAGTGCCGTGGAACCCTTGTGGCGTAAGGGGCGTAAGTCTACGCGCGTCGCCCCGACCGGCCCGCAAAGGCGCCCGAATGCCCCGGTAGTCTGGAGGTCCCCCCGCCTCACGCACCACACCAACGGGAGTGCCAGTGGCTCGCGTCGTAGTCGACGTCATGCTCAAGCCCGAGATCCTCGACCCCCAGGGCCAGGCGGTGCAGCGCGCACTGCCCCGCCTCGGATTCGCCGGGATCGCCGATGTCCGCCAGGGCAAGCGTTTCGAACTGGAGGTGGAGGGTCCGGTCGACGAGGCCGCGCTCGCCAGGATCCGCGAAGCCGCCGAGACCTTCCTCGCGAACACCGTGATCGAGGACTTCACCGTCCGGATCGAGGAGGAGACGTCGCTTTCTGACCGCCCCTCCTCCGTCGGGGGCTCGCTGTGACCACCCGCGTTGGCGTCGTCACTTTCCCCGGCTCGCTCGACGACCGCGACGCGCAGCGCGCGGTCCGCTTGGCCGGCGCCGAGCCGGTCGCCCTCTGGCACCGTGACAAGGATCTCCACCAGGTCGACGCCGTCGTCCTGCCCGGCGGATTCTCCTACGGTGACTATCTGCGCTGCGGGGCCATCTCCCGCTTCTCCCCGGTGATGGACACCATCATCGAGCAGGCCAAGCTGGGAATGCCGGTCCTCGGTATCTGCAACGGCTTCCAGGTGCTCTGCGAATCGCACCTGCTGCCCGGCGCGCTCACCCGGAACGACTCGCTGCACTTCATCTGCCGCGACCAGAAGCTCCGGATCGAGAACGCCGAGACGGCCTGGACCAAGGATTACTCCGTGGGCCAGGAAATCGTCGTGCCGCTCAAGAACGGTGAGGGCCGGTTCGTCGCCGAGGAGCGCGTACTGGACCAGCTGGAGGGCGAAGGCCGCATCGTGGCACGGTACTTGGACCTGAACCCGAACGGTTCGTACCGCGACATCGCCGGCATCACCAACGCGGCAGGCAATGTCGTCGGTCTGATGCCGCACCCCGAGCACGCCGTGGAGCCGCTCACGGGCCCGACCACCGAGGGCCTCGGCTTCTTCACCTCCGTACTGAAGCAGCTGGTGAACGCCTGATGTCTCTCGACACCGTCAAGAACGCCGAGCAGACCCCGGACTCCGCGCAGCCCTGGGCCGAACTCGGGCTCAAGGAAGACGAGTACGCCAAGATCCGCGAGATCCTCGGCCGCCGTCCCACCGGCGCCGAGCTGGCGATGTACTCGGTCATGTGGTCCGAGCACTGCTCCTACAAGAGCTCCAAGGTGCACCTCAAGCAGTTCGGCGACAAGAAGCCGGACAGCGACGCGATGCTGGTCGGCATCGGCGAGAACGCCGGTGTGGTCGACGTGGGCCAGGGCTACGCGGTGACCTTCAAGGTCGAGTCGCACAACCACCCCTCGTACATCGAGCCCTACCAGGGCGCGGCCACCGGCATCGGCGGCATCGTCCGCGACATCCTGGCGATGGGCGCCCGCCCGGTCGCCGTGATGGACCCGCTGCGCTTCGGTGCGGCCGACCACCCGGACACCCGGCGCGTGCTGCCCGGGATCGTCGCGGGCATCGGCGGCTACGGCAACTGCCTGGGCCTGCCGAACATCGGCGGCGAGGTCGTCTTCGACTCCTGCTACCAGGGCAACCCGCTCGTCAACGCGCTCTGCGTGGGCGTCATGAAGCACGAGGACATCCACCTCGCGCAGGCCAGCGGCACCGGTAACAAGGTCATCCTGTACGGAGCCCGCACCGGTGGCGACGGCATCGGCGGCGTCTCGGTGCTCGCCTCGGAGACCTTCGACGACAGCAAGCCCACCAAGCGGCCCGCCGTCCAGGTCGGTGACCCGTTCCAGGAGAAGCTCCTCATCGAGTGCACCCTGGAGATCTTCTCCGAGAAGCTGGTGCTCGGCATCCAGGACCTCGGCGGCGCCGGACTCTCCTGCGCCACCTCGGAGTTGGCCTCGGCCGGCTCCGGCGGCATGCGGATCGAGCTGGACACCGTGCCGCTGCGCGACAACACGCTCTCGCCGGAGGAGATCCTCATGAGCGAGTCGCAGGAGCGCATGTGCGCCATCGTCGAGCCCGACAAGGTCGACCGCTTCCTGGAGATCTGCGAGAAGTGGGACGTCATCGCCACCGTCATCGGTGAGGTGACCGAGGGCGAGCGCCTGGAGATCTTCTGGCACGGCGAGCAGGTCGTCGACGTGCCGCCGCGCTCCGTCGCGCACGACGGCCCGACCTACAACCGGCCGTTCGCGCGGCCGAGTTGGCAGGACGCGCTGCAGGCCGACGCGCCGACCGCCGAGCGGCTGGCCCGTCCGGCCAACGGCGAGGAGCTCAAGGCGGCCCTGCTGGCCGTCGCGAGCTCGCCGAACCAGGCCTCCAAGTCCTGGATCACCGACCAGTACGACCGCTACGTGCTCGGCAACACCGTGCTCTCGCACGGTGAGGACTCCGGCATGATCCGGATCGACGACGAGACCAACCTCGGCGTCTCGGTGGCCACCGACGGCAACGGCCGGTTCGCCAAGCTGGACCCGTACACCGGCGCCCAGTTGGCCCTGGCCGAGGCGTACCGCAACGTCGCGGCCGGCGGTGCCAAGCCGCTCGCCGTCTCCGACTGCCTCAACTTCGGCTCCCCCGAGGACCCGGACGTGATGTGGCAGTTCGCCGAGGCGACCCGCGGCCTGGCCGACGCCTGCCTGGTGCTCGGCACCCCGGTCACCGGCGGCAACGTCTCGCTGTACAACCAGACCGGCGAGGTCGCCATCCACCCGACCCCCGTGGTCGCGGTGCTCGGCGTCATCGACGACGTCACCCGCCGCACGCCGCTCGGCTTCGGCGAGCAGGGCCAGCTGCTCTACCTGCTCGGCGACACCGAGGACGAGCTCGGCGGCTCGGCGTGGACCGAGGTCGTGCACGGCCACCTCGGCGGCCTGCCGCCCAAGCTGGACCTGGAGCGCGAGCGCCTGCTCGGCGACATCCTGATCGCCGCCTCCCGGGACGGCATGGTCGACGCGGCCCACGACCTCTCCGACGGCGGCCTCGGCCAGGCCCTGGTGGAGAGCTGCCTCAAGGGCGGCAACGGCGCACGCGTCGTGGTCCCCGAGGGCATGGACCCGTTCGTGTTCCTGTTCTCCGAGTCGGCCGGCCGCGCCGTCGTGGCCGTGCCGCGCAGCGAGGAGCTCCGCTTCAACGACATGTGCGGCGCCCGTGGCCTGCCCGCCACCCGGATCGGCGTGGTGGACGGCGACTCGCTCGACGTCCAGGGCCAGTTCTCGGTCTCGCTGAGCGAGCTCAAGGACGCGCACACCGGCGTGATCGAGGCGCTGCTCGCCTGACGGCGTCTCAGCTGGTGAAGGGGCGGCCCGGTCGGGCCGCCCCTTCGCTGTAGGCTCCCGGAATGGCGAACTCCGCGAAGAAGGCCCGTAGTTACGACCCCGTCAAGGTGCGCGCCGCACTGGCCGGGCAGACCGAGGCGCTGCGGGCCGCCGTCCGCGAGCTGTGTGCCCGTCAGGACGCCGAGCAGCTGCTGGCCCGGCCGACCAGGCTGGGGGAGTGGAACGTCCGTCAGCTCGTGGCCCATCTGGGCTTCTGCCTGGACTGGCTGCCCCGCCACCTGGACGAGCCGGTGCCCGCCGGGGCGGCGATCCCGCTGATCGAGTGGCCGGGCCTGACCAGGACCGCCGCCGAGGCCATCTCGGCCGCCGTGATCGAGCACGCCGAGGGCGCCTTCGCCGGCTCCCCGGCCGAGGTGGCCAAGGAGTTCGACGCCGCCTGCGACCTGCTGCTCGCCACCCTGGAACGGCCCGAGGCGGCCGACCCGGCCCGGCGCTTCGTGATCCGCTTCGGTCCGATCCTGCTGGCCGACTTCCTGGTCACCCGGCTGGTCGAGACCGTGGTGCACGCCGACGACCTGGCCGCCGCCCTGGAGCTGCCCGCCTTCCCGCACGACCGCCAGGCCCTGGCCGCCGTCACCCGCCTGCTGGCCGACGCCTTCGCCCACCGGGTCCCCGGCGGCACGGTCGAGCTGCGGATCCCCCCGTACGCCGTCGTCCAGGCCGTCGAGGGCCCCCGCCACACCCGCGGCACCCCGCCCAACGTGGTCGAGACCGACCCGCTCACCTGGATCCGCCTCGCCACCGGCCGGACCGGCTGGACCACCGCCGTCGACACCGCCGAGGTCCGCGCCAGCGGCGAGCGCAGCGACCTCTCGGCGTACCTCCCCGTGCTGGGCTGAGGCGGAGCGGTACGGGGCTGAGGCGGCGTCAGGTCACTTGCGGGGCGGGCCGGAGATGTACTTGCCGTCGGCCCCGTACGGCCAGGCGTTGGAGACGCAGCCCTCCAGGCCGTAGATCTGCTGCATCATCGCCGGGGCGGGCTTGCCGGCGCCGCCGCAGCCCTCGTGGCCGTGGCCGATGAAGTGGCCGACCTCGTGGTTGACGATCAGGGCGCGGTACTCCCCGATCGGGCCGCTGAACTGCGGGGAGCCGACCGTCCAGCGCTTGGTGTTGACCATCACGGCCTCGCCGACGTTGCAGTTCACCTCGCCGCCGGTGTCGAGGCCGGCCTTGGCGCAGACCGCGTCCACGGTGCCGGGGGAGGCGATCCGCACCGCGAAGTCGGACGGGCCGGAGGCGACCAGTTGGAAGGAGTGCTTGCCGTCGGCGGTCCAGCCGCGCTTGTCGGCGAGGATCTTCTGCACCTGGTCGGTGGCGGTGGCGGCGTCGATGCCGATGCCGTCCTCGACCTCCACCTTGTACTTGCGCAGGGTGGCGCCCTTGCCGACCACGGGGCCGTTGGCCCGTACCGTGCTGAAGGTGCCCTTGCCCTTCTCGACCACCGGGGCCGGGGTGGGGCTGGGCGGCGGGGAGGGCGCGGGGGCGGGCGGCTGGGCCGGGGCGGGGCTCTCGCCCGCCGGGACGGCCCGGGCCTGGGTGGTGGCGGGGGCGGCCGGCTCGCCGTCGGAGCCGTAGAGGTTGAACGCGGTGACCCCGAGCACGGACAGCGCCCCGGTCAGTCCCACCAGCAGCACCAGCCGTCTGCGGGCCGCCTGCTGCCGGCGCCGCGCGGCGGCGGCCCGCCGTCGGCTCGGCTCGGGGGCACCCGCGCGCCGTGCGCGGGGGGCCGGGGTGCTCCTGGGGTTGGCTCGCACTACGGATGCTCTCTGGTCGCGGGCAGGACTCGTCGCACTGTCGTTCAGGACGATACCCGGCGCGGGAGCGGTTCCCCGAGCCCGGACTGCCGACCGGGAGTCGGGCGGCAGCGCCTCGGACAGAACTCGTGGGGATGCCGGGAGGGAGGCGACAGCCGTACCGCCGAACGGGCAGACTGGCAGGCATGAGTATTCACCAGAACCTCCTCGGGGGCCCCGAACCGACCAGGCTGACCGAGGACGAGCAGCCCTACCGGATGCTGGGAGAGGAGTCGGCCTCGCCGACCCAGGTGGCCGCCGCGTTCCCGACCTTCTCGCTGGCCTGGGCGATGCTGGCCGACGACGCGTTCGACGCCGGCCGGGTGGTCGAGTCCTACGCCTACGCCCGGACCGGCTACCACCGCGGGCTGGACTCGCTGCGGCGGGCGGGCTGGAAGGGTCACGGCCCGGTGCCGTGGGAGCACCGGGGCAACCGGGGCTTCCTGCGCTGCCTGGCGGCGCTGGCCCGGGCCGCCGATTCGATCAAGGAGACCGAGGAGGCCGAGCGCTGCTGGCAGTTCCTCAAGGACAGCAGCGCCGAGGCCTACGCCGAGCTGAAGCAGTAGGAGCCGTCGCAGGACGCGGAGGAGCCCCGGCCCTTGGTGGGCCGGGGCTCCGTCGCGTGGCTGGGCCTTACTTGATGCGCTTGCCGGCCGAGCGCAGCTGCTGCGCGGCCTCCAGCACGCGGGCGGCCATGCCGGCCTCGGCCAGCTTGCCCCAGGTGCGCGGGTCGTAGGTGTTCTTCTTGCCGACCTCGCCGTCGACCTTCAGCACACCGTCGTAGTTGCTGAACATGTGCGCCACCACCGGGCGGGTGAAGGCGTACTGGGTGTCGGTGTCGAGGTTCATCTTCACGACGCCGTTCTCCAGCGCGGTGGCGATCTCCTCGGCGGTGGAGCCCGAGCCGCCGTGGAAGACGAAGTCGAACGGGTCCTGCTTGCCGTACTGCTTGCCGATCTCGTCCTGCAGGTCGCGGAGCAGCTCCGGCTTGAGCACGACGTTGCCCGGCTTGTAGACGCCGTGCACGTTGCCGAACGAGGCGGCCAGCAGGTAGCGGCCCTTCTCGCCCAGGCCGAGCGCCTCGGCGGTGCGGACGGCGTCGTTCACCGTGGTGTAGAGCTCGTCGTTGATCTCGTGGGTGACGCCGTCCTCCTCGCCACCGGTCGGGGTGATCTCGACCTCGAGGATGATCTTCGCGGCGGCGGCCTGGGCCAGCAGCTCCTGGCCGATGGCCAGGTTGTCGGCCAGGGTCTCGGCCGAGCCGTCCCACATGTGGGACTGGAACAGCGGGTTGCGGCCCTGGGCCACGCGCTCGGCGGAGACCGCGATCAGCGGGCGGACGTAGGCGTCCAGCTTGTCCTTGGGGCAGTGGTCGGTGTGCAGCGCGACGGTGATGTCGTACTTGGCCGCCACGATGTGGGCGAACTCGGCCAGCGCGACCGCGCCGGTGACCATGTCCTTGCTGTGCTGGCCGCCGAGGAACTCCGCGCCACCGGTCGAGATCTGGACGATGCCGTCGCTCTCGGCCTCGGCGAAGCCGCGCAGGGCGGCGTGCAGGGTCTGCGACGAGGTGACGTTGATGGCCGGGTAGGCGAACTTGCCCGCCTTGGCCCGGTCGAGCATCTCGTTGTAGACCTCGGGAGTTGCGATGGGCATGCGAATTCGCTCCTGTCGGTGCTCGGCGTACGGACGACCTGTCCGACGCTCGGTACGCCTTCGGTACGACGCGCGGTGCCGGCTGCCGTCGCGGCTCTGCGGTGCGGCTCCGGTACCCCGGTTCGGCGGAGTCCGCCGCGGTGTGCACTGAGGGTGGGTGTGACCGCGGGCCGGACACCTGTGCCATCTTCCCAGACTCGGCCCCCGGGAACACCCAGCGGCCCGCTGGTTGGGACGGAAGGTGTCGGGAGAGGGGCCGGAGGGCCCGGTGGCGGCAGGGACCTTCAGCTCCCCGTAAGGGCGGGGCGCTATCCTGCGCCCGTGGACTACAACCAGATGGCCGTCAATCTGCTCGACGCCAAATCGCTCGTCGCATCGGTCGGTGTGATCGGCATCCTGGCGATCATCTTCGCCGAGACCGGCCTGCTGGTCGGGTTCTTCTTCCCGGGTGACTCGCTGCTCATCCTGGCCGGAGTGGCCGCCTCCAGCGCCGCCGAGAAGGTGCTCGGGGAGGGGGCGCAGATGTCGATCGCGGCCCTGCTGATCGGCGCTCCGCTCTGCGCCATCGCCGGGGCGCAGCTGGGCCACCTGTTCGGGGTCAAGGTCGGCCCCAAGATGTTCGACAAGCCCGACTCGAAGATCTTCCGCCGCGAGTTCGTGGTGAAGGCCGAGGAGTACTTCGACAAGTTCGGCCCGGCCAAGGCCGTGGTGCTGGCCCGCTTCATCCCGATCGTGCGGACCTTCCTCAACCCGGTCGCGGGCGTGCTGGAGATGCCGGCCAAGACCTTCTTCGTCTGGAACGCGATCGGCGGTCTGCTGTGGACCGAGTCCATGCTGCTGATCGGCTACTTCACCGGTGACCAGCTGGCGCCCGTGATCGACAAGTACCTGATCCCGGCGATGCTGCTGATCATCCTGGTCTCGCTCTCCCCGGTCTTCATCGAGATCTGGCGCGAGCGCAAGAAGCGGAAGGCCGGCGGCGCGGCCGAGCAGACCCCGGTCGAGGCCGGCGGCAACGGGCGGCACCGCAAGGGCTGAGCCCCTGATCCCCCGTCACATGCGAGTGGCCCGCCGTTTCACGTGAAACACGTGGAGCGGCGGGCCACCGTCGTTCGGCCGCCCGATCAGAGGCCTCAGAGACCTCAGAGGCCCAGGTCGTCCAGGTCGTAGGCGGTGACGTACTCCAGGCCCGCCTCGGCGATGGCCGGGGCCGCGCCGCGCTCGACGATCACCGCGACGCCGACCACCTCGGCGCCCGCCTCGCGGAGCGCCTCGACGGCGGTCAGCACCGAGCCGCCGGTGGTGGAGGTGTCCTCGACCGCCAGCACCCGGCGGCCCTTGACGTCCGGGCCCTCGATCCGGCGCTGCAGGCCGTGCGCCTTGCCCGCCTTGCGGACCACGAAGGCGTCCAGCTTGCGGCCGCGCGCGGCGGCGGCGTGCAGCATGGCGGCGGCCACCGGGTCGGCGCCCAGGGTCAGGCCGCCGACGGCGTCGTACTCCAGGTGCGCGGAGGCGTCCAGCATGACCGTGCCGACCAGCGGGGCGGCCTCGGCGTCCAGGGTGATCCGGCGGAGGTCGACGTAGTAGTCGGCCTCCTTGCCGGAGGAGAGGGTGACCTTGCCGTGCACGACGGCCTTGTCCTTGATCTGCGCCAGCAGGGCGTCGCGGTCGTTGCTCATGGGCACTCAGTCTACGGGCGCACCGCGGGCCGGGAGCTCAGCGCCCGTGCGGGTCAGCGCTTGCGGAGGGCACGGACCAGGACCACCGCGCCGCCGAGCAGCACCGCGCCGCCGCCGATCACCCAGGGCAGCGGGCTCCGGTCGTTCGCGGCCACCGCCTCCGGGCCGCCCCAGCGGCTGGCCGCCCGGGCCCGCGCGCTGCGGGCCGGCAGGGCCGGAGCGTAGCGGCCGCGCGGCGGGGCGTGGTCCACCTCCTCGGCCGAACGGCCGACGATGCTGCGGCGGACCGGGCCGGAGGCGGCGGCCGGGTCGGTCAGGTACTCGAAGGCGGGCTCCGGCGCGGGCCGCGGCTCCGGCTGCCCGGCCGGCTCGGACGGTTCGGGGAGCACGGGGAGCACGGGGAGCACGGGGAGCACGGGGTCGGCCGGGTCCGCGGGAAGGTCGTCGGAGAACGCGATCAGGTCGGAGAGGTCGTCGTCCAGGTCGTTGCCGAAGCCGGACGCGTGGTCCTCCAGGTAGACCACGGTGGCCTCCGGGGGCTCGGCCCCGCTCAGCTCGGCCGCGAGGTCGGCCGCGAAGCGGTCCAGCAGCCGGCGGCCGGTGGAGCCCAGGGTGGCGGCGTCGAACTCGGTGAGGCGGCCGGTCGCGGACAGGTCGCCGGTGAAACGGAGGGTGCAGGACGCCTCGTCGTCGGCGTCGGGCTGCACGGAGAGGCGGACGGTGGCGGTCACCTCGCCGCTGCCGCGCGCCTCCTGACCCTCCGCCAGGACGGTCAGCACGCCCTCGCGGCCCTCGATCAGCGAGAGCTCGCCGCGGTAGGTGATGGTCGAGCCGCCGATCCGCAGACGCAGCCGCGCCACGCCGCCGGGCTCCTCGTCGGTGGTCAGCCCGGGAACGCAGCGGGACACCAGCTCCTGGTCCCGCAGGGCCTCCTGGACGGTGGCGGCGGGCAGCTGGACGACAACCTCATGCTCCATGCCGCCGAGCCTACCCACCCGGGGTGGCCGTCGAGCAGAGGCCGTGCCCGGCAAGTGGTTGGGGCTCCCGGACACGGCAGCACGTGCAACTGGCTCAGCTGCCCCGATCTCACGCTGGGCCGCCTTCCGCTTCGCGCCCCGCGGCGGAGCCGCAGATCGGCAGAGCCTCGCGCCCCCAGCGGCGTAACCACTCTCAGCCCAGCAGCGTCCGGGGTGCCGGGAGGGGGTCGGGGCGGGTTGCGGCGAGGGTGGCGGCGGCGGTGCGGAGGCGGTCGGGGGTGAGCGAGCGGGTGGGGGTGGTGAGGGTGAGGGCGGGCGGGGTGCGGGCGGCGAGGACGAAGGTGGCGGGGGTGCCGGGGCCGCGCGGGCAGTGGCGGGGGCCGTCGGCGGCGGGGTAGGGGGCGGTCCGCAGTCCGGCCGCGCGGAGGGTGGCCTCGGCCGGCCAGAGCTGCTCGGCCCGGACGGCCAGCCGCCCGCCGGGGGCGAGCAGGCGCGCGGCCAGCCCGTAGAACTCCTGGGTGTCGTACGGCCGCCCGCGCAGCTCGCTGAGGACCACGTCGTACGACCCGTCGGCCTCGCGCAGCCACCGCAGCGGATCGCCCGTCACCAGCCGGACCCGGGGGTCGGCCAGCGAGTGCTCGCCGAGGGCGGCGAGGGCCGGGTCGCGGCGGGCGAGGTCGGCCAGGGCGGGGTCGGGTTCGACCACCACCACGGCCCGGACCGTCGGGTGCCGGAGCACCTCGCGCAGCGCGAGCCCGTCGCCGCCGCCGAGCAGCAGGACCCGCCCGGCGGGGCCGCCGCCGAGGGCGGGGTGGGCGAGGGCCTCGTGCTCCCGGTACTCGTCGGGGCCGCAGACGGCGAGCCGTCCGTCGAGGTAGAGCGCCAGCGGGGCGCGCTGCGGGGGCACCCGGGCGGAGGCGGTTGCCGGGCCGGTGTCGCCGGTGAGGACGATCTCCTGGAGCCGGCTGTGCAGGGCGAGCCGGACCTGGGCGCCGTAGAGGGCCTGGCGGGCGGCGCGTTCGATGGCGTCGGTGCAGGCGGCGGCGACGGCGAGGGCGAGCAGGACCAGGCCGCAGCCGGTCCAGAGCAGGACCCGGGTGCGGGGTGACACCTCGTCACGGAACAGCCGGAGCACCACGGCCGCCCCGGCGACGGCGTTGACCGCGCCGGTGAGCAGGGCGCCGGTGCTCTGGCCGAACTGGGGCAGCAGCAGGAAGGGGAAGGCCAGCCCGCCGACCAGGGCGCCGACGTAGTCGGCGGCGAACAGGTCGGCGGCGGCGCGGCCGGCGTCCTCCCGGCGGATGCGCTGGATCAGGGTCATCAGCAGCGGGATCTCGGCGCCGATCAGCACGCCGATCAGGAAGGTGGCGGTGACCACCCCGGCGAGGGTGGCCCCGTGGTGGTCCAGCCGGGCCCAGGCCCAGTAGAGGAGCAGGACGGAGGTGCCGCCGGTGAGGGCGAGCGCGCACTCGACCAGGGCGAAGGAGGCGGCCGGGCGGCGGGTGAGCCGTTTGGCGAGCAGCGAGCCGACGCCCATCGCGAAGACCATCACGGAGAGCACCACCGAGGTCTGGGTGGTGGCGTCGCCGAGCAGCTGGCCGCCGAGGGCGACCAGCTCCAGCTCGTACACCAGGCCGCAGGCGGCGCAGACGAAGGCCGCGAGCAGCACCAGCAGCCGGGCCGCCCGGGCCCGGCCGCGCAGCGGTGCCGGGTGGGCGGCGTCCCGGGCCCGGACCGCGCTCGCCCCGATCACGGCCAGGCCGGCCGGGTCGTCGGGTGCGGGGCGCGGACGGAGGGGCGGGCCCGGTGGATGGTTGATCACGAACAAACGCTAGGCGAGGTGGGCGGCCGGCCGCTGCACCCATTCGACGGACTTGACGGTGCAGTGAATTGACGTTTCATCACCATGGGCTACCTTCGGGGCGGTCCGGGTCGGACGCGCTTGCGAAGACCGTCAACGAGGACCGGGTGCAGACCAGCCGGCCCTCCTGCGGGTAGGCGTGCCAGGTCCGCCAGAGCACCCGCTGGTCGTCCCCGTGCGCGACCAGTGCGGTGAAGGCGCTCGGATCCCCCGGGAAGACCCCGGCCAGCGCGTACGGGTGGCCCTCCACCAGGGCGAGCAGCTCCTGCGCCCGGGCCGCGAAGACGTGCGGGGAGAGCTCCTCGATCCGGGCCGCGAACTCGTACTCCCACCCGCCGACCTGCTTGGCCACCCGGGCGGGCAGCGGGGTCTGACGGCCCGGCAGGCAGGCCACCGTCTCCAGGCACTCGCCCGGGCCGGCCGCCAGGATCACCTGATGGGAGGCCCCGAGCAGCCTGAGTTGCAGGGTGCCGCCGGCGAGCCGGCCGGGCGGCGTGCTGCCGATGCGGTCGAGTCTCAGGTCCCGCACGGCGAGCGCGGGGAGCGGGCTGCCGCCCAGGCACCAGGCCAGGTCACCGGCTCGGGTATCCGTGTAGGAGGTCTGCAGTGTGGTGAGCATGCTGGGCTCCGCGTTTCAGCTCCGTGCGCGCCCGCCGTCAGCCTCCGGCCCGGCGTTGGCGTCGGGGTTGTTCGAAGCTGTGCGGTCCGTGGCGCGGCCGACCGTGGAAGGAAGGATTCCGGCTGGAGATTCAGCAGCAGAGAAGCACGAATTCTCCGGGTCCGTCAGGGATTTACCCAGCTTTGCCCGGCATTCACCGTTCTGGCTACACCCTCTACCCTGGTGTGATCAACCCGGTGCACGACAATGAACGGCGCGCGCCCCTACCACCGGAGCGCGCGCCGTTCACCACCACCGTGCGCCGGGGCGCACGGTGAGGAGCCGTCAGAGCCTGCGGAGGCGGGTGACGGCCTCCTCCAGGACTTCGTCCTTCTTGCAGAAGGCCCACCGCACCTGGCTCCGGCCGGCTTCGGTGTCGTCGTAGAACACCACGTTCGGGATCGCCACCACGCCGCAGCGTTCGGGGAGCTTGCGGCAGAATTCCAGGCCGTCGGTCTCGCCGAGCGGGGTGATGTCGGTGGTGATGAAGTAGGTGCCCTGCGGGCGGTAGACCTCGAAGCCGGCGGCGGCCAGGCCGTCCGCCAGCAGGTCGCGCTTGCGGAGCAGGTCGGCCCGGAAGCCGTCGAAGTAGGTGTCGGGGAGGCGGAGGGCGTCGGCCACCGCGTACTGGAACGGGCCGGCGCTGACGAAAGTCAGGTACTGCTTGGCGGTCCGCACGGCCGCCACCAGCTCGGGGGAGCCGGTCACCCAGCCGACCTTCCAGCCGGTGAAGGAGAAGGTCTTGCCGGCCGAGGAGATCGAGACGGTGCGCTCGCGCATGCCGGGCAGTGCGGCGATCGGGTGGTGGGCGGCAGGGCCGAACACCAGGTGCTCGTACACCTCGTCGGTGACCACCAGGAGGTCGTGCTCGACGGCCAGTTCGGCGATGGAGCGGAGCTCCTCGGGGGTCAGGACGGTGCCGGTCGGGTTGTGCGGGGTGTTGATCAGCAGCAGGCGGGTGCGCGGGGTCACCTTGGCGCGGAGCTCGTCCAGGTCCGGGCGGAAGTGCGGCGCGCGGAGGGTGAGCGGGACCCGGGTGGCACCCGCCATCGCGATGCAGGCGGCGTACGAGTCGTAGAACGGCTCCATCGCGATCACCTCGTCCCCCGGCTCCAGCAGGGCGAGCAGCGAGGCGGCGATGGCCTCGGTGGCGCCGGCCGTGACCAGCACTTCGCGGTCGGGGTCGTAGGACAGGCCGTAGCGGCGCTGCTGGTGCTCGGCGATCGCCTGGCGCAGCTCGGGGATGCCGGGGCCGGGCGGGTACTGGTTGCCCTTGCCGGTGAGCACGGCGTCGGCCGCGGCCCGGGCGATCTCGGCGGGGCCGTCGGTGTCGGGGAAGCCCTGCCCGAGGTTGATCGAACCGGTGGAGACGGCGAGGGCGGACATCTCCGCGAAGATCGTCGTTCCCATGCCCGCCAGACTGCGGTTCAGCAGCGGCCTCGTACCCATCAGGTGCTCCTCACGGCTCGTGGAAATCGGGGCCATCCTCGCCGTGGGGGAGGTAGAGGGCAAGGGGACGCCCCGGGGGTGGGCGAGGTGAGGGAAGGAGGGCCGGGCGGAGCCCCGGGGGCACGCGAAAGGCCCGCCTCCCAGGGGAAGCGGGCCTCGCGGACGTGTCGTCAGTTCTCGTCGGAGGGGGCGGCGGCGTCGCCGCCCTCGCCCTCCTCGATCTCCTTCTGGAGGCCGAGGCGCTCGACGATCCACTGCTCGAAGCCGACCGCGGCCTGGGTCCAGTTGGCGGTGGTGGTGACGAAGTACTCCAGGTTCACGCCGGTGCCGACGATCATCTGGGACTCGCCGATCAGGCGGACCACGCCGTCCTCGTGGGTGTGCGTGTAGACCTTGGGCCAGAGGGTCTCGCGGTTCCACTCGTCGATGAGGTCGAGGATCTCGCCCTTGTCCTCGAGCGGGTAGGCGCGGTCGTAGAAGGCACGGACCGCGAAGAGCTCCTTCTGCTCGCCGCGGAACATGTAGTAGACCCGGAAGCCCTCCCAAGGAGCGGTGAGGTCGCCCTCCTCGTCCACCACGTGCTTGAGCTGCATCTGGTCGAGCAGCTGGCCGACCAGGGCCTGGTCGGGCACGACGACCGGCGGCGGGCCCTGCGGGGTCGGCTGGCCGCCACCCTGCGGGGCGCCGAAGGAGGGGATGGACGACGGGTCGATGCTCATCGGGGGTCCTTTTCTCAGTGCACGAGGAGGTGGCGAACAGTGAGGGGCCGCCCTTCCGGGACCCATCCTGCCTCATTCGAGGCCCCGGACACAGGGCCTACCCGGCCCGGGCGGCGAACTCCACTACTCCCTGGGCGAACGTGCTCCGGCGGCGCCCCGGATCAGCTCCGGATCAGCTCCGGGGCCAGCTCCGGGGCCACTTCCGCCGTCACTTCCGCAGGCCGGTCCCGGGTGCTTCGGCCCGGACCGTCAGGCGGTCGCCGGCCTCGTCCTGCTCGACCACCACGGTGTCGCCGTCGTGCACCTGGCCGGAGAGGATGGCGCGGGCCAGCTGGTCGCCGATCGCGGACTGCACCAGGCGGCGCAGCGGCCGGGCCCCGTAGGCGGGGTCGTAGCCGGTGATCGCCAGCCAGTCGCGGGCGGCCGGGGTGACCTCCAGGGTGAGCCGGCGGTCGCGCAGCCGGGAGCCGAGCGCGGCGATCTGGAGGTCGACGATCCGGCTGAGCTCGGCGGTGCCCAGCGGGTCGAAGACCACGATGTCGTCGAGCCGGTTGAGGAACTCGGGCTTGAAGGCGGAGCGGACGGTGTCCAGCACCAGCTGCTTCTTCCGGTCCTCCGGGGTGGCCGGGTCGACCAGGTACTGGGAGCCCAGGTTGGAGGTGAGGATCAGGATGGCGTTGCGGAAGTCCACCGTCCGGCCCTGACCGTCCGTCAGCCGGCCGTCGTCGAGGACCTGGAGCAGGACGTCGAAGACCTCGGGGTGGGCCTTCTCCACCTCGTCCAGCAGCACCACGCTGTACGGGCGGCGGCGGACCGCCTCGGTGAGCTGGCCGCCCTCCTCGTAGCCGACGTACCCGGGCGGGGCGCCGACCAGGCGGGAGACGGAGTGCTTCTCGCCGTACTCGCTCATGTCGATCCGGACCATGGCGCGCTCGTCGTCGAAGAGGAAGTCAGCGAGGGCCTTGGCGAGTTCGGTCTTGCCGACGCCGGTCGGGCCGAGGAAGAGGAACGAGCCGGTCGGGCGGTCCGGGTCGGCGATGCCGGAGCGGGTCCGCCGGACGGCGTCCGAGACGGCCGCCACGGCCTCCGTCTGGCCGATCAGGCGACGGCCCAACTCCTCCTCCATGCGCAGGAGTTTGGCGCTCTCGCCCTCCAGCAGGCGGCCGGCCGGGATGCCCGTCCAGGAGGCCACCACGTCGGCCACGTCATCCGGGCCGACCTCCTCCTTGACCATCGAGTCGGAGGCGTCCTCGTCCCGGGCGTACTGCTGGGCCTCGGCCAGCTCGCGCTCGGCGGCCGGCACCTCGGCGTACATCAGCTTGGAGGCGCGCTCGAAGTCGCCGTCCCGCTGGGCGCGTTCGAGCGCTCCGTGCAGGTCGTCCAGGCGCTCCTTGAGCTCGCCGACCCGGTTGAGCGACTTCTTCTCCTGCTCCCACCGGGCGGTGAGCGCGCTCAACTGCTCCTGCTTGTCGGCCAGATCGCGGCGCAGCCGCTCCAGCCGGTCCACCGAGGCCGGGTCGGACTCCTTCTCCAGCGCCAGCTCCTCCATCCGCAACCGGTCGACGGAGCGCTGCAGCTGGTCGATCTCGACCGGGGAGGAGTCGATCTCCATCCGGAGCCGGGAGGCGGCCTCGTCCACCAGGTCGATGGCCTTGTCCGGCAGGAACCGGGCGGTGATGTAGCGGTTGGACAGGGTGGCGGCGGCCACCAGGGCCGAGTCGGCGATCTGCACCTTGTGGTGCGCCTCGTACCGGCCCTTCAGGCCGCGCAGGATGGCGATGGTGTCCTCGACGCTCGGCTCGCCGACCAGCACCTGCTGGAAGCGGCGCTCCAGCGCCGGGTCCTTCTCGATCCGCTCGCGGTACTCGTCCAGCGTGGTGGCGCCGACCATCCGCAGCTCGCCGCGGGCCAGCATCGGCTTGAGCATGTTCCCCGCGTCCATCGCGGAGTCGCCGCCGGCGCCCGCGCCGACCATGGTGTGCAGCTCGTCGATGAAGGTGACGACCTGTCCGTCGCTGGCCTTGATGTCGTTCAGGACGGCCTTCAGCCGCTCCTCGAACTCGCCCCGGTACTTGGCCCCGGCCACCATCGCGCTCAGGTCGAGGGAGACCAGCCGCTTGCCGCGCAGCGACTCGGGCACGTCGCCCGCCACGATCCGCTGGGCCAGGCCCTCGACCACGGCGGTCTTGCCGACGCCCGGGTCACCGATCAGCACCGGGTTGTTCTTGGTCCGGCGGGAGAGCACCTGGATCACCCGGCGGATCTCCTGGTCCCGGCCGATCACCGGGTCCAGCTTGCCGTCCCGGGCCGCCTGGGTGAGGTCGGTGCCGTACTTCTCCAGCGCCTTGTAGGTGCCCTCCGGGTCGGCGGAGGTGACCTTGGACGACCCGCGGACGTCCTTGAACGCGGCCAGCAGCGCCTTCGCGGTGGCGCCGTGGTCCTTCAGCAGCTCGGCCACCGGCCCGCCCTCGGCGGCCAGGCCGACCAGCAGGTGCTCGGTGGAGAGGTACTGGTCGTCCAGGTCCTCGGCGCGCCTGCCCGCCTCGGCGAGCACCGCGAGGGTGTCGCGGGCCAGCTGCGGGGCGGCCACGGTGGAGCCCTGGGCGCTGGGGAGCGCGGTGGCCTGCCGCCTGGCGGCGGTGGTGACGGCGGTGACGTCCGCGCCGACCGCTTCGAGCAGGGGGCGGGCGATGCCGTCCGGCTGCTCCAGCAGCGCGAGCAGGATGTGCACCGGCTTGACGTCCGGGTTGCCTGCGGCGCTGGCCTGGCGGATCGCGGCGGACAGGGCGTCCTGGGTCTTGCTGGTGAACCTGCTGGCGTCCACTACGTGCGGTCTCCTCTTTGACTGGGGTGGTGTTCGACAAGTTGAGTCTAGCGCGCTCAACCTTGATTGAGCCAGGGGCTCAGGGAACGGCAGCACGTGCAACTGGCTCGCCTGCCCCGATCCAGCGCTGGTCCGCCTTCCGAATTCGCGCAGTTGCTCGCGCTCCTGGGGCGCTGCCCTGCCGAAGGTTGCGTCACCTCTTGCGGGTGAGCCCCAGGAGTTCCCGGGCCGGTCCGGCGGGGCGGTGGCCGGCGGGCCAGACGGCGCGGAGGGGGCGGTGGAGGTCGACGCCGTCGACCGGGACGGCGACCAGGCGGCCGGTGGCGAGTTCCTCGGTGACGGCGAGTTCGCTCAGGCAGACCGGCCCGGCGCCGGTCATCGCGGCGGCCTTGAGAGCGGTGGAGGAGGCCAGCTCCAGTCGGGGCGCGACGGTGCCGCCGTAGGGGGCGAGGGCCAGTTCCAGGACCTCCCGGGTGCCCGAGCCGGGTTCGCGCAGGACCAGCGGGGTGGTGGCCAGTTCGGTGCCCGTGAGCGGGCTGCGGCGGCGGGCCCAGGGGTGGGAGGGGGCGACCACGACCACCAGCCGGTCGGCGGCGACCACCGCGCCGTGCAGGCCGGGCGGGGTGGTCGGGCCCTCGACGAAGCCGAGGTCGGCGTCGCCGCCGAGGACGTGGGCGGCGACGTCGGCGGAGTTGGCGGTGCGCAGGGTGACGGCGGTGTCGGGGCTGATCCGGTGGAGGGCGAGCAGCCAGCCGGGCATCAGGTACTCGGCGACGGTGAGGCTGGCGACCACGGTGAGCCGGGTGTCGCGGCGGCCGCGCAGGGCGTCGATCCCGGCGTCCAGGGCCTCGGCGGCCTCCACCACGTTGCGGGCCCACTCGACCACCAGCCGGCCGGCCTCGGTGGGCCGGGAGCCGCGCGGCGAGCGGTCCAGCAGCGGGACGCCGATCTGCTGCTCCATGCCCTTGATCCGGGCGCTGGCGGCGGGCTGACTGACCCCCAGTTCGGCGGCGGCCCGTCCGACGCTGCCGAGTCTCGCCACCGCGAGCAGGAGTTCCAGGGCGCCGAGTTCGGGGACACGGGGAGAGAGGGCCATAAGGGCAGGCTATGCCGCCATCGGTCCGGCCGCGCTACCGGCCGCGGCGCCCGGGGCGCACCGTGGAGTCATGGCCACGATCACCGCACCCCGCACCCTCGCCGCCTACGGCCTCGACCTCTCCCGGCTCGGCCCCAACTGGTACGCCGCCGTGATGGGCACGGCCATCGTCGCCAACGGGGCGGCCGCGCTGCCGCTGACCGTGCCCGGCCTGCTCGGCTTCGGCGAGGCGGTCTGGGCGCTCGCCGCGGTGGCCCTGGTGGTGCTGGTGGCGGGGCGACTGGTGCACTTCACCAAGCACCGCGAGGCGGCCCGCGAGCAGCTGCTGGACAACCCGGCCACGGCCGTCTTCTACGGCTGCCCCCCGATGGCGCTGCTGGCGGTCGGCTACGGCACCGAGGTGCTCGGCTCCCGGCTGATCGGCAGTCAGGCCGCCCTCGCCGCCGACCTGGTGCTCTGGTCGCTGGGCACCGTGTACGCGGTGGTGGTGGCCTTCGGCATCCCCTACCTGATGATCACCCGGCACCGGCTCTCGCCGCTGGAGGCCAACCCCACCTGGCTGCTGCCGGTGGTGGCGCCGATGGTCTCCGCCGCGCTCGGCCCGGTGCTGGTGCCGCACCTGCCGGAGGGGCTGCGCCCCGCCATGCTGTACGGCTGCTACGCGCTGTTCGGGGCCAGCCTGCTGGCCACCCTGGTGCTGCTGCCGGTGGTGTTCGCCGGGCTGGTGCACAGCAAGCTGCCCGCGCTGGTGCTGACCCCCTCGCTCTTCCTGGTGCTCGGCCCGCTCGGCCAGTCCGCCACCGCGGTCAACCAGCTGGCCGACGCGGCAAAGGGCGTGGCCCCCGAGCTGTCCTCCTTCGCGACCGGCTTCGCGGTCCTCTACGGGGTCTCCGCGATCGGCTTCGCGATGCTCTGGCTGGCCGTGGCGCTGGCCGCCAACCTGCGGGCGCTGCGGGCCGAGATGCCCTTCGCGATGACCTGGTGGGCCTTCACCTTCCCGGTCGGCACCCTGGTCACCGGCGCCGCGGGCCTGGCCCGGCACACCGGTTTCGACGGCTTCACCGCCCTCGCGGCGGCGCTCTACCTGCTGCTCGTCTCGGCCTGGGCGGTGGCCGCGGTGCGGACCGTGGCGGGGCTGCGGGACGGCCGGCTGCTCGGGCCGGTCCAGTCCACCTGACGGACCGTCGGAGGGCGCCGGGCGGGGCTCCGACTGCAGGTTCCTGCACTTGCGGGAACCTGCAGCCGGGCGCCCCTTGTTCGCGGCCCCCCCTGCTGTGAAGGTTGGGGACACGCCAAGGTCGTCCGGGCAACCGCAGCCCGGGAGAGTCGACCGGTCCCACCACGGGGGACATCCGGTGCGTTCGCGCGCCGATGTGACGAGGTGGGTCCCCGGCCGGGACGCCATGTGTGGTGATGGCCCCGGAACCGGTGCCGGCGAGGCGCTGCTGCTCCGCCTCGCCGGGGTCGTCGGGCCCTGGCGCGAGATCGACGGGTTCCCCGGGACGTGGCATCCCGGGGGACGCGTCGGCCGACGCCGCTGAGATCATGGCCATGACGGCCTGCGGCGATCGGCGAGGAGGTACCGGATGGCTGCGGAGACGGCCGGGGCCGAGTTCCCGGACGAGGCGGCCCGCAGGCTCTACCTGAACATCCTGGCCGAGGGCGGACGGGTTCCCTTCGCCGACGTGCCCGAGGCCGGTCGGGGAGCGCTGGACCAGCTGCTGCGCACCGGCCTGGTGATCCCGAACGTCATCGACCGGGCCTACGTCGCGGTCAGCCCCCGCTCGGTCGGCGAGCGGATGAGCAGCGAACTGCGGGCCGGTGCCACCAGACTCCTGCTCCAGGCCGAACGGCTCCCGGACAGCCTCGGCGGCCTCACCCGCGCCTACGACGCCGTCCCGCGCGCCGCCGCCGAACCGGCCCAGCCGGCCGTCGTGGTCGGCCAGGACCGGATCCGCCACCGGATCGCCGAGCTGGTCTCCGAGAGCACCCAGGAGGTGCTGACCGCCCAGCCGGGCCCGCGCAGCCCCGAAGGCCTGGCGGTCGCCCGCGTCCAGGACCTCGCCCTGCTGCGCCGGGGCGCCCGGCTGCGCACCCTCTACCAGCCGATGACGGTCAACGAACCGGCCGCGGTCGAGTACGCCACCGCGGTGGCCGCCGAGGGCGGCCAGGTCCGGCTGCTGGACGAGCCGTACCAGCGGATGCTGATCATCGACCACAAGGTGGCCGTGGTCCCCGCCGAGGACGACTACAGCCGCGCCGTCTTCATCACCGACCCGGCGGCGGTCGCCTTCCTGACCGCGGTCTACGAGCGGGACTGGGCCCGCGCCGAGACCTTCGACTGGGTCGGCCTCGGCGCCGCCCCGCCCACCCGGGCCGCCGCCCGCCGGGTCGGCCGCCTGCTGGCCACCGGCCTCACCCAGAAGGCCGTCGCCACCCGCCTCGGCCTGAGCGAGCGCACTGTGGCCGGGCACATCTCCCGCCTCCGCGAGCAGTACGGCGCGCAGACGCTGTTCCAGCTCGGCTGGCGGATGCGGGGAGAGCGTGATGACTGAACTCCCGGACCCGGCGGGGGAGTCCGGTCCGCTCACGGGGCCGCATGCGGGGCCGCACACGGGGCCGCTCGGCGGGCCGCAGCTGCCCGACAAGGCCGAGCGCGAGCTCTACCTGGAGGTGCTGGCCCGGGGTGGGCGGGTGCCGCTGACCGCCTTCGGCGAGGCGGACCAGGGCGC
This sequence comes from Kitasatospora sp. NPDC088742, assembly GCF_055584905.1. Taxonomy (NCBI): domain Bacteria; kingdom Bacillati; phylum Actinomycetota; class Actinomycetes; order Kitasatosporales; family Streptomycetaceae; genus Kitasatospora; species Kitasatospora sp. NPDC088742. Next base: position 27,953 of record NZ_JBVJLD010000052.1, on the reverse strand, counting down.
GCTGCGGCGGCTGCTGACCGGCGGACTGCTGGTGGGCAGCGCCGACGGGACGGGCTGGACGGCGGTGGACCCGCGGACGGTGAGTGCCCGGATCAGTGCCGGGCTGCGGTCGGCCGGTACCCGGAAGCTGCTGGAGGCCGAGCAACTCGGCGAGGAGCTCGAGGAGTTCACCGCCGCCTTCGATGCCGCACCGCGCCGTTCGGTCCGCTCCGGGGTGGTCCGGCACGTCCACGAGGTACAGCAGGCGCTCGATCAGGCACGGCAGTTGGAGGCCTCGGCGACGGAGATCCTGACCGCGCAGTCCGGTGCCCCGCTGGCACCGCGGCAGCTGGCCGACTCCACCGCCCGGGCCCGGACGTTCGCCGCCCGGGGCGGTGTCGCCCGGGTGCTCTACGAGCCGGCCGCCCGGACCGACCCGGCCACCGTCGCCTATGCCCGTTCGCTCACCGAACTCGGCATCGCGGTACGGGTGTTGGGGGAGCCGTTCAAGCGGGTCACGGTGTTCGACCGCACCGTGGCGGTGGTCTCGGCGGCCGCCGACCAGAGTAGTGCCGCCTTCATCGAGGACCCGGCGGTGGTGGCCTTCCTGGTCGGCGGCTTCGAGCGGGACTGGCAGCGCGCCGAGAAGGTGGCGTGGGCCGGTGACCCGGGGGCCGAGCCGGAGCGTCCAGTGGAGGAGCAGATCGGCCGCCTGCTGGCGGCCGGCCTCACCCAGCGCACCATCGCCCTGCGCCTCGGCCTGAGCGAGCGCACGGTGGCGGGCCACCTGGCCCGGCTGCGCGAACTGCACGGGGCCGAGACCCTCTTCCAACTCGGCTGGCGGATGCGGGACGGCTCCGGGCCGGCCTGACCCGAGCCGCCGGCCTGCCGGTTCCTGCACTTGCGGGAAACTGCATGCGTGCAGGTCTTGCCCGGTGTACCGGCAGCTGTGAGGGTGGTACATGCCAAGGCCGACCGGGCCGACACAGCCCGGCGGTGACGACTTGGCCCGCCCCCGGGGGTGTACCGGTGCCCCACGTACCGGTCTCGAACGGGCGGGCCGCAGCCGGGGTGCCGCTTGTGGTGAACGGCCCTCGTGAAGCGCTGCGGGACGATGCTGCTCCGTCCCGCCGGAAGTCGTCCGGCCTGGTGCGATGTCGGCGGGTCTCCCGGAGTCGAGTGCTCCGGGAGGCGCGTCGGGCCGGACCGCGCTGGGATCATGGCCGGAGCGGTACGGGAACGGGCGAGGAGGAGCACGGTCATGGCCACGGTGACGCCGGCCGACGAGGTCGGGCTGCTAGACGAGGAGGCCCGGGAGCTCTACCTGGCGGTACTCGCCGAGGGTGGCTGGCTGCCGGTCTCCGTCGTGCCCCAGGGCCCGGCGCTGGCACGGCTGTTGGAGACCGGCCTGGTGCGGGCCGACGGGCCGGGCGCCCGCTACGTGGTCCAGAGCCCGCGGCTGGTGAGCGAGCGGATCAGTGCCGAACTCTGCTCCGCCGCCGCCCAGTTGCTCCAGCGGGTCGGCGAACTGCCGGTCGCTCTGGACGGTCTGACCCGGGCCTACGACTCGGTGCCCCGGCAGGGCGGCGAGAGCGACCAGGCGGTCCTGGTGGACGGCCTGGTGGGCATCCGCCAGCGGCTCGCCGAACTGCTCTCCGAGTGCGAGCACGAACTCCTCACCGCCCAGCCCGGCCCGCGCCCGCCCGAGGGCCTGCGAATGGTGGTCCGCCAGGACACCGCGCTGCGCCGACGCGGCGTCCGGGTCCGCACCCTCTACCAGCCCCTGGCGCTCGGCGAGCCCGCCACCGTCGAGTACGCAGCCATCCTCACTGCCGAGGGGGCCGAACTCCGGCTGCTGGACGAGCCGTTCCGCCGCATGCTGATCATCGACCGCCGAGTCGCGGTGGTGTCGGCCGCCGAGGACCTCTCCCGAGCGGCCTTCATCTCCGACCCGGTGACGGTCTCCCTGCTGGCCTCCGTCCACGAACGCGACTGGGCCAGGGCCGACCAGGTCGACTGGTCCTGCCGGGCCGCTGAGTCCCCGGCCGACCTCACCCAGGACCGGATCAGCCGCCTGCTGGCGGCTGGCCTCACCCAGAAGGCGGTCGCCTCCCGGCTCGGCCTGAGCGAACGGACGGTGGCCGGCCACATCTCCCGGCTGCGCGAACGGCACGGGGCGAGCACGCTCTTCCAGCTCGGCTGGCGGCTGCGGCGCCGGTGCGGGCATGAGTGACAGTCAGCCGCTCGGACAGGCCGAACGGACCGTCTACGCGGCCGTGCTGGCCGAGGGCGGCCGGGTCTGGTTCCGGGACGTGACTCCCGAGGACGCCCCGGCGGTGCTGCGCCTGCTGGCGAGCGGCCTGCTGGTGCACCACACCGAGGACGGCACCCTGACGGCGGTCAACCCGCGCTCGGTGGCCGACCGGCAGGCGGCCGAACTGCGGTCGGCCGGACAGGAGTTGCTGAGCCGGGCGGAGAAGGTGCCGACCCCGCTGGAGGAGCTGGCCCGGGCGTACGACGCCGCGCCGCGCCGCTCGGACCGCTCGGGCGTGGTGCGGATCGTCAGCGACATGGAGGAGATCCGCTCGCGGATCGTCCAGATCGAGGCGGAGCGCCGCGAGGAGGTGCTGGCCGCCCAGCCCGGCGGTGCCCGCCCGGCGGAGTTCCTGGCCCAGGCGCTGGGCCGGGACCGCGAGTACCTGGAGGCCGGCGGCCGCAAGTCGACGCTGTACCAGCCGGGGGCCCGGGCGGACGGTCCCACCGTCGAGTACGCGGCCCTGGTCAGTTCGTGGGGCCAGCAGACCCGCGTCCTGGACGAGCCTTTCACCCGGATGCTGGTGTTCGACCGTCAGGTGGCGGTGGTCCCGGCCAGGGCCGACAACACCGCGGCGGCCTTCGTCGAGGACCCGGCCGTGGTCAACGTCCTGCTCGGCATCTGGGAGCGGGACTGGGAGCGGGCCGAGCGCGTGCCCTGGAGTGAACTCGCCCAGGTGAGCGGGAAGTCGCCGGTGCACGAGCAGGTCGGCCGGCTGCTCGCCCAGGGGCTCACCCACAAGGCGGTGGCCTCCCGGCTCGGCCTGAGCGAGCGGACGGTGGCCGGGCACATCGCGCGGCTGCGGGAGCTCTACGACGCGGAGACGCTGTTCCAGCTCGGCTGGCAGATGCGGGGCGGCCGGGACGGCGAGGGCTGACCTCGGGGCCTACGGCGCGGACCCGCCGTTCCGGGTGGGCCGGCAGATGCGCGGGGCGGAGGGGACGTCAGGTGAGTGACCGACCCCGCGCGTCCGGAAGCGGACGGGGTCAGCCGGTGGCGACGCCGCCCCAGTCGCTCCAGTAGCCGTAGCCGGAGGTCTCCTGACGGGGCGTCGGGAAGGCCTCGGTCGGGGCGGTCCAGAAGCCCTCGCGGAGCGAGAGCGCCATGCCGGCCCAGTCGAGGGCGGTCTCCACGGTGTGGTGCAGGGCCTCCTGCGACCAGGTGTCGTCGAAGACCAGCGGCAGCACGGGGGCGACCTGCTCGATGGTGGCTATCAGCGGGTTGTGGGTGATCGCCTCGTCCACCAGCAGCACGATCGGCTTGCGCAGCGAGGAGGCCCAGCCGAGCTCCAGCGCGACGCCGGCCGAGAGCGGGGCACCGACGTAGGCGAAGACCAGGTCGGCGGTCTGCAGCGCGCGGAAGTCGGACGGGACACGGGGCTCGGGGGCGCGCCCGTTCACCGTCCAGGCGTCGCTGTGGTGCGCGCTGTAGACGGCGGCGCCGCTCTTCAGCAGGGTCGAGCGCAGGGTGGTCAGCCGGGTGCGGCTGGCCAGCGTCACCACGCTGTCCGCCGGGCCGGTCAGCCGCATGAGCGGCGCGGCCAGGAACACCCGGGCGCGCCGACCCTCGGGGGTCTGGGCGGCGCGGTTGCGCAGGTAGGGCTCGGTCATGTCGACTCCGGGGGAGGTCGGTCCGGACTCATGGGGCCCGAACCATGTGGTGGTGGTTTCCGCTGGACTCGGCGTGTACACCGAAATTCTGATGAATCCTGACTTCTGCTAGTTGACAAGAAAACATCAATGCCGGGGTGGTGTCGCCGTGCTGCCAAGGCGTGACTGATCGTCCAACGGGCAGGGTCAGGACGTCCACAGGAACGAGGTGGCATGTGGACGCCTGGCAGAGAGATGACACCCCCGTGATCAGAGGCTGCTTAGTGACAGCATGACGGGAGATAGGGCATCATCGGACCGATTGTCAGACTGATCGCTCATCAGTTCGCTGATGCCGGATCTTGAAAGTAGGTGGCCCATGACGCGCGTACGCCGGTTCCTCCGAGTCGCCCTGGTACCGGTGCTGTTCGGAGTTGCGGTGGTGGTCGGGATTGCGGGGGGTGCCACCGGAGAGATTAGCGGAGATGGGCATGCCAACCTAGCGCCCACGCAGGTTGTGGCAGCCGCCGCGCTCGAAGAGCACAACTGGACCTGAGGCGGGCATCCGTCCGGGCGGACCACGTGATCGTCAGACCGGGACAGAGCGGCGCCGGCCCTTCCTCGTAGGGATGGGGCATCGGCGACGGGGGGCTCTGTCACCTGCGAACGCGTGCGGGCCCGGGCCGGCGATTTCAGTCGGAGACGTTGCCCGGTGGTTCCGAGATCGCCCTGCCGAGTACGTAACCGAGCTGGAACAGCGACTCGACGTTGTGCTCCTCGCGCAGTTCCGCGATGTGCCGGGCGAGGGTCCGCTCGCTGATTCCGAGGCGGCGGGCGATGACCCGGTGGTTCGTCCCTTTGAGAAGCAGGTCGATGATGGTCTGCCGGAGGCTGGAGACGACTTGCTGCGGCACGGACCGGCCGCCGTCGAAGTCGAGGGCGCGGTGCCAATTCCGCTCGAAGACTTCGTCCACGAGATAGTTGACGACCGCCTGGTCGTGGATGAATGCGGCGAGGTTCAAATCGTCGGCCACCGGGATCACGGCCACCCGGTGGTCCACGATGATCAGCCGGGTGTAGGGCTCGTCCAGCGTTTTGAACCGACCGCCCGCCTCCGTCACCGTCGCGACGTAGTCGCGGGTCGGGGGGTGGTAGCGGGTGCTGGGGTGGTAGATGGTGCGCACCGTGACGCCCCGCCGGAGATCCTCCAGGTCGGTGGCGAGGCTGCTGGCCAGCGCCTCGGGAGGGCGGGGGCCACCGGGCTGGGCGGCGAGGATTTCGTCGGCTGCGGCGTTGACCAAATGTTGCAGCCGCTGGTTAATCAGCGCCTTTCCGCGTACGTACTCGATTGTCCCGCCGGCCTGTTCCGGAGTGTGGAAAGCCTCGGCGAGATCCTGGAGGTCGTTGGGAATCGCGGTGGCGCGCAGCATCAGTTCGAGGGCCTGCCGCTGCCAGGCCCCGGCCAGGCTGACGGAGAGTTGCTTCGGGTCGACGGCAATCAAAACGTCGCGGTCGTCGCTGTCGGGGACCAGAAGGCCGATCCCGATCAGCTCGCGTATGAACTCCTCGTGCGTGGGGGAGTGCTCCGCGCGGACCAGCCGGCCGTGACTCTGCAGGATCGACAGGTAGAGCTTTCGGGCCTCGGCCGACAGCATGGTCGGCGTACCCGGCAAAAGTCCGGGTTCGTCCCGTCCGCCCATCTTCGACTCCTTGTCGTTGACCGAGCATGTACCTGATTAAGAGGAACCCGCTACCCGCCCTTGATCTTAATCTGTGCCGGGCGCTTCGGAGTTGTCGTTCCACCGGGTGGAACCCGCGACCGGCACCGAGCACTATTCCATCAGGACGGAGCCGTTGGTACCCCCTCGATCGAGGGGGTACCAACGGCTCCGTGGGGCGGTGCTACCGCTTCGGCCGCCACACCACCAGGGCGCTGGACTGCGTGACCTGCTGGTACGGGACCAGGTCGCGGCGGTAGGAGGCGTGGACGGCGGCCTCCCGCTGCTGGAGGGCGGCGGCGGCGCCCTCCAGGGCGTCGACCATCTCGGTGACCTTGGCCTGGAGGGCGGCTACCTGGTTCTCCAGCTCGATGATCCGCTTGATGCCGGCCAGGTTGATGCCCTCGTCCTGGGAGAGCCGCTGGACCTCGCGGAGCTGCTGGATGTCCCGGGCCGAGTAGCGGCGGCCGCGGCCGGCGGTGCGGTCGGGGCAGACCAGGCCGAGGCGGTCGTACTGGCGGAGGGTCTGCGGGTGGAGGCCGGAGAGCTCGGCGGCGACCGAGATCACGTAGACCGGGGTCTCCTCGGTCAGGACGTAATGAGCCCGGGGGCGGGCGCCGCCGCCGGGCAGGCCCTCGCCGAGGCCGGGGCCGATGGGGGGAGTCGGGCTCATCTGGTCATCACGCTCCCTCTGCCGCCTTGAACAGGGCGGCTCGCGGGTCGTCCGAGGCGGTGGCCTCGCGGTACTGCTCCAGGGCGGCGAGGGCCTCGTCGTCCAGGTGCTTGGGGACCACGACCTCCACGGTGACCAGCAGGTCGCCGCGGGTGCCGTCCTTGCGGGTGGCGCCCTTGCCGCGGGCTCGCAGGGTGAGGCCGTTGGCGCTCCCGGCCGGGAGCTTCAGCTTCACCGAGGGGCCGTTCAGGGTGGGCACCTCGATGGTGCCGCCCAACGCGGCTTCGGGGAAGGTGACCGGCACGACGACGGTCAGGTTGTCCGCCTTGCGGCCGAACACCGGGTGGGTGTCCACGTGCACGGTGACGTAGAGGTCACCTGGCTGGCCGCCGCGCTCGCCCTGGGCGCCCTTGCCCTTGAGCCTGATCCGCTGCGAGTCCTGGACCCCGGCGGGGATGCGCACCTGCATGGTGCGGGCCGAGGAGGCCCGCCCGCTGCCGTGGCAGACGTCGCAGGGGTCGTCGACCAGCATGCCGCGGCCCTTGCAGTCCCGGCAGGGCTCGGAGAGCGCGAAGGCGCCCTGGCCCCGGCTGACGGTGCCCGCGCCGACGCAGGTCGGGCAGACCCGGGGGGTGGTGCCGGCCTTGGCGCCGGTGCCGGAGCAGGTCCGGCAGGCGGCCTGGCTGGTCATCCGGAGCGGGACGGTGGCGCCGTCCACGGCCTCCTCGAAGGCCAGCGTCACCTCGGTCTCGACGTCCGCGCCGCGGCGCGGCTGGGGCTGCCGGGGGCCGCGGTTGAACAGGCCGCCGAAGATGTCGCCGACCCCGCCGCCACCACCGGCGGCACCCGCGTTGCCGAACAGGTCGCCGAAGTCGAAGCCGCCGCCCTGCGGGCCGCCGGCCCGGAAGCCGCCGTTGCCGAAGAGGCTGCGGGCCTCGTCGTACTCCTTGCGGCGCTTGTCGTCGGAGAGGACGTCGTACGCCTCGGAGATGTCCTTGAACTTCTCCTCGGCCTTGGCGTCACCCTTGTTGGCGTCCGGGTGGAACTCGCGGGCGAGCTTGCGGTACGTCTTCTTGATCTCTGCGGTGGTGGCGTCCTTGGGCACGCCGAGGACCTTGTAGTAGTCCTTCTCCACGTAGTCCTTCGCGCTCATGGCTGCCGCCACCTCCCGGGGCTGTTCCGTACGTGATCGGTAGGGGACACGGCACTGCGGAGCCGCCCGTCGTCCAGGACGACGGACGACTCCGCAGTGCGTGCAGTGTCAGCTCTCCGAGGCACCGTCGGCCTTGTCGGAGTCCGACGAGTCGGCATCCGCGGCGGCGGTGGTCTGGGTGCCCGGCTGGGGCTCCGCCACGGCCACCATCGCCGGGCGGATGATCCGCTCGCCGATCCGGTAGCCGGGCTGGAGGATCTGCACGCAGGTGTCCTCGGTGACGTCCGAGGAGTAGCTGTGCATCAGCGCCTCGTGCAGGGTCGGGTCGAAGGGCTCGCCCTCCTTGCCGAACTGCTGCAGCCCGAGCTTGGCCACGACCGTCTCCAGGTTGTCGGAGACGGACTTGAACCCGCCGGTGACCTCGCCGTGCTCGCGGGCCCGGCCGATGTCGTCCAGCACCGGGATCAGGGCCTCCAGGATGTTGGAGACCGCGATCTCACGGACCGTCAGACGGTCCCGCTCGACCCGCTTGCGGTAGTTCTGGTACTCCGCCTGGAGACGCTGGAGGTCTCCGGTGCGCTCGGCCGCCTCCCGCTTGGCGGCGGCCAGCTCGTCGCCGCCCGCGACGGCCTCCTCGGCGGCCTTCAGCACGGCTTCCTCGGCGGAGTCGTCGCCGGGCTCGCCGCCCTGCGGCTTCTCCGTCATGCCGACGCACCGCCCTTGGGCTTCTCGTCGTCCACGATCTCGGCGTCGACGACGTCGTCGTCCTTGGCACCGGCGGCGGCGTCACCGGCCGGGGCGGCACCCGCGGCGTCGTTCTGCGCGTACAGCGCGGCGCCGAGCTTCTGGGCGGTGGTGGAGACCTTCTCGGTCGCCTCGCGGATGGCCGCGATGTCCTCGCCCTTCAGCGTCTCCTTGAGCTCGCCGATGGCGGTCTCGACCTCGGTCTTGACGTCGGCCGGGAGCTTGTCGGTGTTGTCGGCGATGAACTTCTCGGTGGAGTAGACCAGCTGCTCGCCCTGGTTCCGCGTCTCCACGGCCTCGCGGCGCTTGGTGTCCTCCTCCGCGTACTGCTCGGCCTCGCGCATCATCCGCTCGATGTCGTCCTTCGGCAGCGCGGAGCCACCGGTGACGGTCATCCGCTGCTCCTTGCCGGTGCCCAGGTCCTTGGCACCGACGTGCATGATGCCGTTGGCGTCGATGTCGAAGGTGACCTCGATCTGGGGCAGGCCGCGCGGGGCCGGCGGCAGGCCGGTCAGCTCGAACATGCCGAGCTTCTTGTTGTACGCCGCGATCTCGCGCTCGCCCTGGTAGACCTGGATCTGGACCGACGGCTGGTTGTCCTCGGCCGTGGTGAAGATCTCGGAGCGCTTGGTCGGGATCGTGGTGTTGCGCTCGATCAGCTTGGTCATGATGCCGCCCTTGGTCTCGATGCCGAGGGACAGCGGGGTGACGTCGAGCAGCAGGACGTCCTTGACCTCGCCCTTCAGGACACCGGCCTGCAGCGCGGCGCCGATGGCGACGACCTCGTCCGGGTTCACGCCCTTGTTGGCGTCCTGACCGCCGGTCAGCTCCTTGACGAGCTCCGCGACGGCGGGCATGCGGGTGGAGCCGCCGACCAGGACCACGTGGTCGATCTCGGACAGCGCGATGCCGGCGTCCTTGATGACGTTCTGGAACGGGGTCTTGCAGCGCTCCAGCAGGTCCGCGGTCAGCTGCTGGAACTGGGCCCGGGTGAGCTTCTCGTCCAGGTGCAGCGGGCCCTCGGCCGAGGCGGTGATGTAGGGCAGGTTGATCGAGGTCTCGGAGGACGAGGAGAGCTCGATCTTGGCCTTCTCGGCCGCCTCGCGCAGGCGCTGGAGCGCCATCTTGTCCTTGGAGAGGTCGACGCCGTGGCCGGCCTGGAAGACCTTGACCAGGTGGTCCACGACCTTCTGGTCCCAGTCGTCACCACCGAGGTGGTTGTCACCGTTGGTGGCCTTCACCTCGACGACGCCGTCGCCGATCTCCAGCAGGGAGACGTCGAAGGTGCCACCGCCGAGGTCGAAGACCAGGATGGTCTGGTCGTCCTTGTCCAGGCCGTAGGCCAGGGCGGCCGCGGTCGGCTCGTTGACGATGCGCAGGACGTTGAGGCCCGCGATCTCACCGGCCTCCTTGGTGGCCTGGCGCTCGGAGTCGGAGAAGTAGGCCGGGACGGTGATGACGGCGTCGGTGACCGTCTCGCCCAGGTACGACTCGGCGTCCCGCTTCAGCTTCTGCAGGATGAAGGCGGAGATCTGCTGGGGGTTGAAGTCCTTGCCGTCCAGGTTGATCTTCCACCCGGTGCCCATGTGGCGCTTGACCGAGCGGATGGTGCGGTCGACGTTGGTGACCGCCTGACGCTTCGCCACCTCGCCGACCAGGATCTCGCCGTTCTTGGCGAAGGCGACGACGGACGGCGTGGTCCGGGCGCCCTCGGCGTTGGTGATGACGGTGGGCTCACCGCCTTCGAGAACGCTGACGACCGAGTTCGTCGTGCCGAGGTCGATGCCGACCGCGCGTGCCATCGTGAATACCTCCGAGGGAGAAGTTGAGCTTTACAGGCTCAAGGATGCACGGCAGGCCGAGGAGAGTCAACTGCCATGAGTCCGAGCCGCTCAACTTTACTGCGCGCTTATGTCGACCCCTGCGCCGAGCGGGTGAGTCCGCCCTTAGTGACAGCCGCCATACCCTGTGCGTCTTCTGAACAGGTGTTAACGCGCGGTAGTCTCCGGGCCGTCGGCCCTGAAAGTTACTGATGAGTACACTCAGGGGGAACCTGCACACATTCCAGCCGCTGGAGACGGAGAGCCGATGCAGCTAGCAGCGATCGTCATCTCGCTGGTCACCTTCGTGATCGGCACCGCGCTCGCCGCCCGGGCGGCGTTGTACATCTACAAGGTGGTGCGCACCGGCGCCGCCGACAGCACCCGCTTCGGGCAACCCGCCCAGCGCGTCGCCACCGTGGCCAAGGAGTTCTTCGGCCACACCAGGATGAACCAGTGGGGTGTCGTCGGCATCGCCCACTGGTTCGTCGCGGTCGGCTTCTTCTCGCTGGTGCTCACCCTGGTGAACGCCTTCGGGCAGCTCTTCGACGCCGAGTTCGTCCTGCCGGTCATCGGCCACTGGCTGGTGTGGAACGTCTTCGTCGAGCTGATCGGCACCCTGACCACGCTGGGCATCCTCACCCTGATGGTGATCCGGCTGCTCAGCCTGCCCTCCCGGGCCGGCCGCAAGTCCCGGTTCGCCGGCTCGATCGCCTGGCAGGCCTTCTACGTCGAGTACACGATCCTCGGCATCGGCCTGTGCATCATGATGCTGCGCGGTCTGGAGGGCGCCCTCGAAGGCGTCGCCTCCTTCGATCCGGCGTACCTGGTCTCGTACCCGATCGTCGCGGCCTTCCGCGGCGTCGCCACCGGCACCCTGGAGAACCTGGTCTACCTGTTCGCGATGCTGAAGATCTGCATCTCGTTCGCCTGGGCCACCACCATCGGCGTCAACCCCTCGATGGGCGTGGCCTGGCACCGCTTCCTGGCCTTCTTCAACATCTACTTCAAGCGCGAGGAGGACGGCGGCGTCGCCCTCGGCGCGCTCCGTCCGATGACCAGCGGCGGTCAGCCGATCGACTTCGAGGACCCGGCCGAGGACGCGAACTTCGGCGTCTCCCAGGTCGAGCACTTCGCCTGGAAGGGCATCCTCGACTTCTCCACCTGCACCGAGTGCGGCCGCTGCCAGTCGCAGTGCCCGGCCTGGAACACCGGCAAGCCGCTCTCGCCGAAGCTGCTGATCATGAGCCTGCGGGAGCACGCCTTCGCCAAGGCGCCGTACCTGCTGGCCGGCGGGGGCAAGGACGCCGAGGGCAACGAGCTGGCCACCGCCGAGCAGCTGAAGGACGTGCCGGCCGCCGCGCTGGCCGAGGCCGAGCGCCCGCTGATCGGCACCGCCGAGGAGAACGGGGTCATCGACCCCGACGTGCTGTGGTCCTGCACCACCTGCGGCGCCTGCGTCGAGCAGTGCCCGGTGGACATCGAGCACATCGACCACATCGTCGACATGCGCCGCTACCAGGTGATGATCGAGAGCTCCTTCCCGACCGAGGCCGGGACGATGCTCAAGAACCTGGAGAACAAGGGCAACCCGTGGGGCATGGCCACCAAGGCGCGCCTGGACTGGGTCAAGGAGCTCAAGAAGGAGACCGGCATCGAGGTGCCGGTGATCGGTGAGGACATCGACCCGGCCGAGGTCGAGTACCTCTACTGGGTCGGCTGCGCCGGCGCCCTGGAGGACCGGGCGAAGAAGACCACCAAGGCCTTCGCCGAGCTGCTGCACACCGCGGGCGTGAAGTTCGCGATCCTCGGCAAGGAGGAGACCTGCTCCGGCGACTCCCCGCGCCGCCTGGGCAACGAGTTCCTGTTCCAGATGCTCGGCGCGCAGAACGTCGAGACCCTGAACGCCGCGCTCGAGGACGCCCCGACCAAGCGGATCGTGGCCACCTGCCCGCACTGCTTCAACACCATCGCCAACGAGTACCCGCAGCTCGGCGGTCACTTCGAGGTGATCCACCACACCCAGCTGCTGCAGCACCTGATCGACGAGGGCAGGCTCCTCCCGGTCAACCCGGTCGAGGGTCTGATCACCTATCACGACCCCTGCTACCTGGGCCGGCACAACAAGGTCTACACCCCGCCGCGCGAGATCATGGACAAGGTCCCGGGGCTGCGCCAGCAGGAGATGCACCGGCACAAGGAGCGCGGCTTCTGCTGCGGCGCCGGTGGTGCCCGGATGTGGATGGAGGAGCGGATCGGCAAGCGCATCAACACCGAGCGCGTGGACGAGGCGCTGTCCCTCAACCCGGACATCGTCTCCACCGCCTGCCCGTTCTGCCTGGTGATGCTCTCCGACTCGGTCAACGGCAAGAAGAACGAGGGCGCCGCGAAGGAGCACCTGAAGGTGGTCGACGTGGCGCAGTTGCTGCTGGACTCCGTCAAGGCGCAGCCCGCCGAGCCGGAGCCGGTCGAGGCCTGAACCGAGGTCTGGGCCGAGGCCCTCGACGGGGTCTGACCCCTCGTCAATCCCCGGCCCCGGGCGCCCCGCACGGGGGGGCCGGGGCCGGGGGGGTTTAAAACAAATAGAATGGGTAGGAATTATGCCCCGGAGCGATGGACGGGGGGAGACCCCCGGTGCCGG
>NZ_JBVJLD010000052.1:0-15312 GCF_055584905.1 Kitasatospora sp. NPDC088742 | reverse complement strand
GGGGGGGGGTGCCCCCCGCGGGGGGGGGGGGGCCCCCCCGGGGGGGCCCCCCCCCCCCCCCCCCCCCCCCCCCCCCCCCCCCGCCCGGGGGCCCCCGGGGCCGGGGCGTTTTCAACTCACTTCGATGGCTTAGCATTTCGGCCCATGAGCGATGACGGGGGCATACCCGCTGGTCCGGGCGTCGGGGCGCGGCAGGGGTACCTGCCGACGGTGACCAGCACGCCGGACTGGGCGGCGATGGCCGAGCGGAACGCGGGGGAGGCGAAGCGCCGCCGGAGGCTGCGGATCGGCGGGGGTGTGCTCGGGGTGGTGCTGGTGGGCGGTCTGACGGCCGGTCTGCTGGCCGTCGGCCGGGGCGGGGCCCAGGCCGGGCCGGAGCCGGTCGGCACGGCGTCGGGTGCGCCGGTGCTCCCGGAGCTCCTCCCGGTGGGCCCCTCCGAGCTGCCGTCCGCCTCGGGCAGCCCGTCCGCGAGCGCCTCGGCGAGCCCGTCCGGGAGTGGGTCGGCGAGTGCCCGGGCCACCCCCTCCGCGGGTGCCCCGGCCTCCGGCAAGGCCCCCTCCGCGACCGCGAAGCCCTCCGGCACCGCCCCCGCCGCCCCGCCGCCCCCGGAGGGCGGCCAGCCGGGCGCCACGGCCCCGCCCGCACCCCCCGCGCCGCCGAGCCGGCTGGAGGACCGCGGCAACCGCTACCCGGTGGCGCTCTCCGGCGGCCCGCAGGTGGGCCCGGTGGACGGCCGTACGGCGCTCCAGCTGCACGGACAGGCGGGGACGTACGGGCAGACCAGCGGGACGGTGGTGGACACCAACGCGAGCTTCACCGTCTCGGCGACGGTCCGCAACGACGCCGCGACCGGCGGGCGGGCGGCGGTCAGCCAGGGGGACGGCGTCTACCACTCCTTCGACCTCGGCCGGGACTACTGGGGCGGCCACAACCAGTGGGTCTTCAAGGTCCAGCAGGCGGGCGGTGGCTCGGACGCCACCACCCTGCAGGCCCTCTCCAAGGAGAACGCCACCGTCGGCCGGTGGACGGTGCTGACGGGGGTGTACGACGCCGGGGCGAAGACCATTCACCTGTACGTGGACGGACGGTTGGCCCAGAGCACCAAGGTCAGTGGCATCTGGAACACCGGCGGCCCGCTGCAGATCGGCCGTACCCGGTACAAGTCGCAATGGTCGGACCCCTGGGACGGGACGATCGCCGACGTCCAGTTGTGGAACCGGGCCCTGACGGCGGAGCAGGTCGACCGGCTCGGTGCGAGCGGCGGCGTCGACGCGGGGACCGGTGCGTACGCGGCCTGGTTGATGCCGTAGCGGGTGGCGTCCCCGGGGTGTGGGGTGGTACGTATCGGACCCCCGTTGGAACGGGGGTGGTTTGGAACGAAATACAGTAGGCGTCGAACTCGTGGACCACGAGCGGACGACAGTGACAACGTCACCTCGCGACCTGGCGGGGCGGACGGCAAACGGAGCAAGGGGAGAAGCGCGACCATGACCGAGGCGATCATGCTGGTCGGTGGCAAGGGCACACGACTGCGCCCGCTGACCACCCACACCCCGAAGCCGATGCTGCCCGTCGCGGGCGTGCCGTTCATCGCCCACCAGCTGGCCCGTGCCGCCGCCGCCGGGGTCACCCGTGTGGTGTTGGCCACCTCCTACCTGGCCGAGGTGTTCGAGGAGCACTTCAAGGACGGCAGCCCGTACGGGCTGGAGCTGGTCTACCTGACCGAGGAGGTGCCGCTGGGCACCGGCGGCGCGATCCGCAACGCCGCCTCGGGTCTGACCTGCGGCCCGGACGAGCCGGTCCTGATCTTCAACGGCGACATCCTCTCCGGCCTGGACATCGCGGCGCTGCGGGACGGCCACGTGGCCGCCGGCGCCGACGTCACCCTGCACCTGACCCGGGTCGAGGACCCGCGCGCGTTCGGCCTGGTGCCGACCGACGAGCAGGGCCGGGTGCTGGAGTTCCTGGAGAAGCCGGAGACCCCCGAGCAGATCGTCACCGACCAGATCAACGCCGGGTGCTACGTGTTCACCCGCTCGGTGATCGACCGCATCCCGGCCGGCCGCGAGGTCTCGGTCGAGCGCGAGACCTTCCCCGAGCTGCTGGCCACCGGCGCGCTGGTGCGCGGCGTGGTGGACACCTCCTACTGGCTGGACCTGGGCACCCCGGGCGCCTTCGTGCGCGGCTCGGCCGACCTGGTGCTCGGCAAGGTGGACTCCCCGGCCGTCCCCGGCGCCACCGGTGAGGCGCTGCTGCTGCCGGGCGCCGAGGTGGCCCCGGGCGCGGTGCTGAGCAACGGCACCGTGGTCTCCGAGGGTGCGGTCATCAAGGGCGGTGCGATCGTCGAGGGCAGCGTGATCCTGCCCGGCGCGGTGATCGCCGCCGACGCCTACGTGAAGGACTCCATCGTCGGCGCGTACGCCACCGTCGGGGAGCGCACCTCGCTGGACGGCGCGGTGATCGGCGACGGCGCCACCGTCGAGGCCGACAACGAGCTGCCCGCCGGCATCCGGATCGCCTGCGGCACCCTGCTGCCGCTCGGCGCCGTGCGCACCACCGCCGGCCCCGGCGGCTGCCCGGCCGGCGAGACCTCGGCGGCCGTGGTGCACGGCCACAAGGCCGCGGCGCGCTGACCCGGAACTGACGGTCCTTCGGCCCGGCGCGGGGTCACAGCACTGCTGCAATCCCGCGCCGAAGCCATGATCAACCGACGCGTGGTCAGCTTCAGCGGGTACCTTCGTGCCGTGGCTGGCAACGCATACGACAACGGTGAGGGCGCCGTCGACCCCCGGCAGGGCTGGGGGGCGGCGCCCGGCGGGCAGGGTGCTCAGGGAGCTCCGGGACCGCAGGGGTACGCGCCGACGGGGGAGCCCGAGTTCTTCACGGCTCCGCACCCGTCCTACCCGCAACAGGGCTATCCGCAGCAGGGCTACCCGGAGTACCCGCAGCCGGAGTACCCGCAGCCCGGTTACCCGGACGGCGCCTACGGGACGGACCAGCCCGGTCACACCCGGGCCTTCTCGGTGGACGAGCAGCAGCACTACGAGTCCGCCCCGCAGAGCGACAACGTCGCCGTCTACCGGGCCGGCGGCCAGTCCACCCCGCGGGCCGGCGGCCCCCGCCCGGACTGGAAGACGCTGCTGACCGGCATCTACCGGACCCCGGTGGCCACCTTCGACCGGGTCCGCGACCACCAGGTCTGGCTGCCCGCGCTGACCGTCTCGGTGCTGTACGGCGCGCTCGCCGTGCTCGGCCTCGGCGCGACCAGGGACGACGTCTTCGGCTCCACCTTCTCGGTGGCGCTGTCGGCCATCGCCGGTTCGGCGGTCGCCTTCACGCTGGCCGGGGGGATGCTCGGCGCCGTCACCTACGGCCTGGCCCGCCAGCTCGGCGGCGACGGCCGGTGGCCCTCCACCATCGGTCTGGCGGTGCTGATCGGCTGGACCAGCGACGTGCCCCGTCTGCTGCTGGCCCTCTTCCTGCCCGCCGACAACGTGGTGGTGCAGGTGGTCGGCTGGGCCACCTGGCTGCTCTGCGCCGGGCTGCTCACCACCATGGTCCGCCGGGTCCACGACCTGCCCTGGGGCAAGGCCGCCGGCGCCGCCGCCATCCAACTGCTCGCCCTGTTGGTGCTGATCAAGCTCCCGACGCTGGGCTGACCCCTTCCCATCCCGATGCACGTACGGAGCCACCGCATGACCACCCTCCCCACCACCCGCGTCAGTTTCCCGGCCGGGGAGGTGAACGGCTCCTCCACCGTGCTGGCCGTCCACCCGCTGTCCGACGGCCGGTACGCGGTGGTCACCGAGGAGAGCCCGTTCCACCCGCTGGACCACACCTGGCCGGACCAGCCCGCCGACCTCGGCACCCTGACCGTGGACGGCACCGTCCACCCGGTGGTGGACTGCCTGACCGGCGGGTACGGCCCCGAGGACGAGTTCCTGGTGGGTGCGGAGATCCCGGTGCGGCGCGGGGACGAGGACTGGTCCTGGCTGGTGCTGCACGTCCTGGCCGGCGACCCGGGCGCGGTCACCGGCCGTCCGGTGGAGCTGGCCGTGGACCCGCAGCGGCGGGCGCTGCTCTCCTCCGCGCACAGCGGCTGCCACCTGCTGGCGCTGGCCCTGAACGAGGCGCTCGCCCCGCGCTGGCGCAAGGACCCGGGCCGCTCCGACGCCTTCGGCCACCCGGACTTCGACAGCCTGGCGATGGCCTCCTCGGTGATGGACACGTCGGCTTCGACGGACACCTACCGGCTCGGCAAGTCCCTGCGGAAGAAGGGTTTCACGGCGGAGGCGGCCGAGGAGCTGCCCCCGCTCGCCGAGGCGCTGCCCGCGATCACCGAGGCGGTCAACGCCCGGCTGGCCTCCTGGGTGGCCGCCGACGCCGCCGTCCGGATCGAGGTGCCCGGCCCCGAGCTGACCGCCCGCCGCCAGTGGCACGCCGAGCTCCCCGAGGGCGCGGCCACCATCGCCTGCGGCGGTACCCACCTCCACCACCTGGGTGAACTGGCCGAGCTGCGGACCGAGTTGACCCTTTCGGAGGACGGCAGCGAGCTGGTCGCCGTCACCCGCCCGAAGCGGGCCTGAGCAACGCGAAGGGGCGGCCACCGTGGTGGTGGCCGCCCCTTCGACGTGTCGTCAGACCTTGGTGCGGTGGAAGTTCAGGTACGAGCGCGAGGCCGTCGGGCCGCGCTGGCCCAGGTAGCGCGAGCCGTGCAGGGCGGAGCCGTACGGGTGCTCGGCGGGGGAGGAGAGCCGGAACAGGCAGAGCTGACCGATCTTCATCCCCGGGTAGAGCTTGATCGGCAGGGTGGCCACGTTCGACAGCTCCAGGGTCACGTGACCGCTGAAGCCCGGGTCGATGAAGCCGGCCGTCGAGTGGGTCAGCAGCCCGAGGCGGCCGAGGCTGGACTTGCCCTCCAGCCGGGAGGCCACGTCGTCCGGCAGCGTGATGACCTCGTACGTGGAGGCCAGCACGAACTCGCCCGGGTGCAGGATGAACGCGTCGTCCCCCTCGGGCTCCACCAGCCGGGTCAGGTCGGGCTGCTCCTCGGCCGGGTCGATGTGCGGGTACCGGTGGTTCTCGAACACCCGGAAGAACCGGTCCAGCCGGACGTCGATGCTGGAGGGCTGGATCATCGAGGGCTCGAACGGGTCGATGGAGACCCGGCCCTTGTCGATCTCGGCGCGGATGTCAGAGTCGGAGAGAAGCACGACACGAGACTACGTGAATCCGCCCCGCCGGCCGCACCGAGCCCATGGAGCGGAAGCCCGCACCGAAGGCTCAGGCCAGGAACTCCACCGACTCCCGCCGCAGCGCCCGCTCCACCTGCGCCCCGGTCAGCTCGCTCAGGTCCGCCGGCACCGAGCTGCGCAGCCGCCCGCACCGCGGGCAGCGGATCAGCCTGCTCTTGCCCAGCCGACCGGCCCCGAGCGTCCGCATCGGAAAACCCGCCGTGCTGAACAGGTGCCCCTCGGCACACCGGACGACGGTACGCTGCTCCATCGCGATCCCCTTCCCAGGCCCACTCCGAACCTGCGTCACATTAGGGGATCTACCGGACATTCCACACGGCAACGCGCCGCCCCTTCCGGGCGGTGCACGAGCAACTCCGCAGATGGGGTAGAGTGTTGATCGACCGGCCCGTCCCTGACGGCCCGTCAGTGCGGACGTAGTTTAATGGTAGAACAGGAGCTTCCCAAGCTTCTAGCGCGAGTTCGATTCTCGTCGTCCGCTCCACGCATAAAACCGCAGGTCAGAGCCCGTATAGCCCGAATTGGTTTAGACCAATTCGGGCTTCCGCACAACTAGGCGCACCACTAGCCTGATTGCACGTGGCTGTCCGCTGTTGTCCGCCAGTGCCCGCTGTTCTCCCTATGGTGTGACAGGAGCCTGTAAAGCTCCTGTCTTTAGCCGGATCGCGCCCCTGTTTCCTGTGTTTTTGCTGGCCAGGGTCCTGAGGGCGGGGTTGGTTTAGACCAGTCTGGGCTGTCTGGCTCATCGCACCGTTACCGCTTGCCTCGCCCTGAGCGCCGAGTGCTCACACGTCTGGTGCGCACGATCAACTTCTTCCTGGCCTTCAGTGGCTTGCCATCTGTAGGTCGATGCTCCTCAACCTCCTTTGTCTGCAACTCTTCTGACTTCACGTAGGACTGGTTCAGGTCACCTCGGTGAGTGGTTGGCTGTGGAACCGGTGGCTGCCCGGCACCGGGGTTCTTGCCCTGAGCCTGGCGTATACGGTCGTCGAGGGGGCTGACGATTTGCCGCTGGCGGCTTCCAGTGGAGTGCTGGTAGATCACCGCAGCCCGGACCGAGGAGTGGCCCATGCGGGCCATCAGGTCCTTGAGGCTGCTGCGGTCTTCGGCCAAGAGTGTGTTGCCGGTGTGCCGCAGATCGTAGAGGGTGAAGTTCGGTGCTAGGCCGGGCACTTGGGCACATGCGCGGTGGAATTTCTTTCCGAACGTCGTAGGCCGGTAGGGCGCTCCTCGCTCCCCGATGAAGACGAGACCGTCGGACTCCTCGGCTGCGTAGTTCGCCAGATGCTCGCGTAGCGAGGGCTGAAGGGACGAGGGCAGGTAGACCGTACGTCTGCCTGCCTTGGTCTTCGGTGGGCCAGTGACGCGCTTGCCGTTGCTCAGAGTTGGTGACGCCGTGGTGATCCGCACGGTCATTTCCTCGACGTCGATGTTGTCCTTGCGCAGCGCTGCGAGTTCCTCTGGGCGCAGGGTGGCGAAGGCGGCCAGGAAGATCAGGAGACGCCAGCGTGGGCCGATCAGATCCGCGATCTGGAGTACCTGTTGGACAGTCGCGACGGGGCGCTCGGCCGGATCCTCCCGGCCAGCGCCTCTGATGCGGCACGGGTTGTGCTCTAGGAGTTCGTCGTCGACCGCTGTCGCGAGGATCGCTTTCAGCAGGCGGTAGCACTTTGCGCTGGTGCTGGCTCCGGTGGAGTGCCTCAGTGCGCTGTGCCAGGAGCGCACCTTCGACGGGGTGATCTGGCGGAGTGTGAGATTTCCGAGGGCAGGGATTATGTGCCGTCGCAGCAGACCCTCATAGAGCGCCCGAGAGGTGGCACGCAGATCGCGCTCTGCCACCCAGGTCGCCGCGTATGCCTTCAGGAGAACGGTTTCCCGTGCCGCGTGGGTCCGCTTGCCGTGGAGCAGGTCGGCCTCGGCCAAGGCGAGCCAGACTTCAGCCTCAGTTTTGGACGCGAACGTCCCCGGCGAGCGTTGCCGACAGCTATCCCGATCTAGGTAGCTCGCGGTCCAGCGGTCGGACCGGTACTGGCGAATGGTGCCGAAAACGGCGTCGACGCGGTGTCTGAGGACGTGCCATCAGGCTACCCCCGTTGGGAGGAGCTGTTGCTTGTCGCTGCGCGGCAGCTACCGACAGCCTAGCTCTGCGCTTGGGGGCGAGATGGAAGCTTGGTGGCCCATTCCACGAGGGCTCTGACGTGCTGAGGCCTGAGGCCAATATAGGGGGCATGCTGGAGCAACAGGTTGGGATGGCCGGCTGCAGCGCGGGAGGCAGCCCAGTGGTGATCGAGGGAGGTGAAGTCGTCGCCGATCCACGCGCCGGGTGCGCGGCCGAGCCACTGCTCGACGAAGTCACGCTTCCACAGGTAGCCGTCTGGGCGGCTGGTGGTGATGGCCGGCCTGGGCAGCTTGATGTGCTCGAACTCCGGGAGGCCAAGGAGGCGGCCGATGTGGCGAGGGGCGTCGATGCGCCAGCTGGTGCACCATGCGGGCCGGAACAGGCCGGTGGCGAGGGCGTTGGTGATCAGCGGGCCGTGCTCGGGGTTGAGCCAGACCGGGATCGGCGTGACGTAGCCGGTCAGCTGGACCTCGTGGCGGGTATGTGTGGGCGGAGTGGTGCTGGCGGAGGCCGGGAACGGGATCAGGACGCCGTCCACGTCCAGCAGGTATGGGATCTGGAGCATCGGTGCTCTCCTGGGACGGTTGTCGGTTAGGGCTTCCGTGCGGTGATGAGCAGGGTGGTCGGCCATGGGCTGTCGGCCGGGGCGGTGAGGTGGTGCAGACCGGTGATGAGGAGTCCGGCCCGGTTGAGGGCGCGGGCCCACGCGGCCGGCTGAAGGTCCCAGCGCGGGATGGCGTGGGTGGTGCCGTCGGCGAGGGGCACGGTTTCGGTGGTGCGGGGGCTGACGGGGATGGTGTCGGTCCGTCGCGGGTGCGGTACGGCGAAGGCAGGGATGCCCTGGCGGGTGAGCCGCTTCGCGCAGGCGAGCAGGAGCCCGGTCGGCTCGGTGGTGCCGATCGCTCCGAAGACCGATCCCTCGCCGTCACCCTCGCCCGCGTCCACGGCCCGATGGCCTGGTTCCTCGCCGCCGCAGCACCGCACCGACTCCCGTCAACTCAGGCCTGAAGCGGACCCTGCTGCCCGCCCCCAAACCCGAGACACCGGAGATATCGCAGGCGAGGTCTGACGCCTCATCCGCCGCCAGAGTAGCCGCGCATGGTTCACTGCGGCAGCAATGGTCCTGAAGGCTGGCGCGGGAGGTCTGGCGCCAGCCCTCGGTGCAACGATGATACCTTAATATTGGCGACCTAAAGAGTATCCTTTATCGCCAGCGCACATTTCGACTGGGCGAAAATGGCCCAAATAGACTTCCGTATTCACCGGTATCGTCAGAGAAAATAAAGTCCCGCTCCGTGCTTTTGATGACCCAGTGAAGGCGGGCCGCCAATTCCAAAGGGCTTTCGAGGGGCAGGCGGAGCGATGTAGAGATTCTCAATTGATGGACGTTCATCGTTGGATGATCTACCGCCATGTCGCGATGAAGAAACTCCAATGTTGCTTTCATTGTGTCCATGTCGCCATTTGCAGAGTACTTCAGGCAGTCTCTCCAATATGGAAATCCAATGACCAGTGCAAGCCCTTCGCGCAAGTCAGTCGCGATGACCCCGGCATCGCCCTCCGAGCTTGCATAAAGTAGGGGGCGGCGAGAGTCTGCTGGGCCGCATAGGTAGAACATGCCGCCCGTGAAATCCCCGGCAATGCATTGGAGGGGGATGTCGGAGGATAGCATTGGAGATTCATTGCCCCCTTCCTTGCGCCTGATGTCGAATTCAAAAACGTCGGCCAGGAGAATCGAGATCTCTTGATCTGCATTTATCTGTTGAAGGAGATCGATGGAATCGCGCATTCTGCTACGATAGCAGGACAAGGGCGTTCTGGCGACAGGGCGGGTTGACTTTGAGGGGTGACGAGGACTGTGGCCGGGGGTGCCATCCCCAGCCACAGTCCCTTCCGGTGCCGTTACAGCATTCCTATGCTTCGATAATATGCAAGTAGGCCCTGAATTCCCGGATTGAAGTAACTTGGGTCGCCGTACTGCTGCTCGCCTATTCGGCGCAAGTCCCAGATATCCCGCGCGAGGACTGTGCGAAATGGCAGGCCACTCTCGGCTGCTTTTGTTGCACGGCCCCGGGCCTTGTAGGTCCTGGTGAGTGCGTGATCCGCTTGCGTGATCACGATCGCCCCACCTTCCCTGCGTGCCAGGAATCCTAGGCCATCCTGAGGCATGTGATGGGCTTCCAGGCCATCGCCAACTTGGCCCGGATCAAGATCCCCGAAGCGCCCTGCATCATTCACGGCGACACACTTGTTGGCATTATGAACCAGGACCGGCGTCGCCCCAGCCAGCACGTAGTACGTGTGAAGGTCGGCGACGGTGAGGTTATGGACGGTGGTTCGCTCGGCATGGTAGTTGAGCGCAGTGATCCGAGCAGATGTACCAGTGCCGGCCAAGACCTCCTGGCCGACTCGGAGGTCAACGGCGTCGATCCAGTTGTTAAGGGCCGGGATCCAGAACGGGTGGTGGTCTGTGGCTTGGAGGGTGTCATTGCCTTCGGGCGTGTCGACTGTGATATCGACGATATTCTTGTCGCCTGAGCCAGTGATCGTAGCGATGACTGGCTTTACTGCCGTGTCACCTGTTTGGGGATCTGTGGCCAGCACCAAGTCGCCTACTTGGAGATCCTCGATGTTCACGGCTACACCGTCGGCCATGAGTACCGGGGTGCCTGCGGTGAAGCTATTTCCGCATGGGATCTTCAGCCACTTGGGGCCTCTTCCTCCGGAGTAGAGTTCTGCGGCCAGGATCAGTGAGTTCGCTGTGGCTTCTCCGGGTCGGCCGTTCGAGTAGCCGTCATAGATTTCCACGCCGCTGTCTACGACCCCGAGGACCATGTTCATGCCGAACTCGGGATTCATTGGGCTCATGCGCCAGTTTGTTACGGCGAGCTGCTTGCAGCCTTCCATGGATCCTGAGATGCATTGCCCTGCCGACGAGACGGTGGAGCTTATGAGCTGCTTTCCGCCGTTGTACGTCTCGGCGGCGGCGTCCTTGAATCCGCCGAGCATTCCCTTGAAGAAGTTCTTGGCCCCGGATCCCTCTTTTTTCTTCTGGGGCTTTCCGTTGCCGTTGCTTTTGGTGATCGCCTGCTCTTGGGCTTCGCTCTGTTCGGCCTGCTTTTGGCATTCGTCGGTGGTGCAGGCTGAGCTGTTGTCGGTTTCGTATTTGAGGCCGCTGGGGTCGCTGAGGTTGATCGGGTTGTTGTTGCTGTAGGCGTAGGCGTTCCACTGTTGTGGATCAGCGGCGTCGATGATGGGGTCGGGACTGATGAACCGGCCTGTGAGGGGCTGGTATTGGCGGGCGCCGAGGTTGGTGAGGCCGGTCTGGTTGTCCTGGGTGCCGCCGACGAAGCCCTTGGTTCCGGCCCAGTTGTTGGCGGAGGGCTGGGTGCCGCGGGGGTTGCCGAAGGGGTCGGTGGGGCGGCGGACGGTGGTCATGTTGGCGTCGTTGCTGATCTGGACGCCGTTGGTGCCGTGGTGGTCGGCCGCCTGGACGATGATCTTGCCGCCGCCGATGGGAGCGGTGACGCGGTTGATGGTCAGGCCGCCGGGGGCGGGGAAGGAGCGGGTGTTGGTGAAGGACTTGGTGGTGGTGTCGAGGGTGAGTTCGTCGGTGGGCAGGTTGAGTGTGGTGCTGCCGGGGTTGCGGCGGATGAGCTGGTTGCCGTCGGCGTCGTAGAGGTAGGTGGTGCCGGTTGCTTCGCCGGTCTTCTTGAGCGTGTTGAGCTTGTTGTCGGGGGTCCAGGTCAGCGTGGTTGTGCCGGCGGTGTCGGTGATGGTGGTGGTGTTGCCGAGTGCGTCGTACTGGTAGCCGACCTGCTTGGTGCCGTTGGCCTGGCTGACGGTGGTGCTGGTGAGCAGGGAGTGCGGGCCGCCCTTGGTGTTGTTGCTGTTGACGGTGCCGGTGGCCGGATAGGTCTGTGTTGTGACGGTGTCCTTGGCGGCGTTGCCGGTGAGGTCGTGGTTGGTGAGGGTCTTGCGGTTGCCGGTGGCGTCGTAGGTGTAGTCCTGCCAGTAGGGGGCGGGGCCGCCTACGGTGCGGGTGCCGGGGCCGGTGGTTCCTGGGGCGTTGGTGTTGTTGCAGCCGCCGGTGCCGGGGACGGTGGTGGAGCTTCCGGTGCCGTGTTTGGTGCCGGAGGAGTCGGTCCAGTCAGCGGTGGTGGACACGCCGCCGGTGTCGGTCCAGGCGCTGGTGAGCCGGTTGAGGTGGTCGTAGGTGAAGCACTGGGTGTCGGTGTTGGTGGCGTCTTGGAGGTTGGTGATGGAGGTGATGCGGCCGGAGGGGGTGTAGGTGTAGCTGGTCTGGTCGACCGAGACCAGGCCGTTTTGGCGGTCGGTGTAGGAGTTGATCAGGCGTCCGGTCGCCCAGTCGTACTGCTGGGTGGAGACGACCTGGCGGCCTGCTGAGCCGACGGTGGTGCGGGTGGCGCGGCCGAGCGCGTCGTAGGCGATGTCCGCGATCAGCGACTTGCCCAGGCTGGTGGTGGCGGTGAGGATCCCGGCGTCGGTGTAGCCGTAGTTGACTGTCTCGGATGCGAGACCGCCCGCGGCGGGGATGGTCATGCTGTCCACGAGCCCGATGATCGGCGCGTAGGTGTAGGTGGTGGTGTAGGTGCCCTTCAGGTCGCCTTCCGCGGCCGGGATGACGACAGAGGTCCCGAGGGGACGGTAGGCGGTGTCGTATCCGGTGACGGCCTTGGTGTAGGCATCCCCTGAAGCGCCGCCGACGTACCGGGTGGAGGAGGTGGGCTGTCCCTTGGCGAGGGTGTCGAACGTCCAGGAGGCCATGCGGTTCGCCGGAGCCACGCTGCCGTTGTACTGGCCGGTCTTTCGGCCGAGCAGGTCGTAGGTGTAGGCGAGGGTCTGGCCCTTGGCGTCCTGGGTCCGCTCCACTTGGGAGTTGACGTCGTAGAACGTCTTGCTGAGGCCGGCCTCGGGATCGGTCGCACTGGTCTGCCTGCCGCGCAGGTCATAGGTGTGGGACCAGGTGTTGCCGGCGCTGTCGGTGCGGGAGGCTTCCTGGCCGCCGGGGGTGTACCGGTAGGTGGTGACGTCCGCGTCGGACGGGTTGCCGGTGGCGTTCGCGGTGCGGTACTGCCACAAGGCGGTGGTCCGCCCGCGGGCGTCGGTCACGGTGGAGGTGGGCGTTGCTCCCTGAGGAGGTGTCACATCGGTCCGGTCGGCGCCCGGGTAGCTGGTGACGGTTGCCCATTGCGGGTTGGCGTAGGAGCGGAACTCCGCCTTGACGGGGCGGCCCATGCCGTCGTACGTGGTCCAGGTCTGTGCCGGGACCTGGGAGTCGTTCGCCGGGACGAAGATGTTGGTGGACGGTGAGTTCGAGGCTTCGTAGTACGGGGCCGCGGTCTTGATGGGCCAGCCGTGTGAGTCGTAGACCGTGTCGGTGATGAGCCGCCCGCCGGGCTTCACGTCGCTCTGGCGTTGGACCTGGCGTTCACGGCCGAGTCCGTCGTAGAGCGCGATGGACGACAGGTAGGTGCCACCGTCCTTGCTCAGCCGGCTGCTGGTCACCGCCGACGGCCCGGTGACGCCGTTGAGCAGGTAGCTGAACTTCTGGTTCGGTGTCTGCTGAGTGTCGCGCTCCGGGCCCCAGACCTGGGTCAGACGCCCGAGGGCGTCGTACTTCTGGGTGGTGACACGGCCGTTGACATCGGTAGTGGTCAGCGGCAGGGAACGGGTCGGATCGAGGGTCACGGTCGTGGACCAGGAGGCGCCCATGGGGCCTTCGGTCACTGCTTTGGCCGGGATCGCGCCGGTGGCCGGGGTGTAGCTGGTCTTGGTGGTGGCCGGCGAGGCGACCGTGGGTGGCGTGATCTGAGCGCCGGACTGGTCGAACGCGGAGCCGTTGCTCTGCACCGCGCTCAGCACACGCCCGTAGACGTCGAAGGTGCTGCCAGTGGTGTGCACGTAGACCGGTCGGCCGTTGGCATCGAAACGGTCCAGCACCTGCGCACTGGTCGGCTCCGCGAGCGTTCCGGCCTGCTGGAAGGGCAGGTTGTCGTACAGGGTACGTGCGGCGGAGACGGTATTGGCAGCAGTCGGTGCGGTCCCGCAAGGCGCGGAGAGTACCGTTTTCTCCGCCAGCAGGGCCAGGACGTTAGTGCCTTGGGCGTTTGCGTAGGAGAAGGTGGTGCACAGTTGCGGCGTGGCGGAGGTGCCGTCGCCCCGGTCGTCGACCTTCTCGACGCGGTTGCCCAGTTCGGGGCTCTTGGTCGTGACCGTCGTGGTGGTGCGCCAGCTCCCGTCGGCGAGCCGGCTCTTGGCGGTGTCGGTCACCTCGGCAGCGGGATTGCGGGCTTGGAGCGGCGGTAGGCCGCCGCCCAAGGCCCGGGTGGCCGTCACCTTCGGAGTACTGGTCAGGCGGCTCGTCAGGTTCTGAACCGCGCCGCCGGCACGGTCGAACTTCTCGGTGGCCAGCACCGATCCGCCCAGCCAGTCGCTGTCGGTGACGATGGCCCCGCCGAGCGGGTTGGTCACCGGCACGCTTCGGGTCGACCCGTTCGCCAGTGTGTCCCCGTCCATCCCTCGCAGGTAGGTCGCCCGCTGGTAGGTCTTGGGGGCCTCTCCCGCATAGCCGCTGCCGGTGTACGTGCCGACCTGCTGGTAGCCGCGGAAGCCGTCCCAGGTACGGGTTTTGGGGTCGCTGAACTCGGCGTTGTTGCGCCGCCAGGCGGCACCGCCGAGGTACTCGTACGCGGTCTCCTTCACCAGGGTCCCGGTGACCGCGTCGCTCTCGCCGATGGTCTCCACCAGGTACTTGTGGAACCAGTCCAGCACCGGGTCGGGGGAGGAGGACTGCGGCAGGTACCACTTGACCGGCATGCAGGGCAGCGTGTTGCTGTCCTCCGATGCCGGCATGGTGCCGCGGTCGCGGGAGCAGGCGGTGTCCTTGTACTTGACGCCGATCTTTCCACCGGTCTCGGTGGTGATCTGCTGGATCCGCGCCCGGTTGAACGCCGGCTGCGCCGGGACGCTGCCGTCCACGCGGTTCGCCAGCATCACGGGCGTGAACGACACTGGCGGAAGGGAGAGCGCGGATGCGCCGCTGCCGCCGGTGCGCTTGATGTCGGACAGCCACAGGGCCGGCTTGGTGCCGTCGTTCGGTGCGGGGAACTTGTGCGAGAGGGTCCATGTGTCGACCCGCGTGGGCGAGTTGTTCACCAGGACGTCGGTGGTGATCGCGCTCAGGCGCTTGGTGGTGAAGAACGACGGTCCGTAGTTCGAGCAGGCCGCGCCGGACTGGCAGAACTGGTCGTGCGGGACATCCGGCCACTTGGCCTGCTGCGCGGCACGGTCGGTCTCCGAGCAGCTGAACATGCCGTTGCCGTCGCCGCACCGCTCCTGGGTCTCGAAGGAGATCCGTGCGGCCGGCTGCAGTCCGCCCTTGGCCGCGATCTGCTCCGGCAGCCGCTGTCCGTAGGAGATCTGCTTGACCAGGCCGTAGCGGTCGTACTCCGTACTGGTGCCCGCCCCATTGTTCTGACCGGCCCCGCGGTTGTACCAGTTGCTCTCGCGGCTGTACGTGTAGGTGGTGAGGTTGCCGTGCAGGTCGACGGTGTAGTCGAGGTTCCAACGCCAGGCCATGCTGCACCACGTGGTGCTGCGGCACGGGTCGTTGCTGCCCGGCGAGTACACCGGAACCTTGAGGACCGACTCCGTCGACGGGTCGGTGCCGTCGCCGCCGGGCAGGCGGGTGCGGCCGAAGTAGTACTGGATGCCGTCCGGAGTGGTGATACGCCAGTGCTCACCGTTGTACGCGCCGTTCGGCGCACCGGACAGCTGCTCGACCTTCGTGCCGTCATCGCTCTGCAGGCGCCACACACCGGTAGCGTCGTCGCGCACCAGCGCACCCGAGTGGCCCGCCAGGTTCAGGCTGGCGTTCTGACCGGCCCAGCACTGATCCCGCGATCCGGCGATCC
>NZ_JBVJLD010000051.1:0-67699 GCF_055584905.1 Kitasatospora sp. NPDC088742 | reverse complement strand
GGGGCCCGACTCCAGTGCGCTGAGCACCAGAGCGGCCTTGTCGAGAACGCCGACGCCGCTAGTGTTGTCCATGCCCTAAGACTGCAGTCTCAGTCCGCGAGACGCAAGTTCAATTTCCCGGGAAAAGCGCCACTCTTGGTGGAGCAGCCCGGAAGACACCCAGGATCCAGCCTTACCAGGCTGTCCACATCCTGGACAACAGAGACGAGCGGCCGGCAACGCGGCCGGCTGGAGGGAATCCGATGGGACGGACACTTGCGGAGAAGGTCTGGGACGACCACGTCGTCCGGCGCGCCGAGGGCGAGCCCGACCTGCTCTACATCGACCTGCACCTGCTCCACGAGGTGACCAGCCCGCAGGCCTTCGACGGCCTCCGGCTGGCCGGTCGCAAGGTCCGCCGGACGGATCTCACGATCGCCACCGAGGACCACAACACCCCGACCCTGGACATCGACAAGCCGATCGCCGACCCGGTCTCCCGGGTCCAGCTGGAGACGCTCCGCCGGAACGCCGCCGAGTTCGGCGTCCGGATCCACTCGCTGGGCGACGTCGAGCAGGGCGTGGTGCACGTGGTCGGCCCGCAGCTGGGCCTGACCCAGCCGGGCACCACCGTGGTCTGCGGAGACTCGCACACCTCCACCCACGGCGCCTTCGGGGCACTGGCGTTCGGCATCGGCACCAGCCAGGTCGAGCACGTGCTGGCCACCCAGACGCTGCCGCTGGCCCCGTTCAAGACTATGGCGATCACGGTCGAGGGCGAGCTGCCCGAGGGCGTCACCGCCAAGGACCTGATCCTGGCCATCATCACCAAGATCGGTACCGGCGGCGGCCAGGGCTACGTCCTGGAGTACCGCGGCTCGGCGATCCGCGGCCTCTCCATGGAGGCCCGGATGACCATCTGCAACATGTCGATCGAGGCCGGCGCCCGGGCGGGCATGATCGCCCCGGACCAGACCACCTTCGACTACCTGGAGGGCCGTCCGCACGCGCCCAAGGGCGCCGACTGGGACGCCGCGGTGGAGTACTGGTCCACCCTGGCCACCGACGAGGACGCGGTCTTCGACGCCGAGGTCGTCATCGACGCCGCCGCGCTGACCCCGTTCGTCACCTGGGGCACCAACCCGGGCCAGGGCGCGCCGCTGGGCGCCAACGTGCCGAACCCGGAGGACTTCGAGGACCCGCAGGAGCGGACCGCCGCCGAGAACGCCCTGAAGTACATGGGCCTGGAGGCCGGCACCCCGCTGCGCGAGGTCTCGGTGGACGCCGTCTTCGTCGGCTCCTGCACCAACGGCCGGATCGAGGACCTGCGGGCCGCCGCGGCGATCCTGGACGGCCGTCAGATCGCCGACGGGGTAAGGATGCTGGTCGTCCCCGGCTCCGTCCGGGTCGCCCTGCAGGCGGTCGAGGAGGGCCTGGACAAGGTCTTCACCGCGGCCGGTGCCGAGTGGCGCCACGCCGGGTGCTCGATGTGCCTGGGCATGAACCCCGACCAGCTGGCTCCGGGCGAGCGCTGCGCCTCCACCTCGAACCGCAACTTCGAGGGCCGGCAGGGCAAGGGCGGCCGTACCCACCTGGTCTCCCCGCAGGTCGCCGCCGCGACCGCGCTGCTGGGCCGCCTCGCCGCCCCGTCCGACCTGTCCGACCGCGCTTCTGTGGAGGTCTGAGCGCCATGGAGAAGTTCACCACGCACACCGGCCGGGCCGTCCCGCTGCGCCGCAGCAACGTCGACACCGACCAGATCATCCCGGCGCACTGGCTGAAGAAGGTCACCCGTTCCGGTTTCGAGGACGGGCTGTTCGAGGCCTGGCGAAAGGACGATTCCTTCGTCCTCAACCTGCCGGAGCGTCAGGGCGCCTCGGTCCTGGTGGCCGGCCCCGAGTTCGGCACCGGCTCGTCCCGCGAACATGCGGTCTGGGCGCTGCAGAACTACGGTTTCCAGGCCGTCATCTCCTCGCGCTTCGCGGACATCTTCCGGGGGAACTCGCTGAAGAACGGCCTGCTCACCGTGGTCCTCCCGCAGGAGACGGTGGAGCGGCTGTGGGCGCTGACCGAGGCCGACCCGACCACCGAGATCACCGTCGACCTGGAGGCCCGCGAGGTCCGCGCCGAGGGCGTGACCGCCTCCTTCGAGTTGGACGACAACGTGCGCTGGCGCCTCCTCAACGGCCTGGACGACATCAGCATCACGCTCCAGAACGAGGGTGACATCGCCGAGTTCGAGGCGACCCGACCCTCCTTCAAGCCGCGTACCCTGCCGGTCGCCTGAGGCCCCGAAACCTGACGCTCCACCGGATGGCCCACCCCTCGTGAGGGGTGGGCCATCCGTCTGTTCCGGCCCCGAGTTGAGCTCCGGATAAACCCCCGCGCAGCGCAACTCCGCACAGATGGCACAATCGTTGCATGCACCGGCACCATGAACCTCCGTACGGGGATGGCGAACCAGCCTCCTCGGAGGGGATGGACACCCCGGAAGTCACGGCGCTGTACGCGCTTGTGGCCGAGCGGTTGAAGCAGGCACACCACCGCGTTCATGCGCTGAACGTGTCAACCGAGGCAAAGACCGCTCTCACTCGTCAGCTCTTGATCGTCACCGAGACCGCCAAGCGTGATCTCCCGGGGGCGGCAAGGAGGTTGACGCGCTTTGTCCAAGACCTCGACGAGGGGCGCCTGCCGCTCGGATGAGGCGCCGAACGCGCAAATCCATTGCGACACTAGGGTGATTCGCGCGTTTGGTAATTGAAAGTCCGCAGATACATACCTAACGTGCGAAAAGAACGGATGGAATCATCCGGCGCCCGTTTCCGAAGGGGAAGACGTGAACAAGGCTCAGCTTGTCGAAGCGGTGGCCGAGCAGCTGGGCGGTCGCAAGGCTGCCGCAGAGGCCGTCGACGCAGTGCTCGACACCATGGTGCGTGCCGTCGTGGCGGGTGACCGCGTGTCGGTCACCGGCTTCGGCACCTTCGAGAAGGTGGACCGCTCCGCGCGGTTCGCCCGCAACCCGCAGACCGGCGAGCGCGTCAAGGTCAAGAAGACCGCCGTCCCGCGCTTCCGCCCGGGCCAGGGCTTCAAGGACCTCGTCGCCGGCAGCAAGAAGCTGCCGAAGGACGGTCCGTCGGTGAAGAAGGCCCCCAAGGGCTCCCTCACCCCGGGCAAGACCGGCACCACCGCCGCGGTCAAGCGCGCCGCCACCAAGCGCGCCACCACCGCCGCCGCTGCTGCCGCTCCGGCCAAGCGCACCGCCGCCAAGAAGACGACGGCTGCCGCCGCCGCTCCGGCCAAGAAGACCGTGGCGAAGAAGACCACCGCCACGGCCACCAAGAAGGCCGCCGCCGTCAAGAAGACGGCCGCCGCCACCAAGACGGCCGCCGCCAAGAAGGCCACCCCGGTCAAGAAGACCACCGCGGCCAAGGCCACCCCGGCGAAGAAGACCACCGCCGCGGCCAAGAAGACCACCGCGACCGCGAAGAAGACCGCGCCGGCCAAGAAGACCACCGCGCGCAAGACCACCTCGCGCCGCTCCACCGCCAAGTAGTTCCGGCGGAAGGTCAACCGACGGCGGGTCAACTGCCGTGAGCCGTGGCGGCTCGCATCCGGGGAATCCCCGGAAGCGGGCCGCCACGGCTCTTTCCGCGCCCGGGGCCTCCGTGCCCCGGGCCCGTACGGTTCAGGGTTCCTGACGGAGTACCGGGAGCTCGTAGGTGATCTCCCAGCGCGAGTCCGGGATCACCAGGTCCGAGGTCTCCACGGCCTTGCCCTCGGTGTCGAGGTGGGTGCGCTCGATCAGCGTCACCAGGTCGCCGGCCGAGACGCCGAGCAGGAGCGCCTGTTGCACGGTGGCCCGGGCCGGGCGCGTGCGCTCCACCGCGCGCTCCACGTTCACTCCGATCGCCGCCATCCGCCGCACCACGCCCTGGCCGGCCAGCGGGCCGTACTCGGGGCAGATCACCGGAGAGCCCTCGGTGACGGACATCGGCTCCCAGCTCTCGGCCAGCAGGACGGGCTGACCACCGATCAGGTACTCGTAGACGGTGCGCACCGTCGGGGCGCCGGGTTCGATCCCGAGGCGGGCGGCGGTGTCCGGTCCGGCCGGGACGTTGGTCGAGGTGGTGGACTCCCAACTGCCCTCCTCGCCGGTCTCACCGAGCTGCGAGCGGAACGAGACCGGGGCGCCCACCCGGGAGCGGAGCATCGGGCGCCGCACCACCGGCTGCCGGAGGTAGGTGCCGGAGCCCGCGCGGCCCGCCAGCAGCCCCTCGGCGATCAGCACTTCCTGGGCGCGCTGCAGCACGTTGTCGCCGACGTTGTACTCGACCGCGAGCTTGGCGCGGGAGGGCAACCGCTCGCCCACCTGCCACTCGCCCCGGCCGATGCGGGCGCGCAGGTCGTCCGCGACGCGCTGGTACTGACGCTCAGCAGGTGACATCCGACGCTCCCCGGCGGCAGGCACTCCCCTGCCGGTTCGACAGGGCGGGTGAATCAGCGTTGACAATCTAATGCATCAGGTGGAATCTAATTGTTTAGATTTACGTTGCGTGACCAGCTGCTCGCGGGGAGAGTCGTTGCGTGCGAACCACCAGGGTGTTTGACCTCGCCAACCGCCTGGCCGTGACCGTGGGAGTCCGGGCGAGCGTCCGGCTGCGGGACGGTGGTTGGCGGGTGTACGTGGTGCTGCCGAGGGGCCTGGACGTCGAGGCCCAGCTCGCCGTCCTGGACCTGCTCGCCACCGCCGACCGGTTCGGTCACGACCGCACGGACTCGGCCGAGGGGGTCTGGGCCGAGATCGACCAGGAACAGGGAAGCCCGTCGTGAGCTATACGGTCGAGATCGAGGGCGTCACCGCGCCCGCCACCTTCGCGCGCCTGCCGGACGCGCTGGCGGCGCTCTGGGAGGCGCTGCGGGTGCTGCCGCTGGGGTGGACCCAGTACGAGGCGTACCGCTACTTCCTCGGGCCGGGAGCGGTCGAGCGGGTGACCGAAAGCCTGGAGCGGGACGGCGAGTTGAGGCTCAGCTTCGCGATGGGCGGGCGTTCGCACCTGGTGTCGGTCGGCGTGCTGCCGGACTGACCGCTGCGGGACCGGCTGCTGCGGGACCGACCGGACGGGGTGTCAGGCCTGGTGGGAGTCGGCCGGGTCCGGGAAGGTCTGCAGGGTGAGGAAGACGACGCGGCGGGCGTCGCCGGTGCCCTCGGTGCGGATGCGCAGGCGCTGGCCGGGGCGGAGCAGGCGCAGGCCGCCGGCGTCGAAGGCGGCGGTGTCGAAGGGGACCGGGGTGCCGTCGTCGAGGAGGACGGAGCCGCTGCGGGTCGCCGGGTCGAAGGTGAAGGAGGTGGCCTGCATGGGGGGCAGCATAGCGAGGCGGGCCCGTCCGGGCGGGGCGGCGTTGGTCCGTGGGACGGGTTCACGTGCAACTGATGCGCGTGCCCCGATCTTGCGGGTGTTCCTCTTCCGACTCGCGCCCGCGCGGCGGAGCCGCGGAACCAGGCGGGGCCTCGCGCCCCTGAGGGGCGTACGCATGTGCGTCAAGAGCTGCCGTGGTGTGAGGGCCGAGGCCCAGGGTGCGGGCCTCGTGGAGGTCGTCGCCGGTGTCGACGTCGCGGCGTACCGAGGGGACGCCGGGGAGGGCGAGTTCGGTGGCGCCGGCGTCCGTGTGGCGGGCCCGGGAGCCGTCGCCGAAGCGGGGGTCGAGGGGCAGGCCGGGCGGGGCGGCGAGCAGGGTGGTGCCGAGGCCGGGGGAGTCGGACAGGAAGCTGCGGCCGCGGTGGGCGGCGGCGGCCGCCAGGACGAGGGCGAGTTCGGCGGGCCGCAGGGCGGGCAGGTCGGCGGAGAGAGCGGCGACGGGGGAGCGCGGGGCGATCCGGCGGGCGTGCGAAGCGGCGTACGCCAGGGCGGGGTTGAGGCCGCCGCCGGGTTCGTCGGCGACCACCAGGGCGCCTAGGCGGGTGAGTTCGGCCCCGGCCGCCGGGTCGGTGGTGACCACCAGGACCCGGGCCACCGCGGGGCAGGCCAGTGCGGCGGCCACGGTGTCCAGCGCGAAGGCCAGCGCGAGCGCCGGACGGCGCTCCCCGGCGAACGGGCCGAGTCTGCTCTTGGCCAGGGTGAGCTGCTTCACCGGCAACACCAGCGACCACTCGGGGTGGGGCGCGGGCGCGACGGCTGGTGCGGGGCGTACCGTGTCCTGGGTCATCGGCGCCATTCTGACGCCGGTGCCGTGACCCCGGCCAGGCGGCCCGCCCGTCCGGCGCCGGGAACGCGCTCGACAGCGGCCGGGCCAGCCGTGAGACTGGTCCGCCACGACGGACCCGTGGCACCAGGCGTGCGACGGACGAGGAAAGAGGAGCAGGGGTGGCCCGCTCGAACGCCCGGTTCGGCAACGCCGACTACGGGATCTGGTACCGCTTCGCGGCCGTACTCGTGAAGCCGGTCACCACGGCCCTGGTGAAGCCGGACTGGCGGGGCTGGGAGCACCTGCCCGAGAAGGGCGGCTTCCTCGCGGTGGTGAACCACAACTCGGTGATCGACCCGGTGGTCTACGCGCACTGGCAGTACAACAGCGGCCGCCCGCCCCGGATACTGGGCAAGTCCCAGCTGTTCTCGGTGCCGTTCATCGGGTTCATGCTGCGCAAGACCGGCCAGATCCCGGTGTTCCGCGAGTCCACCGACGCCGCCGAGGCGTTCCGCGCCGCGATCGACGCGATCGACCGCGGCCAGTGCGTGCAGTTCTACCCCGAGGGCACCCTCACCCGGGACCCGGAGCTCTGGCCGATGACCGGCAAGAGCGGCGCGGCCCGGGTCGCGCTGATGACCGGCGCGCCGGTCATCCCGGTCGCCCACTGGGGCGCGCACGAGATCATCCCGCCCTACGGCCGGGGCGGGAAGGGCAAGTTCAACCTCTTCCCCCGGCACAAGGTGACGGTCGCCGCCGGGCCGCCGGTGGACCTGAGCAAGTACCAGGGCCAGGAGCTGACCGCCCAGGTGCTCCGCGCGGCCACCGAGGACATCATGGACGCGATCACCGAGGTGCTGGCCGGCATCCGCGGTGAGGACGCCCCCGCCGAGCGCTACGACATGCGCAAGGCCGCCCGCGAACGGGCCGTCAAGGCCGCCGCCAAGAAGGACCGGGCGGCGGGCAACACCATCGAAGGAGCGTCCGAGTGACCCGCTGCGCAGTCTTCGGCACCGGCTCCTGGGGCACCGCGTTCGCGCTGGTGATGGCGGACGCCGGCTGCGAGGTGATCCTCTGCGGCCGCCGCAAGGAGCTGGCGGACGCCATCAACACCACCCACGTCAACCCGGACTACCTGCCGGACACCCCGCTGCCGGCCAACGTCCGGGCCACCACCGACCCGGCCGAGGCACTGGCCGGGGCGGACTTCGCGGTGCTGGTGGTCCCGTCCCAGACGCTCCGTCAGAACCTGGCCGAGTGGGCTCCGCTGCTCGAGGAGCAGACGGTCCTGGTCTCGCTGATGAAGGGCATCGAACTCGGCACCGCCAAGCGGATGTCCGAGGTGATCCAGGAGGTCGCCGGGGTCGACCCGTCCCGGGTCGCGGTGATCAGCGGACCCAACCTGGCCCGGGAGATCGCCGACAAGCAGCCCGCCGCCTCGGTGGTCGCCTGCACCGACGAGGCGGTCGCCAAGCGGCTCCAGAAGGCCTGCCACACGCCCTACTTCCGCCCGTACACCTCCACCGACGTGGTCGGCTGCGAGCTCGGCGGCGCGGTCAAGAACGTGATCGGCCTGGCGGTCGGCATGGCCGACGGCATGGGCCTGGGCGACAACACCAAGGCCACCCTGATGACCCGCGGCCTGGCCGAGACCACCCGGCTCGGCCTCACCCTGGGCGCCGACCCGTACACCTTCGCCGGCCT
This sequence comes from Kitasatospora sp. NPDC088742, assembly GCF_055584905.1. Lineage (NCBI taxonomy): Bacteria > Bacillati > Actinomycetota > Actinomycetes > Kitasatosporales > Streptomycetaceae > Kitasatospora > Kitasatospora sp. NPDC088742. The sequence goes on along the minus strand of NZ_JBVJLD010000051.1, from coordinate 59,833 downwards.
GGCCGGGATGGGCGACCTGGTCGCCACCTGCTCCTCGCCGCTCTCCCGCAACCACACCTTCGGCACCAACCTGGGCCGGGGCATGACGGTCGAGCAGACCATCGCCGCCACCCGGCAGACCGCGGAGGGCGTCAAGTCCTGCGAGTCGGTGCTGGACCTGGCCCGGCGGCACGGGGTCGACATGCCGATCGTCTCCGCAGTGGTGGACGTGGTGCACCACGGGCGGCCGACCCAGGAGGTGCTGGCCGGGCTGATGGCCCGTTCGGCGAAGCCTGAACGGAGGTAGGCCGAGCGCCGCTGAGGGCCGACGGTCCGACACCGTGCGGGTGTCTTACGAGGAAACATCCGCACGGTAGTCTCAAATGCGATATGAGCATCGAACAGACCTCCCAGAACGCGGCCAAGCCGCGCGTTGCGATCGTCTTCGGCGGCCGCAGCTCCGAACACGGTGTCTCGGTCGTCACGGCCGCCAGCGTGCTCCGGGCGATCGACCGGAGCAAGTACGAGGTGCTGCCGATCGGCATCACCCATGAGGGCCGCTGGGCGCTGGTCGGCGACGAGCCGGGCCGGATGGCCATCACCGGCGGGAAGCTCCCGGACGTGGACGGCATCGCCGAGTCCACCGAGGGCCAGGTCGCGCTGCCGGGCAGCCCGGCCAGCCGCGAGGTGGTCTGGAGCGAGCCCGGCGCCGCGCCCAAGGTGCTCGGCGAGGTGGACGTGGTGCTGCCTCTGCTGCACGGCCCGTGGGGCGAGGACGGCACCATCCAGGGCCTGCTGGAGCTCTCCGGGGTGCCGTACGTCGGCTCCGGCGTGCTGGCCAGCGCGGCCGGGATGGACAAGGAGTTCACCAAGCGGATCCTGGCCTCGCACGGCATCGGGGTCGGCCACTACACCGTGGTGCGCCCGCGCGAGTGGGAGAGCGAGCAGGGCCGCGCCGCCGCCCGCGAGCGGATCGCCGCGCTCGGCCTGCCGCTGTTCGTGAAGCCCTGCCGGGCCGGTTCCAGCATGGGCATCACCAAGGTCAAGGACCTGGCCGACCTGGACGCCGCGATCGACGAGGCGCGCCGCCACGACCCCAAGGTGATCGTGGAGCTCGGGGTGACGGGCCGTGAGATCGAGTGCGCGGTGCTGGAGTTCGAGGACGGCCCGCGGGCCAGCGTCGCGGCCGAGGTGCACGTCGGCGGCGGCTTCGAGTTCTACGACTTCGAGGCCAAGTACATCGACTCCTCCGAGGTCGAGATCCCGGCCAAGCTGACGGAGTCGGAGCAGGCCGAGATCCAGCGGCAGGCGGTGGCGGCCTTCGAGGCGCTCGGGTGCGAGGGCCTGGCCCGGGTCGACTTCTTCCTGCTGGAGGACGGCAGCTGGATGGTGAACGAGATCAACACCATGCCCGGCTTCACCCCGATCTCCGCCTACCCGAAGATGTGGGAGGCCAGCGGCCTGCCCTACCCGGAGCTGATCGACCGTCTGCTGACCGCCGCGCTCAGCCGCTCGACCGGCCTGCGCTAGGGAGTGGCCGTCCCCGCCGGCTGGGTGAGCCAGGCGGGGACGGCCGCCTTGACGGCGTCGGTGAACGAGCTCAGCGGATCGGCGTAGTTGGGGTAGGCGCCCTCGGGCACCCGGATCTCCACGTAGGCGTCCCGCATGGTGGTGACGAAGCGGTAGCCGCCGTCCGCGTCCCTGGCCATGCCGAACTGGACGTCGTTCACCTCCGGCATGGAGGCGGTGCCGAGCTCGTTCAGGTACTCCGGCCGGTCACTGCCGCAGGTCAGCACGGTGCGCGGCGAGCTGTCCCAGGCGGCGGTGTACGGCGAGGCCGGTGACGGGTCGTCACGCCGGTGGCCCAGCAGCGTCTGCGGCAGCGCCTTGTCCAGTGCCTCGCAGGCGGTCGTCGCCTTGCCGGTGGCCCGCGGCGGTTCGACGTCCTCGGGCAGGCTCCAGCTCCAGCCGAGCAGACCCACGCAGGTCAGCAGGGCGGCCGGGGGGACGCCCCAGCGGACGGCGGCGGGGAGGCTGCTGATTCGGCTCACCCGGTGATGGTAGCCAGGCCCTACAGGTTGACCACCGGGCAGGTGAGGGTGCGGGTGATGCCCTCGATCTGCTGGACCTGGGCGACCACCAGGCGGCCCAGCTCGTCGATGGTCTCGGCCTCGGCCCGGACGATCACGTCGTAGGGGCCGGTGACGTCCTCGGCGGAGACCACGCCCTCGATCTTCTTGATCTCCTGGGCGACGGCGGTCGCCTTGCCGACCTCGGTCTGGATCAGGATGTATGCCTGTACCACGGGGGACCTCCAGAGCGGGGCGGGCGGACCGGGGAGTCTGATCACCACGCTACCGCTGACCCCGGCCGCTGGGGAGACCCCAGAGGGCGTACGCTGCGCGCAGACGGGGCGACCGGGGCACGTGGAGAGAGGACGGCAGATGCAGGGGACCGTGGGCGAGCTCGGCGAGTTCGGACTCATCAAGGAGCTCACCGCCCGGCTGCCGATGACCCCGGCGGTGGAGCTCGGACCCGGTGACGACGCCGCCGTGGTGAAGGCCCCCGACGGCCGGGTGGTGGCCACCACCGACGTGCTGATCGAGGGCCGGCACTTCCGCCGGGACTGGTCCACCGCCTACGACGTCGGCCGCAAGTGCGCCGCCCAGAACCTCGCCGACATCGCCGCGATGGGCGCGGTGCCCACCGCGATACTGCTCGGCCTGGTGGCCCCCGCCGACCTGCCGACCACCTGGGCCACCGAGCTGATGGACGGTCTGCGGGACGAGTGCCAGGTGGCCGGGGCCACCGTGGTCGGCGGCGACGTGGTGCGCGGCGACACCATCACGCTGGCCATCACCGCGCTCGGCGACCTCCAGGGCCGCGCCCCGGTGACCCGTTCGGGAGCCAGGACCGGCGACGTGGTCGCCGTCACCGGCTGGCTGGGCTGGTCCGCCGCCGGGCTCTCGGTGCTGACCCGGGGCTTCCGCTCGCCGCGCGCCTTCGTGGAGGCGCACCGCCGCCCCGAACCGCCGTACCACGCCGGCCCGGCCGGCTCCGACCTCGGCGCCACCTCGATGATCGACGTCAGCGACGGCCTGGTGGCCGACCTCGGCCACGTCGCCCGGGCCAGCGGGGTGGACATCGACCTGCGGGCGGCCGAGTTCGACGTACCGGCCCAGATGGCCGACATCGGCCAGGCGGTCGGCATCGACCCGCTGGTCTGGGTGCTCTCCGGCGGCGAGGACCACGCGATCGTGGCCACCTTCCCGTCCTCCGTCCAACTGCCCGCCCGCTGGCGGGTGGTGGGCGAGGTGGTCCGCCCGGCCAGCCCGGGGCGGGGCGGGACGGTCACCGTGGACGGAGCGCCGTGGGACCGGGCGGGCGGCTGGGACCACTTCGCGGCGGACGAGGACTGAGAGGACTGAGAGGGCGTCAGGGGCGCGGGAATTCAGGCCCGGGAGGTTCGGGCGGATAGTGTGAGTCGGTCGGCAATGTCCGTTTAGGCGGTGTTGTCCGGCTCGTACGAGAATCCGACCAATCCGGCGGGAGAGCACACCCCCATGCGCATCGGTGTCCTGACCAGCGGCGGGGACTGCCCCGGCCTCAACGCGGTGATCCGCTCGGTGGTGCACCGGGGCACCGACGTGCACGGCGACGAGATCATCGGCATCGAGGACGGCTTCCTCGGCCTGATCGAGGGCCGGGCCCGCCCGGTCTCGCACGACGACGTCACCGGTCTGCTCACCCTGGGCGGCACCGTCCTGGGCTCGGCCCGGGTGCGGCGCGAGCGCATCCAGTGGGCGGTGGAGAACGCCCACGAGCTGGCCGCGAAGATCGGGATCGACGCGCTGATCGCGATCGGCGGCGAGGGCACGCTGACCGCCGCCCGGATGTTCAGCGACGCCGGCCTGCCGGTGGTCGGCGTCCCCAAGACCATCGACAACGACATCGACGCCACCGACGTGACCTTCGGCTTCGACACCGCCGTGCACGTGGCCACCGAGGCGATCGACCGGCTGAAGACCACCGCCGAGTCCCACCAGCGGGTGATGGTGGTCGAGCTGATGGGCCGTCATACCGGGTGGATCACCCTGACCGCGGGCATGGCCGCCGGCGCCCACGGCATCCTGATCCCGGAGAAGGCCTTCGACATCGAGGCCGTCTCCCGGATGATCGAGGACCGCTTCCGGCGGGGCAAGAAGTTCGCCATCATCGCCGTCGCCGAGGGCGCCAAGCCCGCGCCCGGCACGCTCCGCTTCGACCACGGCTCGGTGGACCAGTACGGCCACCAGACCTTCGGCGGGATCGGCAACCGGCTGGCCATCGAGCTGGAGAACCTGCTCGGCAAGGAGGCCCGCCCGGTCATCCTCGGCCACACCCAGCGCGGCGGCACCCCCACCGCCCGGGACCGGGTGCTCGCCACCCGCTTCGGGTGGCACGCGGTGGAGGCCGTCCACAAGGGCGCCTTCGGGCACTTCACCGCGCTGCGCGGCACCGACATCGAGCTGGTCCCGGTCGCCGAGGCGGTCCAGCAGCTGAAGACCGTCCCCGAGGACCGCTGGGCGGAGTCCGAAGCCGTGCTCTGAGCCGGGTTCGATAGGTTGGCGCCCATGGCTGCTCCTCCTCGCGTACTCACCGTCGCCGGCTCCGACAGCGGCGGCGGCGCCGGCATCCAGGCCGACCTCAAGACGATGCTCGCGCTCGGCGTCCACGGCATGAGCGTGATCACCGCCGTCACCGCCCAGAACTCGGTCGGCGTCCAGGGCTACTGGGAACTCCCGGCCGAAGCGGTCCGGGCCCAGTTCCGCAGCGTGGTGGACGACATCGGCGTGCAGGCGGTGAAGACCGGCATGCTCGCCTCGGTGGAGCTGGTGGGGACCGTCGCCGAGCTGCTCACCGGTGTCGGCGCCCCGGTGGTGGTCGACCCGGTCGGCGTCTCCAAGCACGGCGACGCGCTGCTCGCCGCCGAGGCGGTGGCCACCGTCCGGGAGCTGCTGCTGCCGGTCGCCACCCTCGCCACGCCCAACCTGCACGAGGTGACCCAGCTCACCGGCATCGAGGTGGCCGGCGAGCGGGACATGGACGCCGCCGCCGAGGCGCTGCTCGGGCACGGGCCGCGGTGGGTGCTGGTCAAGGGCGGCCACCTGGAGGGCGAGGCGGCCGACCTGCTGGCCGGCGCCGACGGCTCCCGCCACTGGTACCGGGCGCCCCGCCTGGACAACCGGCACACCCACGGCACCGGCTGCACGCTGGCCAGCGCGATCGCCGGTGAGCTGGCCAAGGGCGCCGAGATGCCGGCGGCGGTGGCCGCGGCCAAGGACTACATCACCGGCGCGATCCGCGGCGGCTTCGCGCTCGGCGCCGGCATCGGCCCGGTGGACCACGCCTGGCGCTGGCGGTCCTGACGCACGTCGAAGGGCGGGCCCGCAGGGGCCCGCCCTTCACGTCCGCACGTGCGTGGGAAAGACAGAAAGCCGACCCGCCCTAGGGCGAATCGGCGATCTGGAGGACCGGCTAACCGGTCTGCGCGTCAGCGCGAGACCTTACCGGCCTTGATGCACGAGGTGCAGACGTTGAGCCGCTTCGGCGTCCGACCGACCGTCGCACGAACCGTCTGAATGTTGGGGTTCCAACGACGGGGGGTACGGCGGTGCGAGTGGGAGATGCTGTTGCCGAAGCCCGGCCCCTTGCCGCAGACGTCGCAGTTGGCAGCCACAGGAGTCACTCCAAGACTTCAGATCATTTACGTTCGAAAACCCCGGCTGAGCGACCAGGACCACTAGCGTGGACCGGATCGGATCAAGGGGTGCGCCCAGGTTGTTCCAGGCAACCGGGAGAGCATACAACGACCACTCCCGCTCAACGAAACTACCACGACCCGGGCCAAGATCGTCCCGGCGGTCACCGGCGCCCACCGGCCCGTTCGCCGGATAACCTGCCAGCATCGCCCCCATTCTTTCCGTCGCGTTCATCCGGAGGAGCCAGGTGCCGGCCACGCTAGACGCCACCACCGTCCGCACCTGGAGCCGCCTCGCGCTGACCGCCCTCGGGCAGGCCCGCGAGGAGATCGACGCCCTCAACGTCTACCCCGTACCGGACGGCGACACCGGCACCAACCTCTACCTGACCGTCGAGTCCGCCACCGAGGCGCTCGAACGGGGCCGGGTGGACGGTCTGGCCGAGGCCACCGCCCTGCTCGCCCGCGGCGCCCTGATCGGGGCCCAGGGCAACTCCGGGGTGATCCTCGCCCAGTGGCTGCGCGGCCTCGCCGAGGTGCTCGCCCACGGCGGCGAACCCGCCAACCTGGGCAAGGCGCTGCGCCGGGCCGCCGACTCCGCCTACCAGGCCGTCGCCGAACCGGTCGAGGGCACCCTGCTCACCGTCGCGGCGGCCGCCGCCGAGGCCGCCGAGGACACCGGCGGCCGGGACGGCCTCACCGGGACCGCCGACACCGCCTACCGGGCCGCCCGGCAGGCACTGCTGCGCACCCCCGGCCAGCTGCCGGTGCTCGCCGAGGCCGGGGTGGTCGACGCCGGCGGCCGCGGACTGGTCGCCGTGCTGGGCGCGCTGGCCGACGCGGTGGCCGGGAAGACCCCGATGGGCCCGGTCGCACTCCGTCAGGACCACGGGCTGCGCCCCGCCACCGGCTGCGAGGGGCACCAGCGGCCGCCGGGCCCCGGCCATCCCGCCTTCGAGGTCATCTACCTGCTGGACGCCCCCGACGAGGTACTGCCGGAGCTGCGGCGCGAGCTGGGCGCGCTCGGCGACTCCCTGGTGGTGGGCGGCGGCGACGGCCTGTGGAACGTCCACGTGCACGTCGACGACGCCGGGGCCGCCGTCGAGGCCGGGGTGCGGGCCGGACGGCCGTACCAGATCCGGATCACCCACTTCGCCGAGGCCGCCGCCCGGGCCGGCGCCGACCGCTCCGGACGGGAGGCGGTCGCCGGACGGGCCGTGCTCAGCGTGGTCACCGGCCCCGGACTGGCCGAACTCTGCGAGGCCGCCGGGGCGCACGTGCTCCTCGCCGACCCCGACCGGCCGCCCGCCAGCGCCGAACTCGCCGCCGCCGCGCGGCGGTGCGGCGCGCGGGAGGTCGTGCTGCTGCTCAACGACCCCGAACTGCGGGCCGCCGCGGGTGCCGCCGCCGACCAGCTCCGGGAGGAGGGCGTGCGGATCGCCGTGCTGCCGACCCGCTCGCCGGTGCAGGGGCTGGCGGCGCTCGCCGTCCACGAGCCCGGCCGGCGCTTCGACGAGGACGTGGTCGCGATGACCTCGGCGGCGGGGGCCACCCGCTACGCGGAACTCGTCGTCGCCGAGGGGGAGTCCTGGACGATGGCCGGGGTCTGCCAGGCCGGGGACGTGCTCGGCCTGATAGACGGTGACGTGGTCGCGATCGGCACCGACCTCGCGGCCGTCGGCGAGGAGGTCCTCGGACGGATGCTCGCCGCCGGCGGCGAGCTCGTCACCCTGGTCCTCGGCGAGGGCGCCCCACCGGGCCTGGCCGAACACCTCGACGCCCACGCCCGCCGCCAACGCCCCGAGGTCGACACCGTCCGCTACGACGGCGGCCAGCAGGAGGTCCCGCTCCTCATCGGCGTCGAGTAGGAAATTGGCTACGCCTTCGGAGCCGCAAGTCAGCAGAGCCCCGTGCCCCCGGCATCACCACGGGTGTCTGCCGAGTGGTGTCCAATAGGGACGGTGGGCGCACTCGACGAATCCCTGACCAAGCTGGTCGGCGACCGCACCGCCAAGGTGCTGGCCGACAGCCTCAAGCTGCGCACGGTCGGCGACCTGCTGCACCACTACCCGCGCAAGTACGTGGAACGGGGCCAGCTCACCAGCCTCGACGACCTGGAGATCGACGAGCACGTCACCGTGCTGGCCCGGGTCGAGAAGGTCACCCTGATCCCGTTCAAGGCCCGCAAGGGGGACCGCCTCGAAGTGGTGGTCACCGACGGGAGGGGCCGGCTCAGCCTGGTGTTCTTCAACCAGGGCTGGCGGCAGAAGGACCTGCGCCCCGGCACCCAGGGCCTGTTCGCCGGCAAGGTCGGCGTCTTCAACGGCAAGCGCCAACTCGCCTCGCCGGACTACCAGCTGATCGACGGTGAGGAGGAGGGCGGCGAGGCCGCCGGCCGGTTCGCGGGCCGCCTCATCCCGGTCTACCCGGCCAGCGCCCAGCTGCCCAGCTGGAAGCTCCAGCTCTGCGTCGAGCTCGCGCTCGACAAGCACCTGGCCGACGTCGGCGAGCCGCTCCCCGCCGAACTGCGCGAGAAGCACGAGCTGATCCCGCTCCCCGAGGCGCTGGAGCTGATCCACCGTCCGCGCAACCAGGCCGACCGGGAGCACGCCCAGGACCGGCTGCGCTGGGACGAGGCGTTCGTGCTCCAGGTCGCCCTCGCCCAGCGCCGCGCCGCGGACTCCGCCCTCCCCGCCGTCGCCCGCCGCCCCTCCGCCGACGGGGTGCTGGCCGCCTTCGACGCCCGGCTGCCGTTCACCCTGACGGAGGGTCAGCAGAAGGTGTCGGCCGAGATCTTCGCCGACCTGGCGACCGAGCACCCGATGCACCGGCTGCTCCAGGGCGAGGTCGGCTCCGGCAAGACCCTGGTCGCGCTGCGCGCCATGCTCGCCGTGGTGGACGCCGGCGGCCAGGCCGTCCTGCTGGCGCCCACCGAGGTGCTGGCCCAGCAGCACCACCGCTCCATCGCGGAGATGATGGGGGACTTGGCCGAGGGCGGCATGCTCGGCGGCTCCGACCTCGGCACCAAGGTGGTGCTGCTGACCGGCTCGATGGGCACCGCCGCGCGCCGCCAGGCGCTGCTGGACATGGTCACGGGGGACGCCGGGATCGCCATCGGCACCCACGCGCTGATCGAGGACAAGGTCACCTTCCTGGACCTCGGCCTGGTGGTGGTGGACGAGCAGCACCGCTTCGGGGTCGAGCAGCGGGACGCGCTGCGCGCCAAGGGCAGCCAGCCGCCGCACCTGCTGGTGATGACCGCCACCCCGATCCCGCGCACCGTGGCGATGACGGTCTTCGGCGACCTGGAGACCTCCGTGCTGGACCAGCTTCCGGCCGGGCGTTCGCCGATCTCCACCCACGTGGTGCCCGCGCTGGAGAAGCCCAACTTCCTGGCCCGGGCCTGGGAGCGGGTCGGCGAGGAGGTCGGCAAGGGCCACCAGGCCTACGTGGTCTGCCCCCGGATCGGCGACGAGCCCGAGGACGCCGCCGCCAAGAAGAAGCGCAAGGCCGTCTCCGACGACCCGGAGGACCTCGGCGCCGCCAGTGACGAACGGCGGCCCCCGCTGGCCGTGGTGGAGACGGCCCAGATGCTCACCAAGGGCCCGCTGGCCGGGCTGCGGGTGGAGATCCTGCACGGGCGGTTGGCGCCCGAGGCCAAGGACGACGTGATGCGGCGGTTCGCGGCGGGCGAGGTGGACGTGCTGGTCGCCACCACCGTGATCGAGGTCGGCGTCAACGTGCCGAACTCCACCGTCATGGTGATCATGGACGCCGACCGCTTCGGCGTCTCCCAGCTCCACCAGCTGCGCGGCCGGGTCGGCCGCGGCTCCGCCGCCGGCCTCTGCCTGCTGGTCAGCGAGATGCCCGCGGGTTCCTCCGCCCGGGCCCGCCTCGACGCCGTCGCCGGCACCCTGGACGGCTTCGAGCTCTCCCGGATCGACCTGGAGCAGCGCCGCGAGGGCGACGTGCTCGGCCAGGCCCAGTCCGGCGTGAAGTCCTCCCTCAAGGTGCTCTCCGTCCTGGAGGACGAGGAGGTCATCGCCACCGCCCGCGAGGAGGCCGCCCGGCTGGTCGCCGAGGACCCGGACCTGACGGCCCATCCGGACCTGCGGACCGCCCTGGAGAGCCTGCTCGACGAGGACCGCGCGGAGTACCTAGAAAAGGGCTAACTTCCCAGCTCCGCACGGCTTTTGGGCCCCCGGAATTGTCAGTGGTCCACGGCAGAATAGGAGTTGTTCAGGGCGCACCCCCAAGGTGCGTACCTGGCACGATTCCTGGGGGTTCTGCCTTGGCATTCCGTCATCTCAACGAGCTTCCGCTGGGCGACAAGGTCTTCCGCATCGAGCTGGCCAGCGAGGACGACCGCGAAGTCACCCTGACCCTGACCGGCTGGCGCGAGGGGGCGGCCGCCAGCCCGCTCGCCTCGGGCAAGCTGCGCCTGCCGGTGGAGGAGGTGGCCAACCTGCGGATCGCGCTCAACCGCGCGCTGCGCGCCCTGGCCATCGTCGCCGACGTCTCCGAGCCCATCCCCGACCGCGATGTGCTCCGCGAGCTCTACCCCGGCCACGGCGCCCCCTGGGTGCCCCAGCACGAGGAGGAGCTGACCCGCCGCTTCCACGAGGGCGAGACCATCGCCCGGATCGCGGCCCGCTTCGGCCGCACGCCCGACTCCGTCCGCACCAAGCTCCGCGAGCTCGGCCACGACCCGCGCAAGCCCGAGTACTGCGCGCCCGACGGCTGCCTCTCCTGGTCCCGCTACGCCGGCCCCGCCATCGTCGGGGGCGAGGGGTCGTGATCCCGGGGGCGCGCGGGACCGCTCGGCCGGCCCCCACGGCGGTGGAGGGTCGGCCGGGCGGTTCCCCGCGCCCCGCTCGTGGTTAGGTGGTGGTCAAGCTCCCCGAGAGAGGACCGCCCAGCCCCATGACCCGCGTGATCGCCGGCACCGCCGGAGGCCGCCGCCTCGCCGTCCCGCCCGGCCGGGCCACCCGCCCCACCTCGGACAAGGCCCGGGAGGCGATGTTCTCCACCCTCCAGGCACTGCGCGGCACCCTGCACGGGGCCCGGATGCTCGACCTGTTCGGCGGATCGGGCGCGGTCGGCCTGGAGGCGCTGAGCCGGGGCGCGGAGCACGTCCTGCTGGTGGAGGCCGACGCCTCCGCCGCCCGGGTGATCCGGGAGAACGTGAGGACGATCGGCCTCCCCGGCGCCGAGGTCCGCGCCGACAAGGCCGAACGGGTGATCGCGGGTCAGGCTCCTTCGTCCCCGTACGACTTGGTCTTCCTCGACCCGCCGTACGCCGTGACGGATGACGAGGTGCGGGAGATGCTGATCACACTCCTGGCCGGGGGCTGGCTCGACGAGGAGGTACTCGTCACCGTGGAGCGCAGTACCCGGGGTGGCGAGTTCGGCTGGCCCGAGGGGTTCGAGCCGGTGCGTTCGCGGCGCTACGGCGAGGGAACCCTCTGGTACGGTCGCGCCGCCTCCGGCTCCGACGACGACGTCGAGGGCCGGTAGTCACCCCACCCACCCTGTCCCTCAAGGGAGTCCACGTCATGCGCCGAGCGGTCTGCCCGGGTTCGTTCGACCCGATCACCAACGGCCACCTCGACATCATCGAGCGGGCCTCCAGGCTCTACGACGTGGTGCACGTCGCGGTGCTGATCAACAAGAACAAGCAGGGCATGTTCACCGTGGAGGAGCGGATCGAGCTCATCCGGGAGACCACCGCCCACCTCGGCAACATCGAGATCGAGACCCACCTCGGCCTGCTGGTGGACTTCTGCCGGGAGCGCGGCATCCCCGCGATCATCAAGGGCCTGCGGGCGGTCAGCGACTTCGACTACGAGCTGCAGATGGCCCAGATGAACCACGGCCTGACCGGCGTCGAGACGCTCTTCGTGCCGACTTCGCCGACCTACAGCTTCCTCTCCTCCAGCCTGGTCAAGGAGGTCGCCTCCTACGGCGGCGACGTCTCCCGCCTGCTGCCCGAGGGCGTCAACCGCCGGCTGGTCGCGCGGATCGCCGAACGGAACAAGTGAATCCGGACAGAGCTGGCGAACCGTCACATTCCTTCCCGGCGGCGGCACCGGCGTTGTGAGCTGCGCCCGCTCTGGCCGTACAGTCTGTACTCCTGCCCGACGGTGATGCCGTGCCGTAGGGCGCTGCCTCCGCCGCAGCTCGGCGGCACACGGAAAGACGAAGCCCCGTGGACGTGCAGAACAGACTCGACGCGATCGTCGCGGCGGTGGAGAACGCCCGCTCGATGCCCATGTCGGCGTCCTGCGTGGTGAACCGGGCCGAGCTGGTCGGCCTGCTCCAGCAGCTCCGCGACGCGCTGCCCGCCGAACTCGCCCAGGCGCAGTCGGTGATGGCCGACCACGAGCAGGTGGTGGCGGACGCCCAGGCCCAGGCCGACCAGATCATCCGCGGTGCGCACGACGAGCGCGGCTCGATCGTCTCCGACACCGAGGTGGTCCTGCGGGCCCAGGCCGAGGCCGACCGGATCCTGGGCGAGGCCCGGGTCGAGGTCGAGACCAAGCGCAGCGAGGCGGACGACTACGTCGACTCCAAGCTGGCCAACTTCGAGGTGGTGCTCACCAAGACGCTCGGCGCGGTCGGCCGCGGCCGGCAGAAGCTGCGCGGCGACGCCAGCGTCTTCGAGCAGCCCTTCGACGAAGAGGCGCAGGACGGCGAGGAGTTCCGCTCCCGGGTCAGCCCGAGCCCCGAGGTCGACGAGTACGTCGACGTGAAGCTCGCCACTCTGGAGACGGTGCTCAGCAAGACCCTGGAGGCCGTCGGCAAGGGCCGCGACAAGCTCCTCGGCAAGGCCCACATCGACGAGCTGGGTGCCTACCTGGCCGCCGCCGACCAGGCCCAGCACGCCAAGGACCGGGCCGAGGCGGTCGCGGCCGGCTTCGCCGACGAGGACGAGCAGCCCTGGTACCGGGCCGAGGTCCCGCAGCAGCAGAGCTGGCCGGAGCCCACCCCCGCGGCGGCCGGCTGGCAGGCCCCGGAGGAGGGGCAGTACGCCGGCGGCCAGTACGCCGAGGTCTACGGCGGCGGCTACGACCCGGCCGGTCAGCCCCCGGCGGACCCGTACGGCTACCCGCAGCAGCCCCAGCCCGGCTACCAGACCCAGGGTTTCGACCCCGCGTACGGCTACCAGCAGCCCGCCGCGTACCAGGGCCAGGAGCAGCAGCAGTACGACGCCTACGGCTACCCGCAGCAGCAGGTGCCCCAGCAGCAGGTCCCGCAGCAGCTGCCCCAGCAGCAGGCCAGCCTGGACGAGACCAGCTTCTTCGACACCAGCATGATCGACATGACCAGGCTCCGGGAGCTCGGCGGCCGGTGAACGGAAGGCGAAGTTGGGCCACGCCGGAGTGTCCGGTAGTCTGACCACTCCGGCCGATCCAGAGCTGGGCCCGTTCGGCTGCCTGGAACCCGCCGACCAGAATCGATCCGCGCCGCGCAGTCAGTGCGTGCCGCCAGCAGGAAGTCAGGACACCTTGAACCGCCTCGACCACCGCGACCCGCTCGTGTTCGACACGCATGAGCTCGGCCGTCGCGCGGGCTCGCTGCGCAAGGTGTCCCGCACCCTGCCGGCGCCCGCCGAGCTCGGCATCGAGGACGTCATCGGCGTCCCGGCCGGCAGCGAGATCGAGCTCGACATCCGCCTCGAGTCCGTGGTCGAGGGCGTGCTGGTCACCGGCACCGCGACCGCCCACGTCGAGGGCGAGTGCGTGCGCTGCCTGGAGCCGGTGGAGGACGACCTGGAGGTCGACTTCCAGGAGCTGTACTACTACCCGGAGTCCGACGAGCGTCACCGCACCCGGACCGCCGGTGCGGAGGACCTCGACGAGGACTCCGAGGACGAGACTTACCGTCTGGAGGGCGATTTCTTCGACCTCCAGCCGGTGCTGCGTGACGCGGTGGTGCTCGCACTGCCGCTGCAGCCGGTGTGCCAGGAAGACTGCCTGGGCCTGTGCTCCGAGTGCGGAGCGCGCCTGAGCGACGACCCGACGCACCACCACGACGCCGCCGACCCCCGGTGGGCGGCTCTGCAGGGACTCTCCGCCGCCCCCGGCGACGAGGGTGACGGGATCAAGACCAGCGGTACCCGTGAGGGTCTCGCCGAGAACCAGGAGAAGTAGCCGTGGCTGTTCCGAAGCGGAAGATGTCGCGCAGCAACACGCGCCACCGTCGGTCCAACTGGAAGGCCGTTGTTCCGGCCCTCGTGGCGTGCGACCGCTGCCACGAGCCGAAGCTGGGTCACATCGCGTGCCCGAGCTGCGGCACGTACAACCGTCGCCAGGTCCTCTCGGTCTGATCGGCGGGGTGCACGGTTCGATGTCGGAGAGTACTTCTGCCCGCAAGTCGGCTCCTGCCAACGGGAGCAAGGCCGGCGGTCCGGCTTCGACCGAATACGACGTCCTGGAAGGGCGCCTCGGGTTCACGCTCGAGCGCGCCCTTCTGGTGCGTGCCCTCACGCACCGCAGCTTCGCCTACGAGAACGGTGGGCTGCCGACCAACGAGCGCCTCGAGTTCCTCGGCGACTCGGTGCTCGGGCTGGTCGTGACGGACACCCTCTACCGCCTCCACCCGGAGGTCGCCGAGGGCACGCTGGCCAAGCTCCGCGCGGCGGTGGTCAACTCCCGCGCGCTGGCCGAGGTGGGCCGGGGCCTTGAGCTCGGCACCTTCATCCGCCTGGGCAAGGGCGAGGAGGGCACCGGGGGCCGCGACAAGTCCTCCATCCTCGCGGACACCGTCGAGGCCGTGATCGGCGCCATCTACCTGGACCAGGGGCTGGACGCCGCGACCGACTTCGTCCACCGCCTGTTCGACCCGCTGATCGAGGAGTCCTCTCAGCTGGGCGCCGGCCTGGACTGGAAGACCAGCCTCCAGGAGCTCACCGCCACGGTGGGCATCGGAGTGCCGGAGTACGTGGTGGCCGAGTCCGGCCCGGACCACGAGAAGACCTTCAGCGCGAACGCCCGGGTGGCCGGCGAGGACTTCGGGCAGGGCAGTGGCCGCTCGAAGAAGGAAGCCGAGCAGAAGGCCGCGGAGAGCGCCTGGCGGGCCATCAAGGCCAAGTACGCCGACCAGCTCAACCCCTCCAGCAGCAGCTGACCGTTCGTCAGGAATAGGCGGCCACCGTGCCCGAGCTCCCCGAAGTAGAGGTGGTCCGGCGCGGTCTGGCCCGCTGGGCCGCCGGCCGCACCGTGGCCGAGGCGCAGGTGCTCCACCCCCGCGCGGTCCGCCGTCAGCCCGGCGGGGCCGATGAGTTCGCCGCCCGGCTGACCGGGGCCACCCTGGGCGATCCGCAGCGCCGGGGCAAGTACCTCTGGGTGCCGCTCGGCGGGGACCAGGCGCTGATCGGGCACCTCGGGATGAGCGGCCAACTGCTGGTCCAGGACCCGGTGGTGCCGGACGAGACCCACCTGCGGGTGCGGCTGCGGTTCACCGACGGCGGGCGCGAGCTGCGCTTCGTCGACCAGCGGACCTTCGGCGGGCTGGCGGTGGAGGAGTCCGAGCCGGGGGACCCGGAGTCGACCCCGCTCTCGATCGCGCACATCGCGCGGGATCCGCTGGACGAGCGCTTCGACGACGAGGCCTTCGTGACCTCGCTGCGGCTGAAGCGGACCACGGTGAAGCGGGCGCTGCTCGACCAGACGCTGATCAGCGGGGTCGGCAACATCTACGCCGACGAGTCGCTCTGGCGGGCCAAGCTGCACTACGAGCGGGCGACCGCGACCCTGACGAGGCCTCAGGCGCGGACGCTGCTCGGGCACGCGCGGGACGTGATGGGGGCGGCACTGGCCGTCGGCGGGACCAGCTTCGACAGCCTGTACGTCAACGTGAACGGCGAGAGCGGGTACTTCTCGCGCGAGCTGGACGCGTACGGGCGGGAGGGCGAGCCGTGCCGGCGGTGCGGGACGGCGATGCGGCGCGAGCCGTGGATGAACCGCTCCAGCTACTTCTGCCCGAAGTGCCAGCGCGCCCCGCGTTGAGGGAGCGGAGCGCGCCGGCCGGTCAGGCCCGCTTGGTGAGTTCCGGTTCTGCGGCCTGACCCTCGGTCAGGTCCTCTTCCCCCTGGCCGTAGTAGGCGACGCCGACCGCGCTGACCACGGCCAGGACGAAGCCGGAGACGGCGAGCCAGCCGAGGCCGGCCCGGGACGAGTCGCCGAGCCAGAGCACGCCGACGGCGCCGGGGATGACGGTCTCGCCGACCACCAGGGCCGCGGTGGCGCCGTTGACCGAGCCGATCTGCAGGGCCACGGTGTGCAGGTACATCCCGCCGATGCCGCCGACCAGGACGGCGTAGAGCGCCGGGTCGGAGACCAGCTTCACGAGGTCGAAGGGCTCGATGCCGTTCAGGATGCGCACGCCGACGCCGAGCGCGCCGAAGCCGAGGCCGGAGAGCAGGCCGGCCACGATCGCGCCGCCGGCGCCCATCAGGCGGACCACCAGCGCACCGATCGCGATCAGGGCGATGGTGACGCCGAGCAGCCACCAGTGGACGGCCATCTCGGCGTGGTGCCCGCCCTCGGGCCCGGCCGCCACCGCGAGCAGGACCAGCGCGGCGCAGAGCACGGCGATCGAGGCCCACTCGGGGCGCTTGAGGCGGATGCCGAGCAGCTTGATGGAGAGCACCGCGGTGATCACCAGGTTGGCGCTGATGACGGTCTGGGAGAGGAAGAGCGGGAGCAGCCGCGCGGCCAGCGCGCCGAGGCCGAAGCCGATCAGGTCGAGCACCGTGCCGAGGATGAACTCCCAGGTGACGGCGGCCTTGGCGGTGGAGGCGAGGTTGGGCCCGCCGTGCTCGGTGACGCCGGCGGAGCGGCCCTTGGCGGCGGCCTCCTCGCGGGCGGAGCGGCGCGAGCCGACCGCCTGGAGTACCGAGCCGGTGCCGTAGCAGGCGGATGCCGCGACGGCGGTGACGAGGCCCAGGATCACCGGGTGCTCCGATCTGGATGGTGCGGACGTACTTGATCGGTCCTAACTATGCCCGGCCCGCCGGGCACCGGGGTCCACCGCCAGGAGGAGCGCGGTCCGGCCCGACCGGCGGGGGAGACCGTGGACCCTCGGGAGGGCGGAATGTCCGGCCTTCGGGGGTAGGTTCGGAGCATGAGGACCTTCGCGCTCCACCGACCGGGCCGCTCCCCGGCCGTCGCCGTGCTCGCCGCGCTGCTGGCCGCACTCATGCTGCTCCTCGCCGGCCCCGCCGTGGCGGCCGGGGGGATCGAGGAGGCCGGGAAGGCGCTGAAGCAGGGTCAGGTGTACGTCGACCCGGCGATGGCCGGGCGGTACTCGGCCGGCCAGGCGGCCGCGCTGACCGCGCGGATCAAGGCGGCCGACAAGCCGGTGTTCGTGGCCGTGGTCCCGGCGGGCGACCAGTACCCGGCGCAGACCCTGGCCAGGGACCTGCGGACCAGGGTCGGGGTGACGGGCGTCTACGCGATCTGGCGCGGTGAGGAGTTCAAGGCCTTCTCGGACCCGGCCGCGCTCTCCGGGGCGGCCGCGGCCTCGATGTCCGGGGCGGCCTTCCGGGCCCACCCCGGGGACATCGCCGGGACCTTGGACGACTTCGTCGGGCAGGCGCTCGGCCAGGTGAAGGGGAAGGGCGTGGCCTCCTCCTCCGGCGGGGTCGGGGTGGCCGCGGTCGTGGTGCCGGTGGCGCTGCTGGCGCTGGCCGGCGGCGGGGTGTTCCTGCTGCTGCGCCGGTCGAAGCGGAAGAAGGCGGAGAAGGCCCGGGCCGAACTGGCCCAGCTGCGGGTGGTGGTGGACGAGGACATCACCGCCTTCGGCGAGGAGCTGGACCGGCTGGACTTCGCCCCGGGCTCCGCGGACGCGGACGACGCCCAGCGGGCCGACTACGCGCACGCGCTGGACTGCTACGACCGGGCCAAGCAGGAGATGGACCAGGCCGAGCGCCCGGAGCAGGTCCGCCCGGTGGCGGAGGCGCTGGCCGACGGCCGGTTCGCGCTGGCCACCCTGACGGCCCGTCGGGAGAAGCAGCCGCTGCCGGACCGCCGTCCGCCGTGCTTCTTCGACCCCCGGCACGGCCCCTCGGTGAAGGACGCGGACTGGGCCCCGGCCGGAGCGGCCCGCCGCTCGGTGCCGGTCTGCGCGGCCGACGCGGCCCGGCTGACGGCGGGTCAGGAGCCGGAGATCCGGACGGTGGAGACCGAGCACGGCCGGGAGCCGTACTGGAACGCCGGGCCGGCCTACAGCCCGTGGGCGGGCGGGTACTTCGGCGGCGGGATGCTGCCGGGCCTGCTGGTCGGGACGGCGCTCGGCTCGATGCTGGCCACCCCGTCCACCGCCTGGGCGGACACCGGTTCGGGCTGGGAGGGCGGCGACTCCTCCGGGGCCGACTTCAACCCCTCCGACTTCGGCGGATTCGACGGCGGTGGCGGCGGGGACTTCGGTGGCGGAGGGGACTTCGGGGGCTTCTGAGTCGGGTGGTGTGAAACCCCTTGCCCGCAGAGCTGCGTCTGGCCTTCAGTACGATGATCAGCCAAGCACTGAGCAAGGGGCAGCACCATGGGGGACCAGGGCTTCCGGGTAGAACCGGGCGCACTCAGGCAGTACGCGGCACTCGTCGAGGCGCAGGCGGAACGGATCGCCGAGATCCAGTCCCGCCTCGCCTCGGTGTCGTTGAACTCCAACGACTTCGGCAAACTGCCGGACGCACAGAACCTGTTCGAGGCGTACCAGGAGCACGCCGAGGCCGAGCAGCAGAACCTCGCCGACCTCACCGAGATCCTGACCGACACCGCCGGCGGCCTCCAGGACACCGCCGACAACTACGCGAGCCACGACGCCGCGATCGCCTCGGTCTACGGGGGCGGCCGGTGATCCCCGGGACGGACGTCAGCTTCGGCGAGGCGGGTGCCGCGTACAAGTGGACCCGGGACTTCGTCAGCACCCCCTTCGAGGCGCTGCCCAGCTTCACCAACCCGGTCTCCGAGGGCCTCGACGCCGGGCTGGACGAGTTCGTCAAGGGCGCCCTGGACTTCCTTGGGCTGATGGACATGCTGGAGGAGGTCACCGGCGAGCTGGAGACCCTCACCGAGGCCGCGCAGGAGTGGCAGGCCCAGGCGAAGGCCATGCAGGAGGTCGCCAACGAGCTGCGCTCGGGCGGCACGACGCTCGCCGGCCAGTGGGAGGGCCAGGCCTCGGAGGCCTTCGGCACCCACATGGGCAAGGTGGTCGAGGCCATCGAGGCCACCGCCGCCGACATGAACGAGACGGCCAAGATCATCAGCCAGGCCGCCGAGGCCTGCGAGCTGGCCGAGAACCTGGTGATCGGGCTGATCCGGGAGGCGATCGAGGTCCTGATCACCACCATGGCCGCGATGATCCTGGTGGACATCATCACCCTCGGCGCGGCCACCGTGGTCAACGCGCTGGTGGTCGAGGCCGAGGTGTCGGTCTACGTCCTGCGGATCGCCTCGGTCTCCCGCAAGCTGGCCACGACGCTCGGCAAGCTGATGGACGCGGTCCGCAAGATCCAGACCGCCGGGAAGTCCTTCAAGAACATCAGGGAGGGCCTCAAGGCGGCCAAGGCGGTCCGCAAGATCGGCGGCGCCGGCAACCGCTTCGGCGCCGCGAAGGACCTGATCACCAACCCCAACCTCGGCACCCTCGGCGAGTACGCCACCGCCCGCGCGGTGAAGATCGGCTTCGGCGCGGTCAAGGGCGGCATCGCCACCGGCGTCGGGCTCGGGATCGGCGCCGGCGACTTCGGCGGCGAGCTGACCGACGCGGCCAAGGACGACGCCGCGATCGACGCCGCCACCGGCGCGCTGGACGGCGGCGAGCACGCGAAGCCCTACCGGGTGCCGCAGACCAGGGTCGAGGAGGCCTTCGGATGAGCACGTACACCGAGCCGCGGCCGCTGGGCGGCGAGTCCTACCGCCCGCTGTTCGCCCCGCACCTCCAGCCGGGCGAGCAGATCCACGCGGTGGCCGACCTCCAGCTCAGCGACCTGATCCGCCGGGTCCCGCGGAAGTACCGGCCGGGGGCCGCGACGCGCGGGGCGGGGGCCGCCCTCGGTGCGCTGTTCGAGCTGGTGGCGGTCGTCGCCGAGCTGCTGATCGAGGCGGTCTTCGGCATCTTCCGGGTGATCCGCCGGATCACCCGGGGCGCGGGCCTGCAGGGCGGCTGGGACAGCCAGGCCGGGCAGTTCGTGATCGCGGTGCGGCACGGCTACGAGGGGGCCGCGCCGATGGACAACAACCGGGCGGTGCTGGCCTTCACCGACCGCCGGATCCTGCTCGCCGACCACCTGGTCGGCGTGGGCCTGCGCCCGCTCGGCGAGCTCCCGTACGGCCGGGTCCGCCGGGTCGAGGACCGCACCGGCGGCGTCTCCGACCGGG
Source organism: Kitasatospora sp. NPDC088742 (assembly GCF_055584905.1). NCBI lineage: Bacteria > Bacillati > Actinomycetota > Actinomycetes > Kitasatosporales > Streptomycetaceae > Kitasatospora > Kitasatospora sp. NPDC088742. The sequence goes on along the minus strand of NZ_JBVJLD010000051.1, from coordinate 39,730 downwards.
TCGACCTGCACTTCGCGGACGGCTCGCTGGCCGCCCTCTCGCAGAGCTCGGACGAGGCCCGTGCGCTGGTGGCGCTGTTCCGCTGAGCCGGGCGGTGGGCTCGTCGTGCATGACCGTCGCCGTGCATGACCGTCGCTGTGCATGACCTAGGGTCGTGGTCATGCACAGCGACGAGCTCGTCCGCTGCACCGCCTGGGTGCGCGGCAAGGTCCAGGAAGTCGGCTTCCGCTGGTGGACCAGGGCCCGGGCGCTGGAGATCGGCGGCATCACCGGTTACACCAGCAACCTCGGCGACGGCCGGGTCCAGGTGGTCGCCCAGGGCGCGCGGCACGACTGCGAGCGCCTCCTGGAACTGCTCCGCGGCCCCGGCACGCCGGGCCGGGTCAGCGGTGTCACCGAGATATGGGGAGCCACCGCCCGCGGGTACCAGGGCTTCGAACTCCGCTGATCCCCGGCGGCGCCCGGCGCGCGGCGGCGGGTGCCGGGGTATGCCGGGGTGTGCACGGAGGAGACCGGCGTGACACTGAGGTGACACCGTGGCGAGACTGCCGGTGTCATGCGGTTGCCTTCTGGGCAGACTCGTGGTTGACTCCGCAGCGAGCAGTGATCCATCTGACACACGATGGGTTGCCCGCCCGGCCGCACAGCGTGTCCACTCCCGCGTGCAGGTGACAGGGTGGCGGTAGCGTGCGGTGATCGTGTTGACCCGTACCGTCTTTGGTGAGACGCTGAAAGCCCGCGCACCAATATGCGTTCTCCCGGCAGGGTCATGCCGTCGCGAGCCCAGCTCACACGGCCCTCCCGTAGTGCCCAGCCAGCACTTCCGGCCCGCGGACGGGTGCGTGACACCCCTTCCCCCAAGACCTGTACCTATACGGTTCGGTCACTCAGCGTGGAGGACCATTCATCATGGCAAAGGCGCTTCTCGGGTACGTCGGCGGCCCCGACCCGCGAATGCTCACCGAGATGCGACGGCTTCAGCAGCGCGTCCAGGACCTGGAGTCCGAGCTCAACCGGATGCAGGCTGAGAACGACGCACTCACCGCTGTCGTTGACGAGCACTCGCTGCTCAGCAGCATCGAGCTGGACCAGCGGGAGCCCGTGCTCACCTGATCCTGACCCGATCGCCAGAGTTCGACGCTGCTGCGCACGAGATCCCCGATGGGGTCGCAGCTACAAGAGGGACGCCGTGACGGCGTCCCTTCGTCGTTCCCGTCACCTTTTGCCGATGACATTGCCCAGCTCCGGCGTGGTCAAACCACCGCCTGTCCGTCCACCGCCAGGGTGGCCGGATACAGTCGGCCGTCCGGGAGGTGAACCCCGGGCGGACGCCGAGGTGAGGAGAACGGGCGCGTGCACCTGAAGAGTCTGACGCTGCGCGGGTTCAAGTCCTTCGCCTCCGCCACCACGCTGCGCTTCGAACCCGGCATCACCTGTGTGGTCGGCCCCAACGGGTCCGGCAAGTCCAACGTGGTGGACGCGCTCAGCTGGGTCATGGGGGAGCAGGGCGCCAAGTCGCTGCGCGGCGGCAAGATGGAGGACGTCATCTTCGCCGGCACCAGCGGCCGCCAGCCGCTCGGCCGCGCCGAGGTCAGCCTCACCATCGACAACACCGACGGCGCGCTGCCCATCGACTACTCCGAAGTCACCATCACCCGGACGATGTTCCGCAACGGCGGCAGTGAGTACGCCCTCAACGGCGAGACCTGCCGGCTGCTGGACATCCAGGAGCTGCTCTCCGACTCCGGCATCGGCCGCGAGATGCACGTCATCGTCGGACAGGGCCAGCTGGACTCCGTGCTGCACGCCGACCCGATGGGCCGCCGGGCCTTCATCGAGGAGGCCGCCGGGGTGCTCAAGCACCGCAAGCGCAAGGAGAAGGCGCTGCGCAAGCTGGACTCGATGGCCGCCAACCTCAACCGGGTGCAGGACCTGGTCGCCGAACTGCGCCGCCAGCTCGGGCCGTTGGGGCGGCAGGCGAAGATCGCCCGGCGGGCGGCCGGGATCCAGGCCGAGCTGCGGGACGCCCGGCTGCGGCTGCTCGCCGACGACCTGCTGACGCTCCGCCGGGCGGTGGAGGCCGAGATCGCCGACGAGCTGGCGCTGCGGCTGCGCCGCTCCACCGTGGAGCAGGAGCTGGAGCGGGCCCAGCAGCGGGAGGCCGTACTGGAGGCCCAGGTGCAGCAGCTCGGGCCCCGGCTGGAGGAGGCCCGGCAGACCTGGTACCGGCTCTCCGCGCTCGGCGAGCGGACCAGGGGCACCATCGGGCTGGCCGAGGCCCGGGTGCGGCACGCCCTCACCGCCGGGCAGGGCGAGGAGCGGCGCGGGCGGGACCCGGAGGAGCTGGAGCGGGAGGCCGCCCGGGTCCGCGAGGAGGAGGCCGCGCTCGCCGAGGCCCTGGAGGAGGCGCGCTACGCGCTGGCCGAGGCGGTCGAGCGGCGGGCTGAGCTGGAGCGTGAACTCGCCGTCGAGGAAGGCCGGTTGAAGGCCGCCGCGCGGGCCATCGCGGACCGCAGGGAGGGCCTGGCCCGGCTCCAGGGGCAGGCCGCCGCCGCGCGCTCCAAGGCGGCCGGCGCCGAGGCCGAACTGGCACGGCAGGCCGAGGCCCGGGACGGTGCGCTGGAGCGGGCCGAGGCCGCGCAGCAGGAGTACGCCGAGCTGGAGGCCGAGGTCGGCGGGCCGGCCGGCGGGGACGAGGAGGCCGAGGCCGCGCACCAGGACGCGAAGGAGCGGGCGGCCGGGGCCGGTGCGGCCGTCGGCGCGGCCCGGGAGGCGCTGGCGGCGTCCGAGAAGGAGCGGGCCGCACTGACGGCCCGTCACGAGGCGCTCTCCCTGGGGCTGCGGCGCAAGGACGGCAGCGGCGCGCTGCTGGCCGGGGCGCTGGCCGGCGTGCTCGGCCCGGCGGCCTCGCTGCTCGCCGTCGAGCCCGGGTACGAGACGGCCGTCGCGGCCGCGCTCGGGGCGGCGGCCGAGGCGGTCGCGGTGGACGGGGTGGAGACGGCGGCGGCGGCGCTGCGGCTGCTGCGCGGGCAGGACGCCGGGCGGGCGGCGCTGCTGGTCGGCGGGGCCGCCCCGGTGGAGGGGGCTCCGGAGGACGGACTGCGCTGGGCGGCCGGGTTGGTGTCCGCGCCGGAGCCGCTACGGCCGGCCGTGACGGGGCTGCTGGCCCGGATGGTGGTGGTGGACGGGCTGGACGAGGCCGTCCGGCTGGTGCGGCGCGAGCCCGGCCTGACCGCCGTGACCAGGGACGGTGACATGCTCGGCGCCGGCTACGCGCAGGGCGGGTCGGCCGGGGCGCCGAGCCTGTTGGAGACCCAGGCCGCGGTGGCCGAGGCGGCCGAGCGGATCGCCGAACTCGACGTCCGGTGCGAGGAGTTGGCCGAGGAGCTGGCCGGTGCCACCGAGCTGCGGCGCGAACTCACGGCCGAGGTCGAGGAGTTGGCGGCCCGTCGGCGGGCGGCCGAGAAGGAGCGGGCCGCGACCGCCGGGGCGCTCGGGCGGCTCGGCGGGCAGGCCAGGGCGGCCGCCGGGGAGGCCGAACGGCTGGCCGCCTCCGTCACCCGGGCCGAGGAGGGCCTGGCGCAGGCGCTGGCCGCCGCCGAGGAGCTGACCGAACGGCTGGCGGTGGCCGAGGAGTTGGCGGACGCGGGGGAGGACGAGCCGGATCCGGTGCGAAGGGACGAGCTGGCGGCCGGGGCGTCCGAAGCCCGGCAGGGCGAGCTGGAGGCCAGGCTCTCGGTGCGCACCCATGAGGAGCGGGTCCGCGGTCTCAACGGCCGGGCCGACCAGCTCGACCGGGCCGCCGCGGCCGAACGCGAGACCCGCGCCCGGGCCGCCGAGCGGCGCGAACGCGCCCGGCACGAGGCCGGGGTGGCCGGGGCGGTGGCCGCCGGAGCCCGGCAGCTGCTGGCCCGGCTGGAGCTCACGCTGGCCCGGGCCGAGGCGGAGCGCGCCGAGGCCGAGCGGGAACGGGCCGAGCGGGAGGCCGAGTTGCGCGCCGGGCGCGAGCACGGACGGGAACTCAAGGGCGAGCTGGACAAGTTGGTGGACGCCGGGCACCGGGACGAGGTGCTGCGGGCCGAGAAGCGGCTGCGGATCGAGCAGTTGGAGGCCAAGGCGCTGGAGGAGTTCGGCATCGAGGGCGGCGAGCTGCTCGCCTCGTACGGGCCGGACCAGTTGGTGCCGCCCGCGCTGCCGGAGGAGGGGCAGGAGCCGGACGAGCCCCGCCCGTACGTCCGGGCCGAGCAGGAGAAGCGGCTGCGGGCCGCCGAGCGGGCGTACCAGCAGTTGGGGAAGGTGAACCCGCTGGCGCTGGAGGAGTTCGCGGCGCTGGAGGAGCGGCACCAGTTCCTCGGCGAGCAGCTGGACGACCTCAAGCGCAGCCGCAAGGACCTGATGGACATCGTCCGGGACGTGGACGCCCGGGTGGAGCAGCTCTTCACCTCGGCGTACCACGACACGGCGGCGCAGTTCGAGGGCGTCTTCTCCCGGCTCTTCCCGGGCGGGGAGGGGCGGTTGGTGCTGACCGACCCGGACAACATGCTGACCACCGGCGTCGAGGTGGAGGCCCGGCCGCCGGGGAAGAAGGTGAAGCGGCTCTCGCTGCTGTCCGGCGGCGAGCGCTCGCTGACGGCGGTGGCGCTGCTGGTCTCCATCTTCAAGGCCCGGCCCAGCCCGTTCTACGTGATGGACGAGGTGGAGGCGGCGCTGGACGAGACCAACCTGCGCCGGCTGATCGCCATCATGGAGGAGCTGCGGGAGAGCTCCCAGCTGATCGTGATCACCCATCAGAAGCTCACCATGGAGTCGGCCGACGCGCTGTACGGCGTCACCATGAAGGGGGACGGGATCTCCCAGGTGATCAGCCAGCGGCTGCGCGAGGAGCACCGCGAGCGCCGGACGCGCGCGGTGCCCCGGCAGGAGCCGTCGGTCAGCGGGTGACCAGCTCGCTCGGTTCGCCGCTCTCGGGTTCGCCGCTCTCCGGCTCGGTCTCCACGGCGGAGGTGCGGGCCTGCGGCAGGGCCGCGAAGACCAGGGCGCCGACCAGGATGGTGACCACCCAGGCCAGGCCGTCGGTGCCGATCCAGCTGCTCGCCCAGGGGCCGGCGAACCAGACGTCGTCCGCGCTGAGCGCCGCCCGGGTGAACATCAGGCCGGTGCCGATCGCCAGCAGCCAGGCGGTGAGCGCCTGCCAGCAGAAACCGCCCTTGAACCAGTAGGCGGACGCGGGGGTGGTGTCGAGCAGGGCGGCGCCGTCGTAGCGGGTCCGGCCCTGGCGGTGGCGGCGCAGCATGTCGACGCCGTAGACGCCGATCCAGGCCGAGAAGGAGACGGCCAGGATGGTCAGGAAGGTGATGAAGGAGCCGTAGAAGCTCTTCGCCACCAGCATCAGCAGCAGACCGCCGACCAGGCTGATCACCGCGTTGATGGAGACCGCCCAGGCGCGAGGCAGCTTCACGCCCATGGTCTGCGCGGTGAAGCCGGCCGAGTACATCGAGAGGCTGTTGATCAGCACCATGCCGATCAGCGCGATCAGCAGGTACGGCACCGCCAGCCAGATCGGCAGCAGGTCGCCGATGAAGGCCACCGGGTCGGAGGCGGAGGCCAGGTCCGGGGTGCCGACCGCCATCACGGCTCCCATCAGCACCATCGGGACCACCACGATCCCGGCGCCGCCGATCGCGGTGCCCACGATGCCGCGCTCGCTCGCGCCGCGCGGCAGGTAGCGGGCGAAGTCGGCGCCGGACGGGGCCCAGCTGAGGCCGCCGGCCGCGATGGTGCCGATGCCCGCGACCACCATCGCGGTGGTGCCGGCCGGGCGGGCGAAGACCTCGGACCAGGCGACCGTCGCGGCCAGGTAGCCGAGGACCAGGACGGAGAAGATCCCGAACAGGTAGGCGGACCAGCGGTTGCACCAGAGCAGCGCGTTCCGCCCGAGGCCGGAGACCAGGAAGGTGGTGCCGACGAAGAGCAGCAGGGTGACGACGATCAGCGGGGTGGTGCTGCGGATGCCGAAGAGCAGGTCGAGGACGGAGAGCAGGGCGTAGGCCCCGGTGACCGCGTTCACCGTCTCCCAGCCGAACCGGGCCACCCAGGTCACCGCGCCCGGCACCAGGTTCCCCCGGACGCCGAAGACCGCCCGGGAGAGCGTCATGGCGGGGGAGCCGCCCCACTTGCCGGAGATGGTGAGCAGACCGACGATCCCGTAGGCCAGCACGGCGGCGCAGACGGCGACCAGCAGCACCTGCCAGAGGTTCAGGCCGTTGAAGACGATCAGCCCGGCGCCCATGGTGAGCAGCAGCACGCTGATGTTGGCGGCGAACCAGGTGTGGAACAGCTCACGGACGCGGCCCTGGCGCTCGTGGTCGGGCACGGGCTCGATGCCGCGGGTCTCCACGGCCTGGTGGTTCTCGGTCATGGGACACAAAGGTATGTTCTGTCCTGCTTAAGTCATAAGAGGCGTATGTCCTCGTTCACTGTGGTGGGGGCGTCGCGGATACTGGGTGGCGCCATGGAATATCTGATTCTTGCCGTAGTCATCGCGGTCGTCGCCATCGGCGCCGTCGCGGGCCTCGTCGTCAGCGGCAGACGACGTAAGCAGCTGCCTCCCAAGGCCGAGGCACCCGTCATCACGCCCCCGCGCGAGCCGCAGGTCGGCGATGAGTCCGCCGCCTCGGCGCCGGAGCCGGTCCGCACCGTCGAGGAGGTGACGCTCCCTCAGGAGATCGAGACCCCCGACGCGGCCCTCGCCGCCCCCGAGCTGGAGGTCCCCGAACCGACCGCAGGCCGCCTGGTCCGCCTGCGCGGCCGGCTCTCCCGCTCGCAGAACTCACTCGGCAAGGGCCTGCTCACCCTGCTCTCCCGGGACCGCCTCGACGAGGACACCTGGGAGGAGATCGAGGAGACCCTGCTCGTCGCCGACGTCGGCGTGAAGCCCACCCAGGAACTGGTCGAGAACCTCCGCACCCGGGTCAAGGTGCTCGGCACCCGCAGCCCCGACGAGCTGCGCGCCCTGCTCCGCGAGGAGCTGGTCGCGCTGATCGGGGCCGACGCCGACCGTCAGCTGAAGACCGCCAAGCACGAGGACGGCCGCCCGGCCGTCGTGCTGGTCGTCGGCGTCAACGGCGTCGGCAAGACCACCACCTCCGGCAAGCTCGGCCGGGTCCTGGTCGCCGACGGCCGCAAGGTGGTGCTCGGCGCCGCCGACACCTTCCGCGCCGCCGCCGCCGACCAGCTGCAGACCTGGGGCGAGCGGGTCGGTGCCGCCACCGTCCGCGGGCCCGAGGGCGGGGACCCGGCCTCGGTCGCCTTCGACGCGGTCAAGGAGGGCATCGCGGAGGGCGCGGACACCGTGCTCATCGACACCGCGGGCCGGCTGCACACCAAGACCGGGCTCATGGACGAGCTCGGCAAGGTCAAGCGGGTCGTGGAGAAGCACGGGCCGGTGGACGAGGTCCTGCTGGTGCTGGACGCCACCACCGGGCAGAACGGACTGGTCCAGGCGCGGGTGTTCGCCGAGGTGGTGGACATCACGGGCATCGTGCTCACCAAGCTGGACGGCACCGCGAAGGGCGGCATCGTCATCTCGGTGCAGCGGGAACTCGGTGTGCCGGTCAAGCTGATCGGGCTCGGCGAGGGCGCGGACGACCTCGCCCCGTTCGAGCCGGGCGCCTTCGTGGACGCCCTGATCGGCGACTGACGCGGCCCTCCGGGCAGGTGGCCCGGCAGGGCAGCGACCTCAGGGGCGCGAGGAACTGCGCGCAGGGGAACGGCAGCGCGTGCAACTGGCTGATGGAGCCTCAGTTGCAGGTGAGTGGCCTTCCGCCTCGCGCCGTTCCCCGCGCCCCTTGGCATGTGCCCTGCCGGCCCCCGGCGGAGCCGCTACGCGGTGACCGGGGTGCGTTCGCGGGTGCGGTGGCAGGCGTAGGCGATGGTGCCGAGGAGGAGGCGGGCCTCGGGGGGGCAGGCGGCGGAGTCGCGGGAGGGGCGGCGGAGCCAGCGGGCCGGGCCGAGGGGGCCGAGGGTGGTGGGCGGGGCGGCGACGTAGCTGCCCTCGCCGTGGCAGGCCAGGTCGAGGGTGGTGTCGTCCCAGCCCATCCGGTAGAGCAGGTCGGGGAGGCGCTGGGCGGCGCCGGGGGAGACGAAGAAGAGCAGCCGCCCGGTCGGCAGGCCGAGCACCGGCCCGACCTGGGTGCCCATCCGCTCCAGCCGGACCAGGGCCTGGAGGCCGGGCTGGGCCGGGACGTCGAGCACGTCGAAGGAGCGCCCGGCGGGCAGCAGGAGCGCGGCGGGGGAGGAGCCGTCCCGGAGCGCGTCCAGCCCGGCGGTGCCGGTGCCGGAGGCCGGGTCGACGGCGGGGCCGAGCCCGAGGTGCAGCCCGGGTGCGGCGCAGTGGACGGTGCCGCAGTCGCAGCGCCCGTCGGCGGGGGTGGCGGAGCCGGTGGAGACGGCCACCGCCCAGCCCCAGCGCCCGGTGTACTCAGCGGCGGCCTCGTACGCGGTGCCGCGGGTCCGGCGGCGGGCGCCGAAGCGGAGTTCGCCGAAGAGGGTTTCCATGCCTCCCCCAACAGGTTCGGAATGCCGGTGGTTACGGTGCGCGTCACCGGACGGACCGTCGGCCGGGTGGGCGGACGGGCGGGCGGACGGGTCGGCGGGCCGTGACGGTGCGTCGATTGTGCGACGTGAAGCGGGTCGCGCGTCGGCGGCGCGCAGCAGGCGGAGTGCTCCGATTCGTGGGTGCCGGGCGAACAGGCCGCTTGCGCCCCCGCTGCGGATGCCGGATCGTCGGAGCTGCACGGGACTCCCCTTCCTGTTCCGGCGGCTGCCGCATCGTCAAGATCCAAGGCGGCACGGCGAGTTGGGCGGGCATGGTGCCGGCTACCAGTGAAGCGCCCCGGGCCGTCGCGTAGTTCACTCCCAGGGGTGGCGAATGGTGGCGATTATCCGGGCGCGCTCCCCGGGGCGGCACTTGTCGCGTTACGTTCAGCACACGGAACGCATCGGGCCGCTCACTCAGGGCGGGGAGTGCGAAGACGATCGGGGGCCCCGAGGGGCCGGGCGGGATGGGGCGCTTACCCATGGCAGAGAAGCAACCGAACGAGAAGCTGACCTCCTGGTTCGGCCGTAGTGGTTGGTCCAAGGGGGAGCTGGCGCGGCAGGTGAACCGCCGGGCCCGGCAGATCGGTGCCCACCACGTCTCCACCGACACCTCCCGGGTGCGCCGTTGGCTGGACGGCGAGCAGCCCCGCGAGCCGATCCCGAAGATCATGTCGCAGCTGTTCTCGGAGCGCTTCGGCTCGGTGGTCTCGATCGAGGACCTCGGCCTGCGCACCGCCGTGCCGGTCTCCACCGTGGACAGCGGGGTCGACCTGCCGTGGAGCGCGCCGCAGACGGTGCAGCTGATCAGCGAGTACTCCCGCAGCGACCTGATGCTCAACCGCCGTGGTTTCCTCGGCACTTCGCTCGCCCTGACGGCCGGCACCGCCCTGATCGAGCCGATGCAGCGCTGGCTCACGCCCAACCCGGCCGGCACCCCCACCCCGATCCTGGCCGCCGCCAACGGCGGTGAGCAGTTCACCGGCCGCCTCTCCGAGCCGGAGCTCCAGCTGCTGGAGCAGACCACGGTGATGTTCCGTCAGTGGGACGCGCAGAACGGCGGAGGCCTGCGCCGCAAGGCGGTGGTCGGCCAACTCCACGAGGTCACCGACCTGCTCCAGGAGACCTACCCTGAGCAGACCACCAAGCGGCTGTTCCGGCTCACCGCCGAACTCGCCCACCTGGCGGGCTGGATGTCGTACGACGTCGGCATGCACCCGAGCGCGCAGAAGTACTACGTGCTCGCCCTGCACGCGGCCAAGGAGGCCGGTGACCGGCCGTTCGGCGCGCAGATCCTCACCGACATGAGCCGTCAGATGATCCACCTCAACCGGGGCGAGGACGCCCTGGAGCTGATCCACCTGGCGCAGTACGGCAGCCGGGACACCGCCAGCCCGCGCCAGCAGGCGCTGCTGTTCGCCATGGAGGCCCGGGCCTACGCCACCATCGGCGAGGTGAACCGCTGCGCCCGCGCGGTCCGGATGGCCGAGGACACCTTCAGCGACACCCGGTTCGACGACAACTCGCCCGGCTGGCTGAAGTTCTTCACCGAGGCCGAGCTCAACGGCGAGAACTCGCACTCCTACCGAGACCTGGCGTACCACGCCAACCGCAGCCCGCTCTACGCCTCGATGGCCGAGCCGGTGATGCAGCGCGCGGTGGACCTGTTCCGGCAGGACAAGGAGCACGTCCGCAGCTACGCCTTCAACCTGATCGGCATGGCCAGCGTGCACCTGCTGCAGAACGAGCCGCGCCAGGCCGTCGCGGTGGCCGAGGAGGCGGTGGCCATCGCCACCAAGGTCCGCTCCGAGCGGCTGAACACCCGCATCCGCAAGACCACCGCCAACGCGCTGCAGAACTACGGCGACCTGGACGCCGTCGCCCAGCTCTCCGACCGGGTGGTGGAGAACATCCCGGAGTTCGTCCAGAGCGGCTGAGACCTGCGGTCCTCACGGCCGCCCGTCCCCCGTGCGCAGCAGTCGTTCACCTCCTCGTAACGCCGCCGTGGCGCTCGTCACGGCGGCGAAACACCGAGCCGCACTGGCCGAAATCCGCCTTCGGCACTCTCCTCCTCAACGCCGACACCCCGGGTGGCACGGGACAGGAATCCCGGGTGTGGAGCGGCTCTTGTAACTCACGAGGAGACGCCGATGCCGGACGGCTTCAGCGCTGGCGACACCGCCTTCGTATTCATCTGTGCGGCCCTGGTCATGGTGATGACCCCGGGCCTGGCCTTCTTCTACGGAGGCATGGTCAGGGTCAAGAGCACCCTCAACATGCTGGTCATGAGCTTCGTATCGCTCGCGATCGTCAGCGTGCTCTGGGTGCTCTACGGCTACTCGCTCGCCTTCGGCCCGGACGCGGGTGCCGGTCTGATCGGCAACCTCGACTACCTGGGCATGCGCGGCATCGGCCTGAACGACCTCACCGGCACCATCCCGGTCACCGCGTTCTCCGCCTTCCAGCTGATGTTCGCGATCATCACCCCGGCGCTGATCAGCGGTGCGATCGCGGACCGCGCCAAGTTCGCCGCCTGGGGCCTGTTCGTGGCGCTCTGGGTCTCGGTGGTCTACTTCCCGGTCGCGCACTGGGTGTTCTTCTTCGACGGCGGCAACGGCGGCTGGCTCGGTGACCGCAACGGCGTGATCGACTTCGCCGGCGGTACCGCGGTGCACATCAACGCCGGTGCGGCGGGCCTGGCGCTCTGCCTGGTGCTCGGCAAGCGGATCGGCTTCAAGAAGGACCCGATGCGCCCGCACAGCCTGCCGCTGGTGATGCTCGGCTCCGGGCTGCTCTGGTTCGGCTGGTTCGGCTTCAACGCCGGTTCGGCGCTGGCCGCCAACGGCGTGGCCGGGATGGCCTTCATCAACACCCAGGTGGCCACCGCCGCCGCGGTGATCGGCTGGCTGGCCTACGAGAAGATCCGGCACGGCGCCTTCACCACGCTCGGCGCCGCCTCCGGCGCGGTGGCCGGCCTGGTCGCCATCACCCCTGCCTGCGGCTCCGTCAGCCCGCTCGGCGCGGTGGCCATCGGCATCATCGCCGGTGCGGCCTGTGCCGCCGCGATCAGCCTCAAGTACCGCTGGGGCTTCGACGACTCGCTCGACGTGGTCGGCGTCCACCTGGTCGGCGGTGTCATCGGCTCGCTGCTGATCGGCCTCTTCGCCACCGGCCACGTCGGCCAGACCGCGCAGGGCCTGTTCTACGGCGGCGGCCTCGGCCAGCTCGGCAAGCAGGCGATGGGCGTCGTCGTGGTCGGCCTCTACTCCTTCGTGGTCTCCTGGCTGCTCGGCAAGGCGATCGACAAGACGATCGGCTTCCGGGTCTCCGAGGACGTCGAGCTGGCCGGCATCGACCAGGCCGAACACGCCGAGTCCGCCTACGACTTCAGCGCCGTCGGCGCCAGCCTGGGCCGCGCCGCCTCCGCCTCCGTCACCACCACCGCTCCGCAGAAGGCCGAGGTCGACGCCTGATGAAGCTCATCACCGCAGTCATCAAGCCGCACCGTCTGGACGAGGTCAAGAACGCCCTGCAGGCCTTCGGGGTGCACGGACTGACCGTCACCGAGGCCAGCGGGTACGGCCGCCAGCGGGGCCACACCGAGGTCTACCGGGGCGCCGAGTACACCGTCGACCTGGTCCCCAAGGTCCGGATCGAGGTGCTGGTCGAGGACGACATGGCGGACGACGTGGTGGAGGTCGTGGTGAAGGCCGCCCGCACCGGCAAGATCGGTGACGGCAAGGTCTGGAGCGTCCCGGTCGACACCGCCGTCCGGGTACGGACCGGCGAACGCGGCCCCGACGCGCTCTAGCCGAGCCGGGCGGAAGGGCATCATCCGAGATCATTCGAGAGCAGCAACCGACGGTCCCAGGCGGGCCGGTGACCCCCGTGGTCGCCGGTCCGCCGGACGCGTATCCGGTCCGGACGAGCATCCGGGACCGGGGAGACGGCCCCGGCGGTCCGGCCGGGGCCCGCAGCAGGCGAGAGGGACGGGGAACCGACGTGACCACCACCGACCAGCCTTCCGAGCACGCGGCCGCCCGCGCCCGGTTGCTCGACGAACCGGGCCTGACCGGAGCCGTCCGCCGCAAGGCGCTGGCCCGGCTGGCCGACGACTGGCTGGCAGGCCTGTACGCGGCGGCCGGCGCACCGTCAGCCAGCGCCCTGGTGGCGGTCGGTGGCTACGGCCGCGGCGAACTCTCCCCGCGCAGTGACCTGGACGTGCTGCTGCTCCACCGCGGCCCGCTCGACCCGGCCCTGCCCGAGCGGATCTGGTACCCCGTCTGGGACGGCGGAGCCGCCCTCGACCACGCCGTCCGGACCCCCGCCGAGGCCCGCGCGGTGGCCGCCGACGACCTCAAGGCCCAGCTCGGCCTGCTGGACGCCCGCCATCTGGCCGGGGACGCCGAACTGACCGCCGAGCTGCGCTCCACCGTGCTCTCCGACTGGCGGGCGAGCGCGGCCAAGCGGCTGCCCGAGCTGCGCGCCTCCTGCCTCGAACGGGCCGAGCGGCACGGCGAGTTGGCCTTCCTGCTGGAGCCCGACCTGAAGGAGGCCCGGGGCGGCCTGCGGGACGTGGTGGCGCTCAACGCGATCGCCGCCAGCTGGCTGGCCGACGCCCCCCGGGACGGGCTGGAGGCCGCCGCCGAGCGGCTCGCCGACGTCCGCGACGCGCTCCACCTGACCACCGGCCGGGCCACCGAGCGGCTCGCCCTCCAGGAGCAGGACCAGGTCGCCGCCCGGCTCGGCGTGCTGGACGCGGACACCCTGCTGCGCCAGGTCTACGAGGCGGCCCGCACCATCTCCTACGCGGCGGACGTCACCTGGCGGTCCGTCGAACGGGTGCTGGCCGAGCGGGACGGCGGCGGGCGGGTGCGACGGAGCAGGCTGTTCACCTTCGGCGGTGCCGGCCGGGGCGGCGGCGCGGCCTCCCGGGGCACGGTCGGGCGGGGGAGCAGCGCGGTGGCCCGGGGCACGGTGGAGCGGACCCCGCTGGCCGACGGCGTGGTCGAGCAGGACGGCGAGGCGGTGCTCGCCCAGTCGGCCAGGCCCGGGCAGGACCCGGTGCTGCCGCTGCGCGCCGCCGCGGCAGCCGCCCAGGCCGGGCTGACCGTCTCCTACGCCACCGTGCGCCGCCTCGCCGCCGAGGCCGCACCGCTGCCGGTGCCCTGGCCGGACGAGGCGCGGGCCCAGCTGGTCACCCTGCTCGGCGCGGGCGAGGCGGCCGTGCCGGTCTGGGAGGCGTACGAGGCCGAAGGCCTGATCACCCGTCTGCTGCCGGACTGGGAGCGGGTGCGCTGCCGCCCGCAGCGCAACGCCGTGCACGTCTGGACGGTGGACCGGCACCTGATCGAGACCGCGGTGCGGGCCGCCGCGATGACCCGCCGGGTGGCCCGGCCCGACCTGCTGCTGGTGGCCGCGCTGCTGCACGACATCGGCAAGGGCTGGCCCGGCGACCACTCCGAGGCGGGCGAGGTGATCGTCCGGGACGTGGCCGCCCGGATGGGCTTCGACAAGTCCGACGTGGAGACCCTGGCGCTGCTGGTCCGGCACCACCTGACCCTGGTGGAGACCGCCACCCGGCGGGACCCGGACGACCCGGCCACGGTGGACCTGATCGCCGGGGTGACCGGCACCCTCTCGCACCTGGAGCTGCTGCACGCCCTCACCGAGGCGGACGCCACCGCCACCGGCCCGGCCGCGTGGAGCAGTTGGCGGGCCTCGCTGGTCGCCGGCCTGGCCGGCCGGGCCGCCGCGCGGCTGACGGGCGCTCAGGAGCCGGCCGCGGAGCTGCGGTGGGCCTCCGGGCCGACCGCCGAGCAGGAGCGGCTGGCGGTCGAGGCGGCCCGCACCGGTGAGCCCGCGCTCACCCTGCTGGCCCACACCGTCCTGGACCGGGCCGGCCCGGAGGAGAGCGGCACCGAGCCGATGGGCGTCGAGCTCACCCTGGCCCTGCCGGACCGGCCCGGCCTGCTCGGCACGGTGGCCGGGGTGCTGGCGCTGCACCGTCTGACGGTCCGTTCGGCCGAGCTGCGCGAGCTCGACCCGGCCGGCGCCGGGCCGGTGCTGCTGCTCGGCTGGACGGTGGCCGCCGAGTACGGCGAACTCCCGGAGGCGGCGCGGCTTCGGGCCGACCTGCGGCGGGCCCTGGACGGCTCGCTGGACGTGACCAGGAAGCTGGCGGAGCGCGACGCCGCCGCGCCGCGCCGCCGGGGGATCGCCACCCCGCCGCCGGTGGTCACCGTCGCGCCGGGCGGGGCGTCCAGCACGGCCACGGTGCTGGAGGTGCGCGCGCACGACGCCCCCGGGCTGCTGCACCGGATCGGCCGGGCGCTGGACGGGGCGGGCGCCCGGGTCCGCACCGCGCACGTCTCCACGCTCGGGGCGGAGGCGGTGGACGCCTTCTACCTCACCGATCCGGCGGGCGGTCCGCTGACCGCGGGGCGGGCCGGGGAGGTGGCGGCGGCGGTGCAGGAGGCGCTCTCCTGAGGCCGTCCGAGGCTGTCGGAGGCCGTTCCGTGAACGGCTTCCGACCGGGTGGGGACCGTTGGAGTGGCGGCCGGATACCCTGGGGGCGACGACAGTACCCGTACCGATGCCGCAAGGGACCCGCGACCGACGTGTTCGACACACTCTCCGACCGCCTCGCAGCGACGTTCAAGAACCTCCGGGGCAAGGGCCGCCTCAGTGAGGCGGACATCGACGCCACCGCCCGCGAGATCCGGATCGCCCTGCTGGAGGCGGACGTCGCGCTGCCCGTGGTCCGCGCCTTCATCGCGCGGATCAAGGAGCGCGCGGCCGGCGCGGAGGTCTCCGGCGCGCTCAACCCGGCGCAGCAGGTCATCAAGATCGTCAACGAGGAGCTCATCGCCATCCTCGGTGGCGAGACCCGCCGCCTGAAGTACGCCAAGTCCGGCCCGACCGTGATCATGCTGGCCGGTCTCCAGGGTGCCGGTAAGACCACCCTGGCCGGCAAGCTCGGCCACTGGCTCAAGACGCAGAAGCACACCCCGCTGCTGGTGGCCTGCGACCTCCAGCGCCCCAACGCCGTCACCCAGCTCGAGGTGATGGCCGGCCGGGCCGGCGTCGCCTTCTACGGTCCGCAGCCGGGCAACGGCGTCGGCGACCCGGTGCAGGTGGCCCGCGACTCGGTCGAGTACGCGAAGCAGAAGCAGTTCGACGTGGTCATCGTCGACACCGCCGGCCGCCTCGGCATCGACGCCGAGCTGATGCAGCAGGCCGCCGACATCCGGGCCGCGATCGACCCGGACGAGGTCCTGTTCGTGGTCGACGCCATGGTCGGCCAGGACGCGGTCACCACCGCCCAGGCCTTCCTCGACGGCGTCGACTTCACCGGCGTGGTGCTCTCCAAGCTGGACGGCGACGCCCGCGGTGGTGCGGCCCTCTCGGTCGCGCACGTGACCGGCCGTCAGATCATGTTCGCCTCCAACGGCGAGAAGGTCGACGAGTTCGACGCCTTCCACCCGGACCGGATGGCCTCGCGCATCCTCGGCATGGGCGACATGCTCTCGCTGATCGAGAGGGCCGAGCAGACCTTCTCGCAGGCCGAGGCCGAGAAGATGGCCGCCAAGCTGCGCGGCGGCCCGAAGGCCTTCACGCTGGACGACTTCCTGTCCCAGCTGGAGCAGGTCCAGAAGATGGGCTCGATCTCCAAGCTGCTCGGGATGCTCCCCGGCATGGGCCAGATCCGGGACCAGATCAACAACATCGACGACAAGGACGTCAACCGGGTCGGCGCGATCATCAAGTCGATGACCCCGCTCGAGCGGTCCGAGCCGGAGCTGATCAACGGCTCCCGCCGGGCCCGCATCGCCAAGGGCTCCGGTGTCCAGGTCGGCGAGGTGAAGAACCTGGTCGAGCGGTTCTTCGAGGCCCGCAAGATGATGTCCGCGATGGCCTCCGGCAAGGGCATGCCCGGCATGCCGGGGATCCCGGGGATGGGCGGCGGCGGCAAGAAGTCCGCCAAGAAGGCCCAGCCCGCCAAGGGCAAGCGCAAGAGCGGCAACCCGCTCAAGCGGGCCCAGGAGGAGGCGGCCGCGGCGGAGCGCAAGGCGCTCGGCCCGGGTGCCGGTGCGGACGGCGCCCCGCAGGCTCCCGGCGGTGCCTTCGGGCTCGGCGCGGGCAAGGGCCCGGCCGACTTCGAACTGCCCAAGGAGTTCAAGGACCTGATCTGACGGCCGGCGGCCGCCCACGGGCGGTCTCCGACGCAGGCGAGTTTCCGACGGCCCGTCACCCCTTCCGGTGGCGGGCCGTCGCCATGCCCGATGATGGTGGCGTGCGAGTGGAGATCCGGGCCCCCAGGGCGGCAGACGCAGGACAGTACGCGGCGGCGGTCCGCCGCTCCGCCGAGCACGTCGGGCGGTGGAACCCGGTGGAGCCGGACGGTCTGCCCGAACTGCTCGACCGTCAGGGCCCGGGCCTGCGGACCTTCCTGATCCTCGACCGGCAGAGCGGCGGCCTGGTCGGCAAGTGCAACGTGGCCAACATCGTGATGGGCCGCTTCTGCAACGCCGCGCTCGGCTACGACTCCTACCTCCCGTACGCGGGGACGGGGCTGATGAGCGAGGGCATGCGGCTGGTGGTGGACCGCTGCTTCGCCGGCCAGGTGGAGGGCGGGCTCGGGCTGCACCGGTTGGAGATCAACGTCCAGCCTGAGAACGAGCGCTCGATCGCGATGGCGCGGCGGCTGGGGTTCCGGCACGAGGGCTTCACCCCGCGGATGCTCTTCCTGAGCGGGGCCTGGCGGGACCACGAGCGCTTCGCCCTGACGGCGGAGGAGTGGCCGGGGGCCTGACGGGCCGTCTCGCTGTGGGCGGGCGGGGTTCCGCCCTTCGGCCTGGGCTCGCTGTCGGGCATTGGCCGGGGCTCGGCGTTGCGCTTTGGTCGGACTGTTCATCCGTCCGTATTGTCCGATAGGTGAGCAATCCCGTACCGCCCCGTCAGACCCCCGACCAGCCCTGGCGGTCCGAGGGTGCCCCGCCGCCGCCCGCGCCGCGCAAGAAGATGCCCGGCGGGTGGGCCGGCATGCTCCTCACCGCGCTCGGCGTCTTCCTGCTCGCCGAACTGCTGCTGAACACCTTCGGCGGCGGGGGCGGCACGACCGTCTCCTACACCGAGTTCCGCAACCAGCTCGGCAAGGGCAACATCACCCAGATCTACTCCAAGGGCGACGCCATCGAGGGCACCCTCAAGGCGGCCGCGCCCAAGCCGGACGGCGCCAAGGGGGACTACACCGACTTCACCACCCAGCGCCCGGCGTTCGCCGACGACGGGCTCTGGAACACCCTCCAGCAGCAGGGCGTCACCGTCACCGCCGAACCGGTGGTGCAGCAGCGCAGCTTCCTGGCCAACCTGCTGATCTCGCTCGCCCCGATGCTGCTGCTGGTGGTGATCTGGGTGCTGCTGGCCCGCCGGATGGCGGGCGGGATGGGCGGCGCCGGCGGCTTCGGCAAGAAGGCCCCGCCGAAGCCGGTCAACCCCGATGAGGGCAAGCGCACCACCTTCGCCGACGTGGCCGGCATCGACGAGGTGGAGGCCGAACTCAGCGAGGTGGTCGACTTCCTGAAGAACCCTCAGGAGTACCGCAAGCTCGGCGCCAAGATGCCGCGCGGCGTGCTGCTCACCGGCCCGCCCGGCACCGGCAAGACCCTACTGGCCCGGGCCGTGGCGGGAGAGGCGAACGTGCCGTTCTTCTCCGCCTCCGCCTCCGAGTTCATCGAGATGATCGTCGGCGTCGGTGCCTCGCGGGTCCGGGAGCTCTTCGCGGAGGCGCGGAAGGTGGCGCCCGCGATCATCTTCATCGACGAGATCGACACCATCGGCCGCCAGCGGGGCGGCGGTGGCGGCATGGGCGGCCACGACGAACGCGAACAGACGCTCAACCAGATCCTCACCGAGATGGACGGCTTCTCCGGCTCCGAGGGCGTCATCGTGATCGCCGCCACCAACCGGGCCGAGGTCCTCGACCAGGCGCTGCTGCGCCCGGGCCGGTTCGACCGCCGGATCACCGTCAGCCCGCCCGACCGGGACGGCCGGGTGGAGATCCTCAGGATCCACACCCGGACGGTGCCGCTCGGCCCCGACGCCGACCTCACCCAGCTGGCCAAGGTCACCCCCGGCATGACCGGTGCCGAACTCGCCAACCTGGTCAACGAGGCCGCCCTGCTCGCGGTCAAGCGCAAGCAGGAGCGGGTTGGCGCCGACGACCTCTCGGACGCGCTGGAGAAGGTCCAACTGGGCGCCGTCCGGCCGCTGGTGATGCCGCAGGGCGAGCGGGAGCGCACCGCGTACCACGAGAGCGGCCACGCGCTGCTCGGCATGCTCCAGCCAGGCGCCGACCCGGTCCGCAAGATCACCATCGTGCCGCGCGGCCGGGCGCTGGGCGTCACCCTCTCCACCCCCGACGCCGACCGCTACTCGTACACCGAGCCCTACCTGCGCGGCCGGATCATCGGCGCGCTCGGCGGCATGGCGGCCGAGCAGGTGGTCTACGGCGTCATCACCACGGGCGCGGAGAGCGACTTGGAGCAGGTCACCAACATCGCGCGGGGGATGGCCGGCCGCTGGGGCATGAGCGAACGGGTCGGCCGGCTCACCGCCGTCCCGAGCGACACCCAGGGCGCGTACGGGCTCTCCGCCGCACCGACCACCCTGGACGCGGTGGACGAGGAGGCCCGCCGGATCGTCGCGGAGTGCTACGAGGAGGCCCTCCGGCTGCTGAACGCGCACCGGAGCCAGCTGGACGCCCTGGCGGCGGCACTGCTGGCGGCGGAGACCCTGGACGAGGAGGCCGCCTACCGGGCGGCGGGGGTCGCCCGCAACGCCAAGGAGCTGGACCGCAGCTGACGGTCCGTGGAGCGGTGTGCCCCGGCCCGGGAAGGGGCCGGGGCACACCGCTGTCGGTCGCCGTTTCGAGTCAGGTCGCGCCGGGCGCTCCGGTGGGGCTCAGACCCGTTCGCCGACCACGTAGCGGAACAGGTTGGTCATCCGGACCGAGGCGTCCGGGCGGACGAACGGGTGCAGCGCCTCCTCCAGCTCCTTCGCCACCAGGGTCCGGCCCGACTCCGCCAGCGCGGCGTCGAACAGCCCGGTGGAGAGCAGCCCGCGCACCGCGCTCTCCAGATCGGGGTAGGCGAACGGGCAGCTCACCCGCCCGCCCCCGGCCGGGCGCAGGCCGGCGCGGAACAGCAGCGACTCGAGACCCCCCGGCGCACTCAGCGCGAACGGCCCCGCCAGCAGCCCCGCCCGCACCCCCGGGCCCGAGCCGGCCAACCGCTGCCCGACCTCCAGCACGGACGCGCTCTCGCACCGCTCCGCCGGGCCCCAGGCGGCCAGGACCAGCTGACCGCCCGTCAGCACGCGCCGCGCCGCGGCCTCCACCAGCAGGCCGGGGGCGCGCGTGGTCTGCAACTGCTCGAAGACCGTCACCAGGGAGTGCGCCGATCGGGCGACGGGTGCCGCCGTCCGGGTGCCGGGGTGCGTGCCCGGGCGGGAGCCGGGGTGGGTGCCGGAGTGGGTACTGGGGCGGGTACTGGGGCGGCTGTCCGCTCGGGTGTCAGCGTGGGTATCGGTGTGGGTGTCCGACCACGGGGCCGGACGGGGGGCGGGCTCCTGGTGCACCGTCAGGCCGCGGGCCGTGGCCAGCTCGCGAAGTTCGGGGTCCGCCTCGGTGCCGGCCACCTGCGCGCCGCGCTCGGCGGCCAGCAGCAGGGCCAGCCCGGAGCGGCAGCCGAGGCCGAGCAGGCTGGTCGCGGGGCCGACCTCCAACCGCTCGTACACGGCCTGGTAGAGCGGCACCAGCATCCGTTCCTGGATCTCCGCCCAGTCCCGGGCCCGGCTGGTCCGGCCGAGGCGGCCGTCCGGGTCGTGGGGACGTAGCCAGTCCGGAGTCGCCTCCGAGGTCGTGCCGGTCAACTGCGCCGAAACCATCTCGGCCTCCATCCGGTCCTTGGGTCACCACAGGGTCGTCGCATCGAAAACCACCCCCCCAAAGTCCCGCCCCGACACCAGCGAACAGCCGCCGGGCCCCGGCGTCCAGAGGGGTGCAGGGTGGTGTCCCGCCACATGGGTGATGCGCCCCCGGTGCGCCCTCCGGAGTGCCGTCGGTCGGGTCGTCGGTCGGGTGGCCCGTCGGGTCGCCGGTGGCTGGTGGCAGCTACCCGGCGAAACGGATTCACGGTCCGGGGCCCACTCCCCGTACCATCTGCCCCATGGCTAAGGCACCCGTGCTCACTCCCCAGGCGGACGACTTCCCGCGTTGGTACCAGGACCTCATCAACAAGGCCGAACTGGCCGACAACGGCCCGGTCCGCGGCACCATGGTCATCCGACCGTACGGCTACGGCCTGTGGGAGCGGATGCAGCAGGAGATGGACGCCCGGATCAAGAAGGCGGGCGCGCAGAACGCCTACTTCCCGATGTTCATCCCGCAGTCGTACCTGACCAAGGAGGCCGAGCACGTCGAGGGCTTCGCCCCCGAGCTCGCGGTGGTCACCCACGGCGGCGGCAAGGAGCTCGACGAGCCGGTCGTCGTCCGGCCGACCTCCGAGACCATCATCAACGAGTACTTCTCGAAGTGGGTGCAGAGCCACCGCGACCTGCCGCTGCTCATCAACCAGTGGGCCAACGTGGTCCGTTGGGAGCTGCGCCCGCGCGTCTTCCTCCGCACCACCGAGTTCCTCTGGCAGGAGGGCCACACCGCCCACGCCACCTACGAGGACGCCCGCGAGTACGCGTCGATGATCCACACCCAGGTCTACGGCGACTTCATGACCAACGTGCTCGGCATCGACGTGGTGCTCGGCCGCAAGACCGCCAAGGAGCGCTTCGCCGGCGCCATCAACACCCTCACCCTCGAGGGCATGATGGGCGACGGCAAGGCGCTGCAGATGGGCACCAGCCACGAGCTGGGCCAGAACTTCGCCAAGGCGTTCAACACCACCTACCAGCTGCAGGGCGCCGAGCGCGAGTACGTCTGGCAGACCTCCTGGGGCGTCTCGACCCGCATGGTCGGCGGCCTGATCATGTCCCACGGCGACGACAACGGGCTGCGTGTCCCGCCGCGCCTGGCCGCCGTGCAGGCCGTCGTGCTCGCCATCAAGGGCGACGACGCGGTGCTGGCCAAGGTCCGCGAGATCGGCGCCCAGCTGGAGGCGGCCGGCGTGCGGGTGGTCGTGGACGACCGCACCGACACCCCGTTCGGCCGCCGCGCCGTGGACTGGGAGCTCAAGGGCGTTCCGCTGCGCATCGAGGTCGGCCCGCGCGACCTGGAGAACGGCACCGCGATGCTGGCCCGCCGCATCCCCGGCGGCAAGGAGCCGGTCTCGATCGACGGCCTGGCCGCGCTGCTGCCCGGCATCCTCGAGGAGGACCAGGCACTGCTTCTCCGTCAGTCCCGCGAGCGCCGGCTGGCCCGCACCGTCGAGGTCACTAACCTCGACGAGGCCGTCGAGGCCGCCGCCACCGGCTGGGGCCGGATCTCCTGGGCCGAGCTCGGCCCGGAGGGCGAGGCCAAGCTGGCCGAGCAGGGCGTCTCGGTCCGCTGCATCGTCGCCGCCGACGGCTCCGTGCCGCTGACGGACGACCAGGAGGGCAACGTCGCGATCGTGGCCCGGGCCTACTGAGTCCGAGCCGGTGATCGAGTCCGCGGCCGGGGCCCCGAACGGGTCTCCGGCCGGGGCTTTGCAGGACTCCGAACGTGACTTATGCAGTGCGAATGTTCTACCGCCGACTGACTGTCTGGTGAGACTACTGACCGGTCAACTCCCGGTCGTGGTGAACTAGCGGTACGGTATACGGCCCGTGGCCCTGTCAATTCTCGACACCGCCACGGGCCGTTCGCCGCAAGGGGAGCAACCGCTCCCGGGCGATAGCCGAGAGCCTGGCGAGGTTCGCCGGGCCCAAAGTTGCAGGGGGTTGGTCTTGCGTCAGATACAGGCAGCACAATTCGCGCACGGCAGTGCATTCCTGAAAGTTCGCTGGGAATTCCCCGTGAACGGGAACTCGCGGAACATCGGCTCTGACTGCATCGTTGGTCTAGCGTGAGCACGACACAGCCTCTCGTCCTGGCGGCCGAACTGGCCGCCGCCTGGAGCGACATCCAGGCCCACCATCAGGACCTCCCCGACCTCGCCTCGCCCGAGGCGTTGATCGGCGAGTCCTCGTCGGCCTGCGGCACCCAGCTCGGCTTCGAGCGTCTGCTGCACGAAGCCGCCCACGGCCTCGCCGCCGCCCGGGACATCCGGGACACCTCGCGAGCCGGCCGCTACCACAACCGCCGCTTCCTGATGCTCGCCTCCGAGCTCGGCCTGGCGCACCCGATCGAGCCGCACGCCAGCAGCGGCTTCTCCCAGGTGACCATGCTGTCGGAGACGCAGGAGCGGTACACCGAGACGATCGAGCGTCTGGACCGCGCCCTCGGTGCGCACCAGCTCGCCGTCAACGGTGAAGGCGGTCACCGCGCGTTCCGCGGGCCAGCCGCTCGACACGGCTCCTCCGGGGGCGGCGTCCGCGTCAAGGCGATCTGCGGCTGCGGCCGCAACGTCCGGGTGGTGCCGTCGGTGCTCGCCCAGGCGTCGATCGTCTGCGGTGCCTGCCAGCAGCCGTTCCGGATCGCCTGAGTACAGAGGCGATCCGTCGCAGCCGGTCGGGGGGTGGCCATCCGTTGCCAGGCGGATGAGCCGTACGTACCGCGCTGCTCGCACGTGGGGCCCGTGGCCTCGGCAGTTTCGCAGTCCTGAAGGTTCGGTAGTCCCGCAGTCCCGTAGTACTCGCAGTGCCGTACAACCTGTACTGCTCGTGGTGTGCAGTGCCTGTCGTGCCGAGATTCGGCTCAACCGAGGGCGGGGGCCCTCGGTCGGGCCGACCGGCGCGGACCCTGTTCGGGCGTTCCCTCGGCGTGTGGCAGAATAGACAGCTGAGTACTCGGCAGCCGAGCAGGACCCCTCTCTCCTACGGCTGGCGTGTCCCTTGAACGGCCCACCTCGCAACCCCACGCGACGGCAGTGGCCGCTCACCCACGTCAACACCAGGAGAATCCACTCCCGTGGCAGTCAAGATCAAGCTCAAGCGTCTCGGCAAGATTCGCTCCCCGCACTACCGCATCGTCGTCGCCGACTCGCGCACCAAGCGTGACGGCCGCGCGATCGAGGAGATCGGCATCTACCAGCCGACCTACAACCCCTCGAAGATCGAGGTCGACACCGACCGCGCCCAGTACTGGCTGTCCGTCGGCGCCCAGCCGACCGAGCCGGTCCTCGCCATCCTGAAGCTCACCGGCGACTGGCAGAAGTACAAGGGCCTGCCGGCTCCGGCTCCGCTGCTGGTTGCCGAGCCCAAGGTCGAGGACTTCTCGCACCTCTTCGCGAAGGCCGTCGCCGGCTTCGAGGACAGCACCACCGGTGTTGCCATCACCCCGAAGGCCAAGAAGGCTGACAAGGCCGAGGCTGAGGCCGACGCCGCTTCCACCGAGGCCTGATCGTGATCGAGGACGCCCTGGACCATTTGGTGAAGGGCATCGTCGAGCACCCCGACGAGGTACAGGTGCGCTCGCGCAACCTGCGTCGGGGGAACACCATCGAGGTGCGCGTGCACCCCGATGACCTCGGCAAGGTGATCGGCCGGGGCGGCCGTACGGCCCGCGCTCTGCGCACCGTGGTCGGCGCCCTCGGCGGTCGCAACGTCCGGGTCGACCTGGTCGACGTGGACAGCATTCGCTGACGTTAGATCGTCAGGTTTCAGGGACCGGCCGGGACGCATGTCGTCCCGGCCGGTCCTTCTGCGTACCGGGGTGCCCGCACGGGCGCCGCTCGTGTATTCATCGCTTCAAGGACCAAAGGATCAGGAGAACGATCACCGTGCAGCTCGTCGTCGGCAAGATCGGCCGCGCCCACGGCATCAAGGGGGACGTCAGTGTCGAGGTCCGGACCGACGAGCCCGAATTGCGGCTCGGACCCGGTGCGGTGCTGCTCACCGACCCGGCGTCGGCCGGCCCGCTGACCATCGAGTCGGGCAAGGTGCACAGCGGCCGGCTGCTGCTGCGCTTCGCAGGGGTCAAGGACCGGAACGGTGCCGAGGCCCTGCGCGGCACGATGCTGATCGCGGAGGTCGACCCGGAGGAGCGTCCGGACGATCCCGAGGAGTACTACGACCACCAGCTGATCGGGCTCGATGTGGTGATGCTGGACGGCACCCTGGTGGGCGAGCTCACCGAGGTGGTCCACCTGCCGTACCAGGACCTGCTGACCGTCACCAAGCCGGACGGGACGGAGGTGCTGGTGCCCTTCGTCACGCGGATCGTGCCGACCATCGACCTGGAGAACCAGCGCGCGGTCATCGACCCGCCGCCCGGTCTGATCGACCCGGCGGACGCCGAGGTGGTCAGTGCGGACGGTACGGGCGAAGCAGAGCCGACCGGGGGGGCCGGGGCGACCGAGACGGCGGCAGTTGACGGTGGGTCGGCCGGTGATGCGCCCGACGAGGCGACCGGCGGGGCTCGCGCATGAGCGAGATGCGCATCGACGTCGTCACGATCTTCCCGGAGTACCTGGAGCCGCTGAACGTCTCCCTGGTCGGCAAGGCCCGGGCCCGCGGGCAGCTCGACGTCCACCTGCACGACCTGCGGTCCTGGACCACCGATGTGCACCGGACGGTGGACGACACCCCGTACGGGGGTGGCCCCGGCATGGTGATGAAGCCCGAGCCGTGGGGCGCGGCCCTGGACACGGTGCTCGCCCAGGGGCCCGAGGGCGAGGTGCCGACCCTGGTCGTGCCGACCCCGAGTGGGAGGCCGTTCACCCAGGAGCTGGCCCAGGAGCTGGCGGGCCGTCAGTGGTTGGCCTTCGCGCCCGCGCGGTACGAGGGCATCGACCGCCGGGTGATCGAGGAGGCCGCTACCCGAATGCCGGTGGTCGAGGCGTCGATCGGCGACTACGTGCTGGCCGGCGGCGAGGTCGCGGTGCTGGTGATGGTCGAGGCGATCGCCCGACTGCTGCCCGGGGTGCTCGGCAACGCGGAGTCCCACCGGGACGACTCCTTCGCGCCGGGCGCGATGGCGGACCTGCTGGAAGGGCCCGTCTACACCAAGCCCGCCGAGTGGCGCGGCCGGGAGGTGCCGGAGGTGCTGCTCAGTGGACATCACGGCAAGATCGCCCGGTGGCGTCGCGAGCAGGCCTTCACCCGCACCCTGGCCAACCGGCCCGACCTGGTGCAGCGCTGGCAGTACGGCGACTTCGACAAGAAGGAGCGTGAGGCGCTCAGCATCCTGGGGCTGGCCTGGGACCAGGAGCTCGGCCGATTTCGGTCCACGGCGGAGGCTGTGGAAGAATAGGCGACTGTTGTCTGCCGTTGGGCTTCCTCCGTGGGAGCCAGTGGATCGGTGCCCCCGCCACGGGGGGAACGTCGAAGACCGAAACGGCCCGCAGCACACCCCATTGTGACGAACTTCCGTGGGCGGCCCGTGGCGCCTGCGATGGAGAGCAAAATGAGCAACAAGCTCGCTGCTGTCGACGCGGCCTCGCTGCGTTCCGACATCCCGGCCTTCCGCGCCGGTGACACCCTGAAGGTTCACGTCCGGGTCATCGAGGGCAACCGCTCCCGTGTCCAGGTCTTCCAGGGCGTCGTCATCCGCCGTCACGGCGCCGGCATCGGTGAGACCTTCACCGTCCGCAAGGTCTCCTTCAACGTCGGCGTGGAGCGCACCTTCCCGGTGCACACCCCGGTCGTCGAGAAGATCGAGCTCGTGACCCGTGGTGCGGTCCGCCGCGCCAAGCTGTACTACCTGCGTGACCTGCGCGGCAAGGCCGCGAAGATCAAGGAGAAGCGCGACCGCTGATCCTCCGGCCTCCGGTCCGTCCGGAGGCCCGGGACGCTCAGTCGGGGTCGAGTCCCTTCGGGATAGGCTCTGCCCCGATGAGCACGCAAGAACCAGTCGCGGACCGCGACGGCACAGCCGTACCCCAGGGTGCGGACTCGCCGTCGCGGTCCGCGTCCGTTTCCGCCCCGCCCACGGCTCCGGCCACAGCCGCGACCGTGACGGTCGCTGCGGCCTCGTCCGCGATGGCCGCCGACGGAGTGCGGGGGGCTGGTCCGACGGACGGGTCCGGTGAAGCCGCCGAAGCAGGGGGCGAGGAAGCCGAAAGAGCCGGAGCCGCAGCCGACGGAGCGGTCGGCGACGACGGCACGGACTACACCGACGTGGCCGATGACTCGTCAGCCGGTTGGTCGACATGGGACCTCCTGCGGATCGGTGCGGTGTGTCTGCTGGTCCTGCTGCTGGTGAACGCCTTCGTGGTCCGCCCGTTCTCCGTCCCGTCGCGGTCGATGGAGGGCACCCTGCAGCCGGGTGACCGCCTGCTGGTGAACCAACTCGCCTACGCCTTCGGCGGCGAGATCGAGCGCGGGGACGTGGTGGTCTTCGACGGGACGGGTTCGTTCCTGCCTTACGCCGACGAGACACCGCCTGTGCGACGCTTCCTGTCGGCCGCAGGGCTCAGCCCCGGCGACAGTTCTGTGTACGTGAAGCGTGTGGTCGGCATCGGGGGTGACCGAGTGACGTGCTGTGGAACGGACGGGCGGCTCAGGGTCAACGGGGTGCCGTTGGACGAGTCGGCCTACCTGTACGCGGGTGACGCCCCGTCAGCGGTGAAGTTCGACGTGGTGGTGCCGGCCGGCAAGCTCTGGCTGATGGGGGACCATCGGAGCGCCTCCCGTGACGCACGGGACCATCTCGGTGAGCCCGGCGGTGGTTTCGTGCCCGAGTCGAAGGTGATCGGACGGGCGGACTGGATCGTCTTCCCGGTCGGTCGCTGGACTTCGCTCGACCGCCCAGCGAGCTTCGCCCCGGTGGAGGGGACTGGTGGCCGTGGGGGAACGAGGTAGGGGGCGTGGCCTCGCCTCGCCGCCGGCTGACGGCACGAGCGCCGGCACCGGTATACCCGGCTGGGCCGGGGGCGCGGACGGTACGGGCACGCCGGGAGGCGAGTCGCAGGCCACTGCGGCCGCAGGTGGGACAGCGCCCGCCTCGGCGCCGGCGCCGCGCGGCCGGGCCGAACGGCGCCGCAGTGCCCGCCGGGCCGCCCGGCGGCGCAGGCGGTCGCTGCTGCGCGAGGTGCCGCTGATCGCGGTGGTGGCCGTGCTGATCGCCCTGGCGCTCAAGACCTTTGCCGTTCAGGTCTTCGTGATCCCCTCGGGATCGATGGAGCAGACCATCCAGATCGGCGACCGGGTGCTGGTCGACAAGTTCACGCCGTGGTTCGGCAACGAGCCGTCCCGGGGTGAGGTGGTCGTCTTCAAGGATCCGGGCGGCTGGCTCGAACCCCAGCCCCATGCGAAGGACGAAGGCGCCGTACTGAGCACCACCAAGCGGCTGCTCTCGCACGTCGGCCTGCTCCCGTCCGACGACGAGCAGGACTTGATCAAGCGGGTGATCGGTGTCCCGGGCGACACCATCGAGTGCTGTGAGGCGACGGGCCGACTGACCGTCAACGGCGTTCCGCTGGAAGAGCCTTACCTGGCGCCGGGCAACGTGCCGTCGAAGCAGCCGTTCAAGGTCACCGTCCCCCCGGGGCGGCTCTGGGTGATGGGCGATCACCGGGACCTCTCCGCCGACTCGCGCTACCACCTCGGCGAGGCCGGCCAGGGCACCATCCCCATCGACAACGTGCTCGGACGGGCCTTCGTGATCGCCTGGCCGCTTCAGAGGATGAGTCAACTCGACGTTCCCGGGACTCTGTCGGCGCTTCCCGTGCAAGCCGGGGCGGGGGAGCGTAGCGTTCCGGGGGCGGGTGGAGGAGCGGGCACACCTGACGGGACGAATCTCGCGGGTGCTCAGCCGGATCCGGCGAAACCTCCGCTCGTTATGGGTGTGTTGGGCTTCCTTCCGGCCCTCGTGCGGCCAAGGCGCGCGAGGGACCGGGGCGGGCCGTCCGTCCGCTGATTCGCCGGTGCTGCCGTGTGGGAGCCCGGGCGTCCCGGCCGGGAGTGGTAGAGAAGTGCTGGAGTGCTCGGTGCACGGTCCGATTGCCTCCGGCGGCAAGGTCGGTGAGTCGGTGTCAGACCCCGTTTCGACGGGCAGGGCTGATGCGGGCTGACAACCCGTCGCAGAACGTGGTGCCCGCTGTGCGGCACTGTGAGCGCGGACGCGTGGGCGTCCGCACAGCTGGGAGGAGATGTTGTGGGGGATCTGGTGATCGGTGCCCGCTCTGGGGGCCCTGAGCCCGAGGGCGAGGGCCCCGAGCAGTTGGACGGCTCCGATCGATCCGGGCAGGCCGCTCCGGCGGCCTCGGACTCGGCCGAGGAGACGCCGGAAGGCGGCGGGAAGAAGCAGGCCAAGCAGCGCTCGTTCTGGAAGGAGCTGCCGATCCTGGTCGGCATCGCGCTGATCCTGGCGCTGGTGATCAAGACCTTCTTCGTCCAGGCCTTCTCGATCCCCTCGGGCTCGATGCAGAACACCCTGCAGATCGGTGACCGGGTGCTGGTCGACAAGCTGACGCCCTGGTTCGGAGCCGAGCCCGAGCGTGGAGAGGTCGTGGTCTTCCATGATCCGGGCGGCTGGCTGAGCGACGAGCCGACGCAGCAGAGCGACAACGCCGTCGTCCGCGGCATCCAGGACGCGCTGAGCTTCGTCGGTCTGATGCCTTCGGCCAACGAGAAGGACCTCATCAAGCGGGTCATCGCGGTCGGTGGCGACACCGTCGAGTGCGAGGGCACCGGGCCGGTCAAGGTGAACGGGATCGCGCTCAACGAGCCCTACATCTACGCCGGCAACACTCCGTGCGGCGACAAGCCGTTCAGTCCGGTGCACGTTCCCGAGGGCCGGATCTGGGTCATGGGCGACCACCGGGCGGACTCGCTCGACTCGCGCTTCCACCAGGACCAGCCCGGTGGCGGCACGGTGCCAGTGGACAACGTGGTCGGCCGCGCCTTCGTGGTCGCCTGGCCCATCGGCAACTGGGCCACGCTTCCGGTCCCGGACACCTTCGAGCAGAAGGGCCTCGCGGCTGCCGCACTGCCGTACGCGCCTCCGGTGGCGGGCGCGGCGGTCGCACTGCCGGCGGCCTGGTGGCTGCGGCGCAAGCGCCGGTGACGGCTGGTCCGGCTGCTTCCGGGTAGCACTCGGCTCTTGCGCGGGCCGTGGTACCGGCGAGTAATCTGCTCGCACGTGCCACGGCCCGTCGGCTTGTCCGGCCCCGCCGCGGCCTGCCCGTGCGGAGCGCGGGCCGACCAGGAGGTGGCGACGGTGAGCGGTGTGATGAGCCCGGTGGCCCCGGCCCCGGCGGGGACGAAGCTCGGGCGGCGTCCGGCGGCGGTCGTCCAGGGGCTGGTGATCGGCCTCGGCTTCGTGCTGATGATCGGCTGCTTCGCGGTGATCGCGGTGCAGTACCGGCCGTACCGGATTCCGACGCAGTCGATGGAGCCCACGCTTCGGGTGGGCGACACGGTGGTGGCCCGGTCGGTGCCGGCCGACAGCATCGGCCGTGGCGACGTGGTGGTCTTCCGGGATGCGCTGTGGGGCAACAGCGCGCTGGTCAAGAGGGTGGTCGCGACCGGAGGCGACACCGTGGTCTGCTGCGATGCCCAGCACCGGCTCATGGTGAACGACCACCCGGTCGACGAGCCCTACGTGGCTGATCCGAAGCTCGATGACCAGCGTTTCTCCACGACCGTGCCCGAGGGGCGCCTGTTCCTGCTGGGTGACCACCGGCTCGGCTCGCTCGATTCGCGGACGCACCTCGACCTGGCGGGCGGTACGGTGGCGGCGACCGATGTGCTGGGACGGGTGGACGCGACGGTCTGGCCGGCCGGCCGCGCGGGCGTGAGCGAACGTACGGCCGCCTTCGACGCTCTGCCTGGCCGGGCGGCGGCGGACGCCGGTCCGATCGGGCCGCTCGCGTTCGGGACGGTGCTCGGCGCGGGGCTGATCCTGCTGGCCTCGCTGGTCGGTGGAGTGGCGTCGCTGGCCGGGCGGCGGAGGAAGCGAGCGGGGCGGAGCTGAACCGCGAGGCCGCGCCGGGTCGGTGACGGAGGAGTCCGCGATGACGGTGGAGCGACGTCGGGCGGCGCGGGTGCTGCTGCTGGACAGCGAGGACAGGCTGCTGCTGTTCCGAGGAGTGGATCCAGCGGTTCCGGGCGTGTGCTGGTGGTTCACACCCGGAGGAGGAGTCGAGCCCGGCGAGGAGCTGCGGGACGCGGCCCTGCGCGAGCTGGCCGAGGAGACCGGGCTGACCGAGGTGGAGCTCGGACCGGTGGTGGCGTTCGACACGGTGACCTTCTCCTATCTGGGGAGGGGGTACGAGCAGGACCAGTGGTTTCACCTGGCACGGACCGCGACCACCGAGCTGCGGGTGCCCGAAGCGGACGGGGCTGAGCACGCCCAGCTGCTGACGGCCCGTTGGTGGACAGTGGCCGAACTTCGGGAGACCGGGGAGACGGTCTATCCGGTGGAGTTGGCCGACCTGGCGGAGCGGTTGCTGACCGATGGTCCGCCAGTCCGGCCGGTAAGGCTCTGCGGACGAGCGGGGTGGTCCACAATGGGGTGGACGTATCGAGCTGAGGGGACGCCTGGATGAGTGCCGAAGACCTCGAGAAGTACGAGACCGAGATGGAGCTCAAGCTCTACCGGGAGTACCGGGATGTCGTCGGCCTGTTCAAATACGTGATCGAGACCGAGCGGCGTTTCTACCTGACGAACGACTACGAGCTTCAGGTCCACTCGGTGCAGGGCGAGGTCTTCTTCGAGGTCTCGATGGCGGATGCCTGGGTCTGGGACATGTACCGGCCTGCCCGGTTCGTCCGCAAGGTGAGGGTGCTGACCTTCAAGGACGTCAATATCGAGGAACTGGCGAAGAGTGATCTGGAGCTCCCGTCCGACGACGCGTCGTTCGGGAACTGAACCGCGGCAGCGCTCGAACGGCTGCCCGGAACGAGACATTGGACCGCCGGCCGCCGGTCTGTCCAGGGTGAATTCTCGGTACCACTCTTCCGAGTGAGCTCGGTTGTCCACAGCCCCGGGTTTTCCACAGGCTGAGGGCACTTCCGACCCGTCGTCGGTCCGTCGCGGCAACCTCCGGCATGGAGGTGATTGCCGTGCAGAGTTCCAACACCGGCCTCGGCCGATACGGCGAGGAAGTCGCTGCCCGCTGGCTCGCCCAGGGTGGTCTGCAGATCCTCGAACGCAACTGGCGCTGCGCCGAGGGTGAGCTGGACATCGTCGCCCTCGACGGGGACACCCTCGCCGTCTGCGAGGTGAAGACGCGGTCCGAGCGTGGGTTCCAGCAGCCCCAGGAAGGCATCGACCACACCAAGGCCGAGCGCCTGCGCCATCTCGCCGAGCGCTGGCTGGGCGAGCGCTGGCCCGAGCACTTCGACCGGCTGGCGAGAGCGGTGGAGACGGCTTCCGGGGCACCGGACGGACCGTCAGCCGGCCAGTCGGCCGGGACTCCACCGACCGGTCCCGGCAGCGAGGGCGGGGCCGGCGAAGCCGAGCTGTCGCGGACGGACACGAGCACGGCCTCGGGCAAGACCGCAGGTGGCAAGACCGGCAGCGCGAAGGGAAGCCGCGCCAAGACGGTCAAGGGCGGCAGACAGACCGCCACCCCGGAGCCGCCCATCCGGTCGGTCCCGCTGCCGCCCGGCGGAGTCCGCATCGACTTGGTGGCGGTGGTCAACCGCCTCAAGGGCGCGGCCTTGGTGGAGCACCTCAGAGGGGCGGTCTGAGATGGCCTTCGCCCGCACATGCTCGGTGGCCCTGGTCGGGGTGGACGGAGTGGTGGTGGAGGTCCAGGCGGACCTGGAGCCCGGCCTGGCCGCCTTCGCCCTGGTAGGCCTGCCCGACAAGGCGCTCTCCGAGGCGAGGGACAGGGTGAGGGCGGCCGTGGTCAACAGTGGGGAGACCTGGCCCCAGCGGAAACTGACGGTGGGTCTGAGCCCGGCTTCGGTCCCGAAGGGTGGCAGCGGCTTCGACCTGGCCGTGGCCTGCGCGGTGCTGGCCGCCGCCGAGCGGCTCGAACCAGCCGTCATCGCCGACCTGCTGATCATCGGTGAGCTCGGCCTGGACGGACGGGTCAGGCCGGTCAGAGGAGTGCTGCCCTCCGTCCTCGCGGCCGCCGAAGCCGGCTACCGGCAGATCATCGTGGCTGAGCAGACCGCTGCCGAGGCGTCCCTCGTCCCGGATGTCTCGGTCCGAGGGGTCCGCAGCCTTCGGCAGCTCATCGCCATGTTGACCGGTGCCCCAGATCCTGACGAGCCGTCACCTCTGGGGGAGGTGCGCCGTGACCCGTCGATGGCCGGGCTGCTCCTGCCGGGAGCGGGCATCCGGGGGCTCACAGCGGAGAAGGCAGCCCTGCTCGACCTCGCCGACGTGTCGGGGCAGCAGGAGGCCCGTCAGGCGCTTGAGATCGCGGCCGCCGGCGGCCACCACCTCTACCTGAAGGGACCGCCGGGTGCGGGGAAGACGATGCTCGCCGAGCGTCTACCAGCCCTGTTGCCGCCGCTGACCCAGTCCGAGGCGCTGGAGGTGACGGCGGTGCACTCGGTCGCCGGTCTGCTGCCCGTGGACCGCCCGCTGATCGACAGTCCGCCGTACTACGCGCCGCACCACTCCACGACGATGCCCGCGATCGTCGGCGGCGGAAGCGGGTATCCCCGGCCGGGAGCCGTCTCCTTGGCACACCGGGGGATCCTCTTCCTGGACGAGGCGCCGGAGTTCCCCGTCCGGGTCCTCGACGCGCTCCGGCAACCGTTGGAGTCCGGTGAGGTGACCATCGCGCGGTCGGCCGGTTCGGTCCGGTTGCCGGCCCGGTTCCAACTCTGCCTCGCGGCCAATCCCTGTCCCTGTGGCAGGCATTCTCGTCGGGGCGAAGGGTGCGAGTGCACGCCCACGATGGTGAGCCGTTATCAGGGCAGGCTCTCCGGCCCGTTGTTGGACCGGGTGGACCTCCAGGTTCAGGTGGCGCCGGTGACCAGGGCCGAGCTGATGGGGCGTGAGGGGAAGGCGGAGAGCACCCGTGAGGTCGCCGCCCGGGTGCGGCTCGCTCGCGAGCGAGCCGCGGCCAGGATGGCCGAGATGCCGTGGCGCACCAACGCGGAGGTCCCCGGCCACACCCTCCGGACCCGTTGGCAGTTGGCGCCTGGCGCCCTGATCGACGCGGAGCGGGAGTTGGAACGCGGCCTGCTGACCGCCCGCGGGCTGGACCGCGTGCTCCGGGTCGCCTGGACGGTAGCGGACCTGTGCGGACACCCCAGCCCGACCAGGGTCGATGTCCGGGCTGCGCTGCAGCTGCGGACGGGAGTCCAACGCGGACTCACCACCACGGACCGGCCGACCCACCCTGACAAGGAGCCGGACAGCTATTTCGAGAGCGAGTCCTGACACCCCCGCGCAGCCTTCTTGGCCGAGCCGTCCAGAACTCCGCCGACACCGTGGAGGTGCAGGTGAACCGCATCAGACCCACCGTTGCCGAGCCCGAATCGGAGCCCCGGCCTGAGGACCAGCCCGAAGCCAAGTCCGAGGCCCAGACCGGGCAGCAGGCCAGGCCGCTGCCCGAGACCGGGCACAGCGTCGAGGACTGTGCCGGTGACGGCACCCACCCTCATCCGTGGCAGGAGAACCCCGAGCGGCGTGCGAGAGTCGCGCTCTCCCGCCTCATCGAGCCGGGCGACGCCGTGATCGGCCGCTGGCTCGGACAGGTCGGCGCGGTCAGGTTGATCGAGGCGATCCACCGTCGGGCGGAGCCCGGCTACCTGGACGTGGACGCCGACCGCCTCGCCGCCTACCGGGCCCGACTGCCGCTCATCGACATCGACGGTGACCTGGAACGGGTGCGGTCACTCGGTGGACGGTTCATCATTCCGGGCGACACCGAGTGGCCCTCCCAACTCGACGACCTGGGAGACGGCCGGCCGGTCGGCCTCTGGGTCAGGGGCTCGGGCTCCCTCCGGATGCTCGCTCTGCGGTCGGTCTCGATGGTCGGGGCCCGGGCCTGTACCTCGTACGGAGCCCACGTGGCCGGAGAGCTCGCCGCCCAACTCGCCGAGCGCGGCTGGGTGGTGGTCTCCGGAGCGGCGTACGGGATCGACGCGGCTGCGCACCGGGGCACGCTCGCGGTCGGTGGAGTGACCCTCGCTGTGCTGGCCAGCGGGGTGGACGTGGCCTACCCGGCGGGCAACTCCGAGCTGATCGCCCGGATCGCGGCGCAGGGGCTGCTGCTGAGCGAACTGCCCCCGGGTGAACACCCCAACCGGTTCCGCTTCGTCCTCCGGAACCGCGTCATCGCGGCCCTCACCCGGGGCACCGTGGTGGTGGAGGCGGCCCTGCGCAGCGGTGCCCTGAGCACCGCCCGCCGGGCCCGCGACCTCAACCGGCACACCATGGGCGTGGCCGGCCCGGTCACCTCCGAACTCTCGGCCGGGGTCCACGCACTGATCCGCAGCGGCGCGGCCACCCTGGTCACCGATGCCGCGGAGGTCAGCGAGCTGATCGGGGCGATCGGCGACGACCTCGCGCCGCGCCGATCAGGACCGGTCCTTCCACGGGACTTGCTGACCCCGAACGTGGCCAAGGTGCTGGAGGCGGTCCCGGCCACCGCCGAGGGCGCGCCGCTCGAGCGGCTGGCGCGGCAGGCCGGCCTGTCGCAGGACGAAGTCCAGCAGCGGCTGTACGAGTTGGGGTCCCTCGGCTTCGTCGAGAGGTGCGGTGCGCACTGGCGGTTGGCGCGCCGGGCGAGGTCCGGACGGGGATGACGACCCGCCGGTCCGGTGGAGCGCGACGCGCCGAGCGCACCACCGGATCGGGGGACGACCGAGTGGCGGTAGCACTGTGCAGCGACTCGATCACGCTACGCTCCCACTGGCTTCCCTATCAGCACATGACTCGGCAGAACGGCGCAGACCAACGTATGCCCACACACATTCCCGGACACAGGGTGACCGGTGGCCTCCGGTCCTCGGGAGGGCCAGGGTCGGGGGCCGAGGTGCGCCCGGCCGCCGAGGGACCGGCCAAGGCAGCAGGCGTGATGGGCGTGACCCGGCAGGCGGGCCGGGCACACGCCAGGGGGAACGTGGAGGAGGCTGCCCAGACGGCAGTCCGTCCACCGGCCGCCCGGCGAGAGCGGGCGGCGGTTCCCCCAGAGGGTGCGGCCACTGACGAACGGTCAGCCCTGGAGGTGCTCTGGCGCTCCTACAAGGAGTCCGGCGACGCCAGGTTGCGGGAGCAACTGATCCTGCACTACTCGCCACTGGTCAAATACGTGGCCGGCCGGGTCGGGGTCGGGCTCCCCGCCAACGTCGAGCAGGCCGACTTCGTCTCCTCCGGGGTCTTCGGCCTGATCGACGCGATCGAGAAGTTCGACATCGATCGCGCGATCAAGTTCGAGACCTACGCCATCAGCCGCATCCGCGGCGCGATCATCGACGAGCTCCGGGCGCTGGACTGGATCCCACGCTCCGTCAGGCAGAAGGCCAAGGCGGTCGAGCGGACCTACGCCACGCTGGAAGCGCGCCTGCGCCGCACCCCGCACGAGCCGGAGGTCGCGGCCGAGATGGGGATCGCCATCGAGGACCTGCACGCGATCTTCAGTCAGCTCTCGCTCGCCAACGTGGTGGCCCTGGACGAGCTGCTGCACCCGGCCGGTGACGGAGGTGACCGGCTGAGCCTGATGGACACCCTGGAGGACACCGGAGCCGACAACCCCGTCGAGGTGGCGGAGGACAGGGAGCTGCGCCGGCTGCTGGCCACGGCGGTCAACACCCTCCCGGAGCGGGAGAAGACGGTGGTCACCCTCTACTACTACGAGGGGCTCACTCTGGCCGAGATCGGGCAGGTGCTCGGCGTCACGGAGAGCCGGGTCAGCCAGATCCACACCAAGTCGGTGATCCAGCTCCGGGCCAAGCTCTCCGAGATCTGCTGACGGGCAGCTGGGCAGCTGGGCAGCTGGGCAGTCGGGCAGCCGGGAGCGGTGGGTCGGCTGGCCGCCGTCGGCGCAGCCCAATGGTCGAGCGCGTGTCGGGAGGTGTGCGCCGGATGCGCCGGGGCATGCTCTGACGGATTCGCGAGGCCCGGTCACCGGAGCGCTCCGGGCTCCGTACAGTAGGAGCGTGCCTAAGATCCGGGCGGCCACCGTGGCCGAGCATCGCCAGCTGCAGCACGCAGCGCTGCTCGACGCTGCCCGCACGCTGCTCACCGAGGGGGGCATGGAGGCGCTGACCTTCCCCACCCTCGCGGCGCGAGCCGGTCTCGCGCGCTCCTCGGTGTACGAGTACTTCCGTTCGCGGGCAGCGGTCGTGGAAGAGCTCTGCGCCATCGACTTCCCGCTCTGGGCCGCCGAGATCGAGGCGGGGATGGCCGCTTCCGACGCCCCGGAGGAGAAGGTCGAGGCCTATGTCCGGGGGCAGCTCGCCCTTGCGGCGGATCCCCGGCACCGAGCGGTCGTGGCGATCTCGGCGCTCGAACTGAGCGATGCGGCGCGGGAGCGGATCCGGGCGGCCCACCACACCCTGGTCGACCTGGTGGTGCGGGCCCTGGAGGACCTCGGGCACGATCAGCCAAGGGTGGCGGCCGCACTCCTCCAGGGAGTGGTCGAGGCCGCCGTCCGGCAGGCCGAGCGGCCGACCGGTCCGGGCCCCGGTCCGGTCTCCGACTCCGCCGTCTCGATGGTGCTGCACGGTGTCTGTCCGGCGCACCGCGCGGCGGCTGACGGCACCACTACCGTCGAGCCGCCCGCCGACACCCCGGCCACGGACTGACGGAGGCCGCCCTCGGCGCTTGGCGGGCGGCCCCGCAGCGCGACGCGATGATTCGTCCGCGCGCCTCACCGCACGTCGAGCGGCAGCAGTCTGGCCCGCCCGGTTCCCAGCAGGGCCAGCGGATCGAGATAGCGCTTCCCGCGCAGCAGCCCCCAGTGCAGGCAGCCGCTGGCGCAGTGCCCGGCCCCGGTGGCCAGCACCCCGATCGGCTGTCCGGCCGAGACCGCCGTGCCGACCGGGACGCCGGTGACCGGCAGGTAGGTGGTCCGCAACGCCGGGCTCCCCGAGCCGGGGTGAGTCACCGTCACCACCGGGCGGCCACCCACCGTCCCCGAGAACGAGACCACCCCGGGCGCGGCCGCCCGGACGGTGTCGCCGACCGAGGCCGCCAGGTCGACGCCCCGGTGGCCGGCCGCCCAGCGAACCGGTGGTGGGTCGAACCGTTGGAGCAGCCCGCTCCTCCCACCCACCGGCCAGGCCCGTCCGGGCCCCGGCCCGACGACAGGGCGGCTGGCCGGCAGGTCGAGGCCCGCCGTCTCTCGCGCCGCTCCATGGGCGGCCGGTGGCTCCAGCCCGACCAGCAGCACTGCAGTCAGCAAGGTGGCCAGCAGCAGGACCAGCCGCCGGTCGGGCCTGCCCGGTGGCCCGGAGCCGGGCCCGCCGGCTGTCAGGACGAGCCCGCCGGGAAGAGCCGGAGCGTGGCCCCGCCCCCGTTCCCGCCCTCGTTCCCGCCCCCAGGCTCGGCCTCGGGAGCCGAACCGGGGCCAGGGCCGGGAACGCGGACGGGAGGAGGGCAGCTGGAGCGGGATCACACGACAGGCGGAAGGATCGGTCATGCCGTGCAGACTCCCGATCGGCCCCGCCCCGGACCACCACCAGGCCCCGCCCTGTGGACAAGGCCGCCCTGTGGACAGCCGCCGTCCCCCGCAGGGGTGAACCCGAGGCGATCAGGCGCCCGATGGATCTCAGTACTCCGCCCCACCTCCGCGCCCCGATCGCCCCGCCGGCCACCCTCCAACGACCCTTCGGCCATCGCTGGGCACTCGCTGGGCCACAGTCGGGCCGCCCTCGGGCCCGAGCCCCTCACCGGCGGAGTCGCTCCTCGCTCGGGGCTTCCCGTACACTTCACACGCGACCCGGTCTCCCGGGTCGACTTCGCACGCCCCGCCACCGGCGGTCAGGCCACCCCGCGAGGAGGCCGCCAGCCCGGTGTGAGTGCCGCTCGGTCCGCCGAGCCCGGTGCGGTCAGGACCCCGGTCCCGATCGACGCCAGGCCGAGTGGCTCGGCACGTCCGGGGCGTCAGGCGTGACGGTCGCCCGACCGGCACGGAACAACCGAGAACCCCTGGCACCCCGCGGTCCGCAAGGACCCGGCGCGCCGGGCAGAGCACAAGGAGCACGGCCATGGCCGTCGTCACGATGCGGGAGCTGCTGGAGAGCGGCGTCCACTTCGGTCACCAGACCCGTCGTTGGAACCCGAAGATGAAGCGCTTCATCTTCACGGAGCGCAACGGCATCTACATCATCGACCTCCTGCAGTCGCTGAACTACATCGACCGCGCCTTCGAGTTCGTCAAGGAGACCGTTGCCCACGGCGGCAGCGTCCTCTTCGTCGGCACCAAGAAGCAGGCCCAGGAGGCCATCGCCGAG
The DNA here is from genome assembly GCF_055584905.1 of Kitasatospora sp. NPDC088742. NCBI lineage: Bacteria > Bacillati > Actinomycetota > Actinomycetes > Kitasatosporales > Streptomycetaceae > Kitasatospora > Kitasatospora sp. NPDC088742. Next base: position 727 of record NZ_JBVJLD010000051.1, on the reverse strand, counting down.
CAGGCCACCCGCGTGGGCATGCCCTACGTGAACCAGCGCTGGCTCGGCGGCATGCTGACCAACTTCTCGACCGTCTACAAGCGTCTGCAGCGCCTCAAGGAGCTCGGCGAGATCGACTTCACGGATGTGGCCGGTTCCGGTCTCACCAAGAAGGAGCTCCTGGTCCTCGAGCGCGAGCACACCAAGCTCGAGAAGACCCTCGGCGGTATCCGCGACATGCAGCGCGTGCCCAGCGCCGTCTGGATCGTGGACACCAAGAAGGAGCACATCGCGGTCGGTGAGGCCCGCAAGCTTCACATCCCGGTCGTCGCGATCCTGGACACCAACTGTGACCCGGACGAGGTCGACTACAAGATCCCGGGCAACGACGACGCGATCCGCTCCGTCACCCTGCTGACCCGCGTCATCGCCGACGCCGTCGCCGAGGGCCTGAAGTCCCGCGCCGGTGTCGCCAAGGGCGATGTCAAGGCCGAGCCGGGCGCCGACCAGCCGCTCGCCGACTGGGAGAAGGACCTCCTCGAGGGCGAGAAGAAGGCCGAGGAGGCCCCGGTCGCCGCCGAGGTCACCGAGGCTCCGGCCGCCGAGGCCGCTGAGGCTGCCGAGACCGTCGAGGCCCCCGCTGCCGAGGTCACCGAGGCTCCGGCCGTCGAGGCCGAGCAGGCCTGACGTACCAAGGGTGAGGGGCACCCGCCGGTACGACACCGGTAGGTGCCCCTCTCTCCCGTGC
>NZ_JBVJLD010000050.1:52998-68690 GCF_055584905.1 Kitasatospora sp. NPDC088742 | reverse complement strand
GGGGGGACCCTGTGGGAGAGTAGGACGCCGCCGAACAATCTTTCAGAAAAGGCCCCCCGGCTTATGCCGGGGGGCCTTTTCGCATTTCCGGGCCGAAATGAGCCGGCGCGGAGGGTGGACCTAGCACCACCCCGAACTGGGGAGGGATGACCAGTGCGCCGCCACCTGCCCCCGGGCAACACTGATGACCGTAAGCCGAGTCAGTCACGTTCCAGGAGCCGTCAGGTGACCACAGTCAGTCCTCCGAAGCCCGCCGCCCCGCTGTACCGCGCTGCCGTGGACCAGCTCCGTTCCGGGGTCGGTTCCATCGGGTGGTTGGCGGTGGTGGTGGCCAGTTCGGCGCCCGGGGTGGTGGCGCCGGTTCTCGGGGCGCTTCTGGTCAGCGGCACGGTGCTGGCGGTCACGGGGTACAGCGATCCTGGGGCACTGGTCGCCTTCCTGTTGGCGTTGGCCGCGGCCCTGCTGATGGCCTCGCCGGCGGTTCGGTTGAACGCGGGATGGACGCGTTCGCAGATCGAGCGCTGGTGCGGGATCAGGGTGCCGGTGGCGTACACGGCGCGGCCCGAGCTTGAGGTGGACGAGCGCGGGTACTGGTGGACGGGCTACTCGTACCACCGAGGTCAAGGGGTGGCCAGGGCGGTGCAGTTGGTGCACTGGTCGCTGAGGGATCCGGCAACCCGGGCCGAGATGGTCTGGCTGCTGGTGAATCCCGTCGCGGTGTTCGTCGTGCTGGGGCCGGTGGTGGGTCTCGGGCTCGGCGGTGTGATCCTCGGGTTCAGCGGGTTCATGACGTATCAGAACTACGGGCCGGTGTCCGGCGGCGGGGCCACCCTCATCTCGATGGTCTTCGGGGGCGCGCTGGTCGCGTCCGCGCTCGCACTGCTGCCTCACGCACTGCGGGTGCACGCCGATCTGGCGCGGCGCGTCCTCGATCCGAACGGGCGGACCTCGAACCTTCAACTGACCCGTCGGGTGGAGGAGTTGACGGAGACTCGGGCCGACGCGGTGGGCAGCCAGGCGGCGGAGCTGCGGCGGATCGAGCGGGACCTGCACGACGGGGCCCAGGCCCGTCTGGTGTCGATCGGGCTGACGCTCGGGACGATCGAGCACCTGTGGGAGAGCGACCCGGACGCGGCCAAGCTGCTGCTGGCCGAGACCCGGGAGTCCTCGGCGAAGGCGCTCCAGGAGCTGCGTGACCTGGTGAAGGGGATCCACCCTCCGGTGCTGGCCGAGCGCGGGCTGGGGGACGCGGTCCGTGCCCTCGCGCTGGACAGTACCCAGGAGGTCGAGGTGACGGTCGGTCTGCCCTCCCGGCCGGAGCTGCCGATGGAGGCGGCGGTGTACTTCTCGGTCAGCGAGCTGTTGGTGAACGCGGCCAAGCACTCCGGCGCGCAGCACGTCTGGGTGGACATCCTGCACCGGGCGGGCCGGCTGCGGGTGACGGTCACGGACGACGGCAGGGGAGGCGCGACCAAGGCGCCCCGCGGTGGACTGCGGGGCATCGAGAGGAGGTTGGGTACCTTCGACGGTGTCCTGTCCGTCAGCAGTCCGCTGGGCGGTCCGACCACCATCACCATGGAGCTGCCGTGCGCGTTGTCCTCGCCGAGGACCTCTACCTCCTTCGAGAAGGGCTGACCCGGCTGCTGGAGGCGCACGGGTTCACCATCGCCGCGGCGGTGGAGACCGGGCCCGAGCTCCTGTCGGCGTTGCTGGAGCACCGGCCGGACGTCGCGGTGGTCGACGTCCGGCTGCCGCCGACGCTCACGGACGAGGGTCTGCAGGCAGCGCTGGCGGCCCGTCGGGAGATCCCGGGTCTGCCGGTGCTGGTGCTCTCGCAGCACGTCCAGCAGCTCTACGCGCGGGAGTTGCTGGCGGACGGCACGGGTGGGATCGGGTACCTGCTGAAGGACCGGGTGTTCAACGCCGACCAGTTCGTGGACGCGATCCGCCGGGTGGCGGCCGGTGGGACGGCGATGGATCCGGACGTGATCGCCAAGTTGCTGGAGAGCAGGTCGCGTTCGCAGCCCCTGCAGTGCCTCTCGCCACGCGAGCGCGAGGTGCTCGGGCTGATGGCGGAGGGGCGTTCCAACTCGGCCATCGCGAGCCGGTTGGTGGTCAGTGACGGGGCGGTGGCCAAGCACATTGCCAATATCTTCACCAAGCTGGGGCTGGCGCCGGCGGACGACGCCAACCGCCGTGTGCTGGCGGTGTTGGCGCACCTCAACGGCACGCCCACGGAGGTGGTTCAGACCGGAGGGCGGCGCGGCGACTGAACGCCCGTACGAGTAGTATCCGGTGGGCCGAGACGGTCGCCGGCGCGGTGGTCCCGAACCTCGACGGTGGGATCCGGTAGCAACGGCCGAGTCCGGCAGCCGCCGAATCCCAGGGGTTGATCATCGAATGGCACGTCCGTCCCTCACCCGCGCCCACCGCGCCCTGCTCGGTGTGGTCGCGGCCGGAGCCTGTCTGATCTCGGGCATCGGCTTCGCCGGCTCGTACAACGCGGTGCGCGACCTGGCGATGGAGAAGGGGTTCGGCGCCTTCTCCTACGCCTTCCCGATCGGCGTGGACGCGGGCATCGTGGTGCTGCTCTCCCTGGACCTGGTGCTCACCTGGCTGCGGATCCCGTTCCCGCTGCTGCGGCAGACGGCCTGGCTGCTGACGGCCGCCACCATCGCCTTCAACGCCGCCGCCTCCTGGGGCGATCCGCTGGGGATGGCCATGCACGCGGTCATCCCGGTGCTGTTCGTGGTCGTGGTGGAGGCCTCCCGGCACGCGGTCGGGCGGATCGCGGCGATCACCGCGGACCGGCACATGGATTCGGTCCGGCTGATGCGCTGGGTGCTGTCACCGGTGCCGACCTTCCGGCTGTGGCGGCGGATGAAGCTCTGGGAGCTGCGCTCGTACGACGAGACCGTCCGGCTGGAGCAGAACCGGCTGGTGTACCGGGCGCAGTTGCGGTTCCGGTACGGCCGGGGCTGGCGGCGGTCGGCGCCGTTCCAGGCGCTGCTGCCGTTGAAGCTCGCCAAGTACGGGGTCCCGCTTGACCCGAGCATCCTGGACCGGATCGACGGTCCGCTGGAGGGCTCCCCGGCGGAGGGTCAGGCCGGTGGCCGGGCGCTGCCGGTGACGGCGGTTCAGGTGACACCGGGTCAGGACGCTCCCGCCGCCGCCCCCGTCGCCGTGGCTGCTGCCGCCGCCGCAGGCGGCCGGGCGGTGCAGGCGGCTCCGGCTCAGCAGCAGGCTCTGGCGCGGCAGGCCTCCGTTCAGCAGGTTCCCGTTCAGGAGGGTCCCGCTCAGCAGGCACCTGTGCACGAGAGGCCGGTCACCGATGCGCAGGCCGTGTCCGATGCCCAGGTGACGGCGGCGTTGGCGGCACCGACGCTGGCGAAGCTGGCGGCGGTCCGGCTGCGGGACGCGCAGGACCCGGCCGCGGCGGAGGTGCGGCCGGTGCCGACCGAGCCGGACCTGAACGTGTGGACGGCGCGGGCGGTCCGCTCCCCGGCGCAGCCGAGCGAGCCGGTGCAGACGGCGCGGGTGCCGGGGCAGCCGTCGCCCTGGTTCAAGGCGCCCCAGCCGCAGGCCGAGCCCGCGGTGTCCGCTGTGCCCGTGGAGGAGCCGCAGCCCCAGCCGCAGGAGCAGGCGGCGTCGCGGCGTCCGGTGCGCCTGGAGCAGTTGGCCCCGCAGGGGGTGCCGGCCGGGTACGTGGAGGAGCTGCCGTTCGAGGAGGAGGCGGCCGCCGAGGTGCCCGCCGAGTCGGAGCGGCGTCCGGTCGGCCCGGCGCTTCCGCTGGATCCCGAGGTCTGCTTCGAGGCGCTGACCCGGTACATCGAGAAGTTCGAGCAGCAGCCGGACCCCCGGCAGCTGGCCGACTTCCTGACCATGGAGTACGGCCTCGAGGGCAGTGGCCGGGACGGTTCCGTGGTCGCGAAGGACGTCGAGCGGGTCTGGCCCAAGTTGAACGAACGCTTCATGGAGCTGGGCCTCGGCTGAGGTCTGTCGGAGGATCCGCCATTGACGGTCCGCGAGCCGCGCCGTTACCTTCGCCTCAACAAACTGTTGAAGGCGTGGAGGGTTCCGCATGTCGCAGGCCAAGCAGGCCAAGGACGGTAGCCAGTCCGTCGAGTTCTCCGGGGCGGCCCTGGCTGCCGTCGAGGAGCTGCTCGCCCCGGTCGACGCCGAGCTGACGCGGCGTTACCCGGGTGACCACGGCAGCCGCCAGCCGGTGCACACGGTCTACGTCCCGGCCGACGCCTTCGCCGCCGACACCGTCCGCAGCTGGGGCGCCCAGGCGTTGGCCGCCTTCGACGAGCACGCCGCCACCCCCGCCCAGCTCGCGCGGGCGCTCGGCGTGCCGGACGACGAGCTGCTGGCCGACGTCCACGCCCGGGTCCGGGCCAAGCTGGAGCGGGAGCCGGTCGAGGACCTGCGGATCGACTTCGAGGACGGCTACGGCCCGCGCCCGGACGCGGAGGAGGACGCCGAGGCCGTGCGCGCCGCCAGGCTGGTCTCCGCCGCCGTGGCGGACGGCACCGCCCCGCCGTACATCGGGATCCGGATCAAGTGCATGGAGGCGCCCGTCCGGGCACGCGGCATCCGCACCCTGGAACTCTTCCTCTCCACCCTGGTCGCGGAGGGCGGCCTGCCCGACGGGCTGGTGCTGACCCTGCCCAAGGTCACCTACGCCGCCCAGGTCACCGCGCTGGTCCGGCTGTTGGAGGACTTCGAGCGGCGGGCCGGGCTGCCGGCCGGGCGGATCGGCTTCGAGATCCAGATCGAGACCACCCAGGCGATCCTCGGCCCCGACGGCCGGGCCACCGTGGCCCTGATGATCGAGGCGGCGGAGGGACGGGCCACCGGTCTGCACTACGGCACCTTCGACTACAGCGCCTCCTGCGGGGTGAGCGCCGCCTACCAGAGCATGGACCACCCGGTGGCCGACCACGCCAAGGCGGTCATGCAGGTGGCGGCGGCCGGTACCGGCGTGCGGCTCTCGGACGGTTCCACCAACGTGATCCCGACCGGTGGCACCGAGCAGGTGCACGCGGCCTGGAAGCTCCACCACGGCCTGGTGCGCCGTTCGCTCGCGCGGGCGTACTACCAGGGCTGGGACATGCACCCGGCGCACCTGCCGACCCGTTACGTCGCGGTCTACGCCTTCTACCGCGAGGGCCTGAAGGCGGCTGCGGCACGGTTGGCCGCGTACGTCGCCAAGGCCGGCGGCGACGTGATGGACGAGCCCGCCACCGCACGCGCCCTGAGCGGCTACGTGCTGCGCGGGCTGGACTGCGGCGCGGTGGACCTCGACGAGGTCACCGGCCTGACCGGTCTGGACCGCAAGCAGCTGGACGCGCTGGCCGGCCGCTGAACCACGGGTCTGCGGGCGGCCGTTCAGAGCCGTTCGCGGCGGCCCGCACGGGGTCGTGCCGGTGCCGGCCTGCGCCCGGTCCGGCGGCGGCCCCGCCTAAGCTGGCAGGGACGATCACCGTCCCTGCCGGCTTTTCTCGTGTCTGGAGACCCACCGCCCCATGTCGGAGCCGACCCCCAAGCGCTACCTCACCGTTCGGGGTTCCGGCGTGCACGAGCTGGAGATCAAGAAGTCCCGGTTCATCTGCCACCTCGCCCGGGCCGCCGACGAGGAGGAGGCGCAGGCGTTCATCGCCGGCATCCGGAAGCGGTACTGGGACGCCCGGCACAACTGCACCGCCTTCGTGGTGGGCGGCGAGCAGCCGAGGGAGCGGTCCAGCGACGACGGCGAGCCCGGCGGCACCGCCGGGGTGCCGATGCTGGAGGTGCTGCGCCGGCGCGGTCTGACCGACACGGTGGCGGTGGTGACCAGGTACTTCGGCGGCATCAAGCTGGGCGCCGGCGGGCTGGTCCGGGCGTACGGCAGCGCGGTCTCCGAGGCGGTGGACGCGCTCGGGCTGCTGGAGCGCCGGCCGGTGGCGGTGCTCGCGGTGCAGACCGACCACACCCGGGCCGGGCGGTTGGAGAACGACCTGCGGGCGGCCGGGTACGTGGTGCGGGACCTGGCGTACGGCGCGGACGGGGTGCGGATCGAAGTCGGCGTGCCGGAGGCCGGGGTGACGGGGTTTCAGGTCTGGCTGGCCGAGGCGACCGGGGGCGCGGCGGCCGCCGAGGCGGCGGGCCGGGACTTCGTCGAGGTGCCGGTGGAGGCCTGACCGCGGGACCTGACGGAGTCCTCGGACCGGCCGAGGAGCCCAGCCCAAGAGTCTGGCCCAGCAGGCGCGGGCCAAAACCGAGTGACACTCGAACGAATTAACCATGCCCGGAGTTGGAACTTCCGCTCCGGGCACCTGCGTTTCCTGGAACAAGGAACCGCGCCGAAGTCCGGCGCGGCGCCGCCCGACCACCCCGCAGACGGAGGACGTCAGACCCCAACCACCCCGCACCACGGGAGGTACCTCGCATGACGCCACATCACAGCCAGGCAGAGTCCACGAGCCGATCAGCAGGACCGCGAGCGGGCCAACCCGCTCCGCAGGCAGGCCGCTTGGACCGCCCCACGCCGTACCGGATGACGTTGACCACCCCACGCCCCCGCCAGGAGGTGGCCGCCCTGGCGGACCAGCTGCTGGCCGGCTGGCTCAAGCGCGAGGGGCGGGACGAACCCCCGCCGAGCACCTCCGAGCTTCCGGCCGAGCGCCTGCGCCTCGGCGAAAGGGTCCTGCTGGACCGGGACTTCGGCGAGCTGCGCGAGGCCCCCGGCGGCTACCTCCGCCGCCGGCTGCGCACCCCCGCCCCGCACGGCACCGACCAGTTGACCCTCACCGTCGCCTCGGCCGGCCCCGCCGGGCCGACCTGGGTGCGGCTGGAGGCCGAGCAGTTGGCGGCCGGCCCGGGCCTCAGGGCGGGTGGCCGGGTACCGGTGCCCGAGCTGGCCCGGGCGCTGCTGCCGCTGCTGGACGCCTCCGACGGCCCGGTCCGGATCGGCGACGCCCCCCGGGTCGTCCGGCCCGCCGGGGTGGAGGCCCTGATCGACGAGCTCTGCGATCCGGAGCGCACCCTACCCGTGGTGGTGGCCAGCCTTCCGCCTGCGACCACCACCGCCGTCTGGCTGGAGGACACCGGCCGCCAGCTGACCCGGCAGCTCACCGGCCTGGCCGCGCTCTACCTGCTGGACCACGAGGCGCTGCCGCTGTTCAACGTCGCGCTGGAGTACCACAAGGTCTACGGCGGAGCGGTCCGCACCTACCTGCCCGAGGTGGATCCGGCCTCGCGGGCGGACGGCGGCCGGCACCCCGTGCTGCCCCGGCACCGGATCGAGGAGGACGTCCGCCGGGCCGCCGCGCTGCTGGCCCGTGAGCCGGGCCGGCTGGCCGCCGAGCTGCCGCTGCCCGCCCAGTTGGCGGCCGTCCCGGTCTACCAGCCGCCGGCCGAGCCGTCGCCGGAGGCACGGGCGGCCTCCCGGGCGGAGGCCAGGGTGCGGGCCGGGCACGGCCCGGGAGCGGTGGGCGCGGCCGAGCGCGTGGTGGACACCGCCGATCACCAGGCCCGGGCCGACGAGCTGCAGCGGGTGCGGCACAGCCTGCACCGTTCGCGCCGCCGGGAGCGGCTGCTGCTCGCGGTGGGTGAGGAGCAGCGCACCGCCCTGCGCCGGGCCAACGCGCAGATGCAGGTGCTCTCCGGCCGGCTCTGCACCGCCCGCCCGCCGGACGGCAGCCCGGTCACCTTCGGCGAACTGGTGGGCCGGTTCGGCGAGTTCCCGCTGCTGGAGTTCACCGGTGACCAGAAGGAGGCGCTGGCACTGGACGGCCAGTGCGACGGCACCGGCTGGGCCCGGCTCACCTGGGAGGGGCTGACGGCGCTCCAGGAGTACGCGGCCGCGGCCGTCCGGGGCGAGGCGCACGGCGACTTCAAGCAGTGGTGCGAGCACACCCCGGACGGCTGCCACCGCTTCCCGCCGCGCAAGGCGGTCCGGGGCGAGTCCCGGACGGTGGAGAGCCACACCAAGTGGAAGCGCGAGCGGATGCTCCCGGTGCCGGAGTGCGTGGACTCCTCCCGGCGCGCGTTCATGGGTGCGCACCTGCGGATCGGCGGCGGTCGCACCGCACCCCGCCTGCACTATCTGGACGACTGCTCGAGCAGCGGGAGGATCTACGTCGGCTACATCGGGCTGCACCTGACCAACACCAGGACGAACTGACGGGCCGCCAGGGAGCGGTGCGGCAGCGGGAGTCGGCCCCTCGGTCGGCCCGGACGGTGGACAATGCCTTACAGCAGCCGGACGAGCTTGGGGGTACGACCACCGATGCAGTACGCACCTGAGGGTCAGTCGGACGGTACCGCCGCCGCCACGCTCCAACCGGGTTTCCTGGCCTCGCTGTTCCGCGACCTCGGCGCCGAGGACGGCGGTCCGGGCGGGCCGGGAGAGCCGGGCGGCCCGGGGGCGGCGCCCGTCCCCGGGGAGCCGGTGGAGGACGAGGTGGCCGCGCGCGGGCGGGCCGCCGTGCTCAGCCACCAGCGGACCGCCGCCGTCCGGGCCGAGCACGAGCAGTTGGCCGACCTGCTGCGGCGGGCCGCGCTCCCGGTCTCCGCGATGGACTTCGAGAGCCAGCTGCGCAGCTACCGCCCCCGGCCCTTCCCGGCCGCCGGTGGCGCGGAGGACGCCGGCCCGGACGGCCCCGAGCCGCGCTGGGAGGACTTCGCACCGGCGGTGCCCGGACCGCCGGCGGGCGCGGAGGGGGTAGCGGGAGCGGACGGTGCGGCGGGCCGTCCACTGCTCGACTCCGGCTACCAGCGGGAGTTGGCGCAGGCCCGGCTGCGCCACCAGCGCGCGCTGCGGGAGTGGCGGTCCGGCCGGGCGGCCGCGGCCGACGACGCCGCTTCGGCGGAGCGGCGGGCGCACGAGGCCCTGGAGGAGGCCCGGGCCCGGGCGGTGCGGGAGTACAACGACAGTCTGGAGGAGTGCCGCCGGGCCTACCGGCTGGCCGAGCCGGCCGCCGTGGAGTCGCTGCTGGAGCGGGCGTTGGCGGCGGCCGAGGGGGCGACCCAGGACCTGCCCGCCCCGTGCCGGGCGGTGTTCCGCCCGCTGACCAGGACGGCGGTGCTCGACCTCGACCTGCCGCCGCTCGTCCTGGTGCCCTCGCTGGACGGCTACCGGCTGACCGCCGAGGACACCGTCGAGCCGGTGCCCCGCCCGCTCGCCGACCGGGCCAACGACTACCTGCGCCTGGTCGCCCGGCTGGCCCTGCGCGCGCTCCAGGCGGCGGACGCGGTGGACACCGACGAGATACTGACCGGCGTCGTGCTCAACGGCTGGCTCCGTGACACCCCGTCAGGCGCCCCGCTCTGCCTGCTCAGCGTGGACGCGGACCGGGACGCGCTGGCCCGCACCCGGCTGCTGCCGTCGGCGGACGGCGATGGGTGGGCCGGTGCGGGCCCGGACGAGGCCGGGCACGACACGGCACACGACACGGGCCACGACCTCGGGCACGACGGCGCCTACGGCGGTGTCTACGCGGACGCCGAGCAGGACGAGGCGCTGGTGCGGCTGCGGGAGCTGTCGGCGGCGGTCTCGCCGGACCCGTACGGCCTGGTCGGGGTGGAGCCCGGCGCCGAGGCGGGCATGACGGTGCCCACGGCCGACGACCTGTCGGCCCATGAGTTCGCCCACCTGGTGCGGGAGTTGCTGACCAGGGGCGGGCTGGGGGAGTGGAGCGTGCGGCTGCGCGGCCCGGCCGGGCTGGTGGCCACGGCGGTGGGCGAGGAGGGCAGCGCGTTGCCCGGGCGTTGGGTGGTCTGGGCGTCCCGGCCCCGGGGCGGCGCGGAGGTGGCGGTGGCGGAGCTGCGGACGCTGGCCGAGGCGGTCCGGGAGGAGGGGGCGGAGCGCGGGCTGCGGCTGACCACGGGTCGGTTCGCGGAGGCGGCCCTGGACCTGGCGGCGGAGCTGCCGCAGATCCACCTGGTGGACGGGGACGGGGTGCGGGAACTGACCGAGTCGCAGCTCGAGATGCGGCTGGGGGTCGGTGGCTGAGGCCGCGACGGCGCGGCGCGGCGCGCGGGGCAGGCGGGTTCGGCGGCCGGATCCGGTCAGCCGTCGGTGGCCGTGAGGTAGGCGGTGGCGAGCGGGGGTGAGCCCTGGTCGGCCCAGCCGTGGCCGAGGGCGGTGACGTCCAGTTCGCGGCCGCCCGGCAGCACCAGCAGGGGGCGGTCCTCCGGGCCGAGGCGCCAGCGGGTGCCGGGGACGGTGCGGCGCAGCACGGTGCCGAGGTAGAGCCCGGCGTCGTTGCCCAGCCGTTCGGAGAGCGCGGGGTTCTCGCGCCAGCGGGGCAGCAGTTGGTCCAGGGCGGTGAGGGAGTCCTCGCCGTCGTCCAGCCGGACCCCGGCCGAGTCGGCGAGCTCGCGCAGCAGTCCGCACTCGGCGAGCAGTCCGGCCAGCGCGGCTTCGGCGGTGCCGGCGGAGCGGGGGTGCCGTCGCCGGCCGAGGAAGCTGCCCATGGGGCCAGATTGCCAGGGCCCCGAGCGGGCGGCGAGGGGGACGGGCCGCACCGGCGCCGCCGCCTCGCCGAGCGGTCCGGGCCGACGGGTCCTTGGCAGTCCGGGCGGAAGCCCAGGTCGGCGGTCCGGGCCCCGTGGTGGGTGGTGGCGGGTGAGCTGGAAGGATGGGCGCTTCGTTCGGGTGGTGTCGAGGAGGGCCGGGGTGGGTGTGAGGCGGATCGGTGGCCGGTGGCCGCAGGTGAGGGACCGTCACCCTGACGGACCGTCCGGCGGGCGGCCGGCCCGGGCGGCGGAGAGGCTGGCCGGCAGGGCCGGGGCTCCTTGCTCCGGTCCGGGCCGGGCGTCTGCGCCCGTGGGCAGCGGTCCGCGCAGCCGTCCGGCCCCACCGGGAGCGGACAAGCGGGAGGGCCGTCGATGACCGCGGTGCTGGTGGCCGCCGGGGCGTTCCTGATGACGCTGCTCGGCGGGCTGGTGGCGCAGCGGGTCGGGGACCGCCGGCACCTGGTGCTGGGGTTCGCGGCCGGGCTGATGCTCGGGGTGGTGGCATTCGACCTGCTGCCGGAGGCGATGCACGCGGCTCCGCAGGAGCTGCACGGGGTGCCGCAGGCGCTGTTGATGTTCGCGGCCGGGTTCCTGGCGATCCACGTGGTGGAGCGGGCGGTGGCGATCCACCGCAGCCACGAGGCCGAGTACGCGGAGCACTCGCACGGCCGCAGCCACTCCCACGGGCACTCCCACGGCCACGCGCACAGCGGTAAGCAGGGGGTCGGGCTCACCGCCGCCGGTGCGCTGGTGACGCACAGTCTGATGGACGGCTTCGCGATCGGCGCGGCGTTCCAGGCGGGCTCCACGGTGGGCACGGTGGTGGCGATCGCGGTGGTGGCGCACGACTTCGCGGACGGCTTCAACACCTACACGATCACCAGGATGTACGGGAACGACCGCCGCCGGGCGCTGGCCCTGCTCGGCGCGGACGCGCTGGCGCCGGTGACGGGCGCGGCGATCACGCTGCTGTTCACCATCCCGGAGCAGGCGCTCGGTCTGTACCTGGGGTTCTTCGCCGGCTTCCTGCTCTACCTGGCGACCTCGGACATCCTGCCGGAGGCGCACAGCCCGCACCCGTCCCGGACCACGCTGATCTGCACGGTGATCGGGGTGGCGTTCATGTGGCTGGTGATCGGCTTCGCCGAGTAGGAGCCGGTGCGGGAGCAGGGGCCGGCGCGGAGCCAGGAGCTGACGCGGGGTCAGTGGGTGGCGTCCCACTGCTCGCGGACGGCGGCCAGGGCCGCGGCCACGGCGGGACGCCGGCTGGTCCTGGTCCGCCAGAGCACGAAGACCCGCCGGGCCGGCTCGGGCACCACGGGCCGGGCGACCACGCCGGACGGCAGCGGGCCGCGGCCGAGCCGGGGGACCAGGCCGAGGCCGAGGCCGGCCTCGATCAGCGCGATCTGGGTCTCGAACTCGCCGACCTGGTAGACCACGTCGGGCTCCTCGCCGGCCTCCCGCATGGTGCGCACCAGCCAGTCGTGGCAGATGTTGCCGGGCGGCACGCTGGTCCAGCGCTGACCGAGCAGGCGCTGGACGGGGACCACGGTGAGGGCGCCGAGCGGGTGCTCGGCGGGCAGCAGCAGGTCGACCGGGTCGTTGCCGAGGTCGAGCCGGGACAGGCCGTCCTGGACCAGGAGCGGCACGGTCGGCCAGTCCTGGACCAGCGCGAGGTCCACCTCGCCGCGGGCGACCAGTTCGGCGGCCTGGTAGGGGTCGGACTCCAGCAGCCGGACGTCCAGCTCGGGGCAGTCCCGCCGGAGCGCGGCGAGCGCGCCGGGCAGGACGCCGCGGGCGCCGGTGGCGAAGGAGGCGAGCACCAGCCGGCCGACGGCCCGGCCGCGCTGCCGCTCCAGGGTGACCTCGGCCTGTTCGACCAGGGCGAGCACCTCGCGGGCGGTGTCGGCGAGCGTGCGGGCTGCGTCGGTGAGGGCCACGCCGCGGCCCTGCTTCTCCAGCAGCACGGTGCGGGTCTCCCGTTCCAGCTTGGCGATCTGCTGGGAGACCGCCGAGGGGGTGAAGCCGAGCGCGGCGGCCGCGCCGCCGACCGAGCCGTGCACGGCGACGGCGTGCAGGGCGCGGAGCCGTCCGAGGTCCATCACGGGAGCCCCTCCTCAGTTCTTCGTGCGGCGGTTCTTCGTGCGGCGGTTCGTCATGTGGCAGTGCATCGTGCAGTGATGCTAAAGCATTCCCGGTAGGACAAGTCGCTGGTGCTACACGATCGCGCCGGGCCATGCTGACGGGCATGCAGATGAGCCCCCGTCACATCGCCCTCGCCGTGCTGGTCGCCGCCGTGTGGGGCGTCAACTTCGTGGTGATCCACGTCGGGCTCGGCCACTTCCCGCCGTTCCTGTTCGGGGCGCTGCGGTTCGCGGTGGTGGCGGTCCCGGCGGTGTTCTTCGTCGGACGGCCGCGGGTGGCGCTGCGCTGGGTGGTGGCGGTGGGGCTGACCCTCGGGGTGGCCAAGTTCGGGCTGCTGTTCTTCGCGATGAACGCCGGGATGCCCTCGGGGCTGTCCTCGCTGGTGCTGCAGAGCCAGGCGGTCTTCACGGCCGTCTTCGCCGCCGTGCTGCTGCGCGAGCGGCCGCCGGGGCAGCGGATCGCGGGGCTGGCGATCGCCTTCGCCGGGATCGGCCTGGCCGCGGTGGACCGGGGGCTGGACGGCCCGGTCGGGGCGTTCGCACTGGTGATCCTCTCGGCGGTGTTCTGGGGGCTGTCCAACGTGCTGACCAAGAAGGCCGCGCCGGCCGACGCGCTGCGCTGGATGGTCTGGATGAGCGCGGTGCCGGTGCTGCCGCTGCTGGCGCTCTCGCTGCTGTTCGAGGGCCCTTCGGCGGCGGGGGAGGCGTTCGCGGCGCTGAGCCCGGCCGGGGTCGGCGCGGTGCTCTACGTCGGGCTGGGGTCGACCCTGTTCGGCTTCATGGCCTGGAGCTTCCTGCTGAACCGCTACGAGGCCTCGGCGGTGGCGCCGTACTCGCTGCTGGTGCCGGTCTTCGGGATGTCCTCGGCCTGGCTGCTACTGGGCGAGCGGGTCAGCCCGCTGGGGGCCGGGGCGGCGCTGCTGGTGGTCCTCGGGATCGGCCTCACCGCGGTGAAGCCGGGTGTCCTGCGTCCGGGTCTCCTGCGTCCGGGTGCCCTGCGTCCGGCCGCGCCGCGTCCCGGTGTGCTGCGCCGCGGTCGGCCGGCCGGGCTGCTTCGAAGGCGAGTTCGGCCTGCCGCAGGGCCCGCAGCAGAGCCTCCTGTTCGGCTCGGTTGACCGGTCCGAAGTACTCCTGGGCGACCTCCTGGCGGACCAGGCCGATCCGCTCCAGCGCGCCGTACCCGGCGGTGGTCAGCACCACCCGCACGGCCCGCCGGTCGTCCGGGTCGGGGGTGCGCTCGACCAGGCCGGCCTCCTCCAGGGCGTCCACCACGGTGGTGGCGGAGCGGGGGGCGATGTGGAGGCGCTCGGCGAGTTCGCTCAGCCGCATGGTCTCCCGGCCCTCGCAGCCGGGGGCGTGCGCCAGGGTGCGCAGCGCCCTGGCCTGGCCGGGGGTGATGCCGTAGGGCTCCAGCCGCACCATGGTCTGCCGCCGGATCCGCTTCATCGCCCTGGTCAGCGCGTCGGCCAGGTCCGCTGCGGTCTCGGCGGGCGGCTCGGCGGCGGGCACGGACATGGGGGCGGCTCCTGGGGCGTAGGTGGTGACCAGGGTATCGGGGCGGCCGAGGGGCCTTCCGAGGTGTCGCCGAGGAAATACCTTGAGCTTGGCTCACCATTCACTTAGGCTGGCCTAATCTTAAACGAGGAGAGTGCGAGAACATGTCCGTTTCCCAAGCCCGTGTCCCCACGGACCGTCCGTCCCGCTACGGCAAGCAGCTGGCCGCCCACATGGGCCGCAAGATCCAGGCCGACTGGTCCGAGGAGAGCGGCCGCGGCGAGCTGGTCTTCACCGCCGGCACCGCCACGCTGACCGCCGAGGAGGGCGCGCTGCTGCTGGTGGTCGAGGGCGCCGAGGAGAGCCTCCCGCAGCTGGAGGACGTGGTCGGCCGGCACCTGGTCCGCTTCGGCAGCCGCGACGAGCTGGTGGTCGAGTGGCAGCGCGAGAGCGGCGCCCCCGGCACCGTGCAGCGCAACGACGCCCCCGACGAGTAGAGAGAGCCGCCGAGCAGCCGGCCCGAGCTGACCGCCGGTCAGCTCCGGCGCCGCGCCCACGGGATGACGTACCGCCACAGGCACCAGAGCGCCGTCCCGGTCAGGCACCAGCTGGCCAGCACGTCCAGCAGCCAGTGGTAGTCGCTCCACACCAGCCCGGCCCCGACGCCCAGGCAGAGCAGTGCGGTCAGCCCGTACAGCCGCAGTCGCAGGGGTCGGGCCAGGGTGGAGCCGAGCAGCAGGGCGGCGGTGCCGTAGGCGAGGGCCGAGGTGGCGGTGTGCCCGGAGGGGTACCAGCCGAGCTGGTCGGCGGCCAGCGGTACGCCGAACGGGCCGGGGCGGGCGAAGACCGCCTTGGCCGGGACCACCAGCAGCGGCACCAGCAGCCCGGCGGCCGCGGCCAGCGGCAGCGGGTACCACCAGCGCCGCCGTCCGGCGAGCCGCTCGCGCCAGGCGGCCAGCGCGGCCGCGCCGAACAGCACCGGCATCGCGAACAGCGGCCCGCCGAGGTCGGCCAGGCCGGCGCCCAGGTGGTTCAGCAGGGTGCTGTGCAGGCCCCGGCGGACGGCCCGGGTGGAGCGCCGGGCCCAGTCGTCCAGTTCCAGCAGCGGGCCGTCGGCGGCCACCTGCCACGAGACCGCGGCCAGCACCGCGAGCAGCAGCACCGGGAGCCAGAACCCGCCCAGGACGTGCGAGAGCCGCCCCGGAGCAGGGGGGAGAGCTCCGGGGCGGCTGGGGAGATCGCCGTTCCGTGCGCCCCGGGGGGTGTGGGCCGGACGGTCGGTCGATCGGTCCTCGGCTGCCGCTGCCCCCGAGGGGGCGGTCGACGTCGTCGGTAAGGAGTGTGGCTCGCTGTCCATCTGCCATGACAGTACGTCAGAACCCGGCCGTGCAGTGCGGGCCGCGCGGTTTGCCACAGCATCTTCACCACTGCGCGTGCAGCCACCGCGAGCATCCAGCGCGCGCATCCAGCGCGCGCATCCACCGTGAGCATCCGCCAAGCGCATCGGAGCGAGCAAGCGGAGGGGCCCGGTCCGCGCGGACCGGGCCCTTC
>NZ_JBVJLD010000050.1:15728-52901 GCF_055584905.1 Kitasatospora sp. NPDC088742 | reverse complement strand
CAGCGCGCGCATCCAGCGCGCGCATCCACCGTGAGCATCCGCCAAGCGCATCGGAGCGAGCAAGCGGAGGGGCCCGGTCCGCGCGGACCGGGCCCTTCACCTGACCGTGGGTCAGACCGCCGCGAAGGCGCTCTCGATGATGTCCAGGCCCTCGACCAGCAGGTGCTCCGGCATCACCAGCGGCGGCAGGAAGCGCAGCACGTTGCCGTAGGTGCCGGCGGTCAGCACGACCAGGCCCTCGGCGTGGCAGGCCTTGGCCACGGCGGCGGTGAACTCCGGGTTCGGGTCCTTGGTGCCCGGCTTGACCAGCTCGACCGCGATCATCGCGCCGCGGCCGCGGACCTCGCCGATCACGTCGAACTTCTCGGCCATCTCGCGCAGACGGCCGAGCATGACCTCGCCGATGTGCCGCGCCTTGCCGTTCAGGTCCTCGGACTTCATGGTCTCGATGGAGCCGAGCGCGGCGGCGCAGGCCACCGGGTTGCCGCCGTAGGTGCCGCCCAGGCCGCCCGCGTGCGCGGCGTCCATGATCTCGGCGCGGCCGGTCACCGCGGCCAGCGGCAGACCGCCGGCGATGCCCTTGGCGGTGGTGATCAGGTCCGGGACGATGCCCTCGTCGTCACAGGCGAACCACTGGCCGGTGCGGCAGAAGCCGGTCTGGATCTCGTCGGCGACGAAGACGATGCCGTTGGCCTTGGCGTACTCGACGATGGCCGGCAGGAAGCCCTTGGCCGGCTCGATGAAGCCGCCCTCGCCCTGGATCGGCTCGATGACGATCGCCGCGACGTTCTCCGCGCCGATCTGCTTGTTGATCAGGTCGATCGCCTGGGCGGCGGCCTCGGGGGCGCAGTTCTCGGCGCCGGTCAGCCAGCGGTAGGGGTAGGCGACCGGGACGCGGTAGACCTCGGGGGCGAACGGGCCGAAGCCCTGCTTGTACGGCATGTTCTTCGCCGTCATGCCCATGGTGAGGTTGGTGCGGCCGTGGTAGCCGTGGTCGAAGACCACGACGGCGGTGCGCTTGGTGTACGCGCGGGCGATCTTGACCGCGTTCTCGACGGCCTCGGCGCCGGAGTTGAACAGCGCGGTGCGCTTCTCGTGGTCGCCCGGGGTCAGCTCGTTGAGCTGCTCGGCCACGGCCACGTAGCCCTCGTACGGGGTCACCATGAAGCAGGTGTGGGTGAACGCCTCCAGCTGCGCGGTGGCCTTGGCGACCACGGCGGCCGCGCTGTTGCCGACGTTGGTCACGGCGATGCCGGAGCCGAAGTCGATCAGCGAGTTGCCGTCCACGTCCTCCAGCACGCCGCCGCCGGCGCGCGAGACGTACACCGGCAGGGTGGTGCCGACGCCGGCCGCAACCGCGCCCAGCTTGCGGGCCTGCAGCTCCTGCGACTTCGGGCCCGGGATCGCGGTGACCAGGCGACGCTCCTGCGGAAGCGGCGTTGCAGTGCTCATCGTGTGTTCTCCATGTCTAGGGGCCCGGAATTACGAGGCGCGGTCCTCGCAGGCTACGGCCGGGTACGGCCGGTGGGCATGCGCCACTCGGTAGCACTCAGCCACCCGAATTGTCCGGGGCGGCCACCCGCCGAGATCAGTTACGGCGAGCCCCCGCTCCACTACATTGGTGCCGACCTTCCAACGGGGGAGCGCGGGCAGAGGGAGCGGGGCCGCCACATGGGACTGGACGGGACCTACGGGCAGCGGGCGGCCGACCAGGCCCAGGCCGTGGTGCCGCCGCAGCGCGGCGTCGCACCGTTCGACCTCGCCGCCTGGGTGAGCGCGCCCAGACCCGAACTCGCCCCGGGCATCTGGCGGCTGAGCCACCGTCAGCGCACCGAGGCCGACCGCGAGGCCGCCGCCGTCCCGGCCGCCCCGCTGCTGTGGCGGGCGGTGCTGAACGCGGTGGTCGCCTGGATCGCCTACCTCTACGGCGTCGAGCTGGTCTTCTGGCTGCTGGACCTGCTCGGCCTGCTGGACGGCCTCGGCCAGGCCACCTCGGTGATCGCCCTGCTGGTGGTCAACGGCCTGGTGCTCGCCGTGGTGATCCGGGTCTTCGGCCGGATGGGCCGCTGGCCCGAGGTCTGGCGCCGCTGGGTCGCCCCGCTGCTGGCCCGCACCGTCACCCAGGAGCAGCCGCCCGAGGACGCCGAGCCCGCCGGCCCGGCCGACCCGTGGGCCGCGCTGCGCCACGGCGGCGGCGCCGACGCGGCCCGGCTGCTGGACGGCCGCCCGGTCGGCGACGTCGACTACGTCCGGATCCAGCGCGGCTGGGAGACCGTCCGGCAGGACCCGGCGCTGCTCTCCGCCTTCACCGACGAGGTCGCGGCCCGCGGCGGCGCCGCCTGCGCGCACCCCTCCGAGGCCCGCGACCTGACCGGCCGCGGCCCCGGCCACGACCTGCTGACCCGTCAGGTCCGGCTCGGCGCCGCCCAGGACGTGGTGAAGAACCCGCAGACCCACCGGGCCACCGGCTTCGCCCTCGACCCCGCCCTGCTCGGCACCTCGCTGCTGGCGGTCGGCCCGGCCGGCACCGGCAAGACCGCCGGGCTGGCCCGTCCGCTGGCCGAGGCGCTCTGCCTCCAGGCGCTGGCCGGCACCGCCTGCGCGGTGGTGCTCGGCGCCGCGGAGGCCGACCTCGGCCCGGACGACTGGTACGACGTGGTGATCGCCCCGGGCGACCCGTCCTCCCCGTACGGGCTCGACCTGTTCGGCGCCGCCGCCGAGGTGGACGAGGCGGCCGCCCGGCTGGCCGACGCGCTGCTGCCGGACGAGCTTTCGCCGCGCGGCGAGTCCGCCCGGGCCGCGCTCCAGCAGACCGTCGGCCCGTTCCACGCCGCGCACGGCCGCTACCCCGGGGTGCGGGAGCTGCGAGCCCTGCTCGGTGGTGAGCCGGAGGCCTGGGCGACGCTCCGTCAGGTCCTCGCGGGCGAAGGCCTGCTGGCCCCGCACGAGGCCGACCTCCAGCACCGGGAGCGCCAGCACGGCCGGGCCGACGACCCCGGCGCGCTGCTCGCCGACCGGCTGGCCCTGCTGGACCGCCCGGCCTTCGCCGGGCACTTCCCGGGCGACGGCCCGGGCCGGCCGGCCTTCGCCATGCGGGCGCTGGACCACCCGCTGCGGGTCCGGGTGAAGCTGCCCGGGCGCAGCCACCCGGAGGCCGCCCGGATGCTGTCGCGGCTGCTCACCGGCCAGTTCGTCCAGGCGGCCTCGGCCCGTACCGAGCGGGCGCTGTTCGCCGGCCTGGTGGTGGACGACGCCTCGGCGGCGGTGGACGCGCACGTGATCCGCGGCCTGCAGGGCATGCGCGGGGCCAATGCGGGCGCGGTGCTGCTGCTGCGCACCCTGGTGGACCTGCCGGAGGCGCTGCGCACCGCGCTGTTCGGCGCGGTCGGCTGCCGGATGGCCTTCCCCGGTATCGCGCCCTGGGACGGCAAGCTGTTCTCCGAGGCCTGGGGCACCCACCTGGTCCGCGAGACCGCCGTCACGCACACCCCCGACACCTCCGGCGGGATGTTCCGCAAGGCCGGCCGGGGCCTGCGCAAGGCGCTGTCGGGCACGGCCGCGCAGACCGAGAGCGTCACCGTGCGGGACGTCGAGCGGCACCGCTGGTCGCCCTCCGACCTGGCGCACGCGCTGCCGAGCGGGCACGCGGTGATCTCGCTGGCCTCGGTGACGGGTGATCAGGTCCCGCCGCTGCTGGTCGACCTGAGGGGCTGAGTACCGCAGCGGCGCCCGGACGGCGGACTACGGTCCGGAGGATTCGGTCCGCCGCGTTGTCCGGAGCGTCCATAATGGGAGGAGAAGCCCTCCTCGCCAGGCCGCAACGGCGCGTCCCCGGCGGCAAACACTCCGAAGGTGCCATGCCCCCCACACTCGCCTCCGTCGTCCGCAACAGCTCGCTCCACCTGACGGTCCTCGCTGGCGCGGACCACCTGGAGCGGCCGGTCCGCTGGGTGCACACCAGCGAGCTGGACGATCCCACGCCCTTCCTGGAGGGCGGGGAGCTGCTGCTCACCACGGGCATCAAGCTGGGCAAGGCGGCCGCCAAGCTCCAGGCGTACGTGCACCGGCTGGCCGACGCGGGCGTGGTCGGGCTCGGCCTGGGCGTCGGGCTCTCGCACACCGAGGTGCCGCAGGCCCTGGTGGACGCCGCCGCCCAGCGCGGCCTGCCGCTGCTGCGGGTGCCGGAGGCCACCCCGTTCATCGCGATCAGCAAGGCCGTCTCGGCCGCGCTCGCTGCCGAGCAGTACGAGGCCGTCACCACCAGCTTCGAGGCCCAGGAGGAGCTGACCAGGGCCGCGCTCGGCAAGGACGGCACCACCGCGGTGGTCCGCCGCCTGGCCGCCCGCCTCGGCGGCTGGGCCGCGCTCTACGACGGCTCCGGCGCGCTCTCCGCCGTCGCCCCCGACTGGGCCGCCCGCCGGGCCGGCCGGCTGGCCGCCGAGGTGGACCGGCTGCGCCGCCGCCCGGCCCCGTCCAGCGCCGCCCTCCAGGGCCGCGCCCCCGGCATCGACACCGCCGACGAGGACTACGTGGTGGTCCAGTCGCTCGGCGCCGACCGCCGCGCCCGCGGCTTCCTCGCGGTCGGCACCGAGGACCGGATCACCCCCACCGAGCGCTACGTGCTGAACGCGGCCGTCGCCCTGCTCACCCTCACCCTGGAGCGCTCCCGCGAGCTGCGGCAGGCCGAGGAGCGGATGGGCGCCGCGCTGCTCGGCATGGTGCTGGCCGGCGAGGCGGCGACGGCCCGTCAGGTCGCGGCCGGGCTGTTCGGCGGTCTGCCCGAGGGCACCGTCCGGGTGCTGGTCGGCGGTCTGGGCCCGAACGGCGACCCGGAGGCGCTGAACGAGCTCGGCGACCGGGCCGAGCAGGCCGGCAGCCGGGTCGGCGAGCGGCTGCTGGTCTCCCGCGAGGAGGGGCCGCACGGCCCCCGCCTCACCGTGCTGGCCCCCGACGGCGGCTCCGCCCACCGGGCCTGCCTGGGCGCGGCCGAGGAGCACGAGGGCGTGGCGCTCGGCGTCTCCGCCCCCTGCACGGTGGAGGAGGCGGGCACCGCCTTCGCCCAGGCCGAGCGGGCCCTCGCGGTCGCGCTGCGCGGCGGGCGCCGCTCGGTGGACCACGAGGAGGTCGGCGCCGGTTCGCTGCTGCCGCTGCTCGGCGAGGAGGCCGTCACCGCCTTCGCCGAGGGACTGCTGCGCCCGCTGCGCGAGCACGACCGCACCGCCCGAGGCGACCTGGTCGCCTCGCTGCGCGCCTGGCTCTCCCGGCACGGCCAGTGGGACGCGGCCGCCGCCGACCTGGGCGTGCACCGGCACACCCTGCGCTACCGGATGAAGCGGGTCGAGGAGCTGCTCGGCCGCTCGCTGGACGACACCGACGTCCGGATGGAGCTCTGGCTGGCGCTGCGCGCGGGCGAGGACTGAGACCGGCCGGTCCCGCGCCGGTCCGCGCCGGGGCCGGACCTGACGGACCGCTACGCCAGTCGGTAGTGCGGGCCGGGGCCACTTCGCCGCCGTGTCCAATCCTGCTCGCCCGGGTGCGCCCCTACCGTGGTTCCGGTAGAGCACCACACGACGACAGAGAGGGCCGGTACGACCGTGACCACCACCCATGAGTTCTGGCTGGCCGGCCGCAAGGCCTCGGGCGACGCCGAGTTCGAGGTCCGCCACTCGTACGACGGCAGCCTGGTCGGCAAGGTCAGCATCCCGACCGACGCCCAGGTCGAGGAGGCGCTGGACGCCGCCGTCGCGGTCGCCCCGGCCCTGGCCGCCACCCCCGCGCACGTGCGGGCCACCGCGCTGGACCACGTCGCCCGCCGGCTGACCGAGCGGACCGAGGAGATCGCCCGCCTGATCACCGCCGAGAACGGCAAGCCGATCAAGTGGGCCCGTGGCGAGGTCGGCCGTGCCGCCTCGGTGTTCCGCTGGGCCGCCGAGGAGGCCCGCCGGACCAACGGCGAGACCATGCGGCTGGACACCGACCCGGGCGGCGTGGGCCGCTTCGCGGTGGTGCGGCGCTTCCCGCGCGGCGTGGTGCTGGGCATCGCCCCGTTCAACTTCCCGCTGAACCTGGTCGCCCACAAGGTCGCCCCGGCGATCGCGGTCGGCGCCCCGATCATCCTCAAGCCGGCCCCGGCCACCCCGCTCTCCGCGCTGGTGCTCGGCGAGATCCTGGCCGAGACCGAGCTGCCGGCCGGCTCCTGGTCGGTGCTGACGGTCGAGAACGAGAAGATGCCGGCCCTGGTCAAGGACGAGCGCCTGCCGGTGATCTCCTTCACCGGTTCGGACAAGGTCGGCTACCAGATCATGGACTCGGTGCCGCGCAAGCACGTCACCCTGGAGCTCGGCGGCAACGCCGCCGCCGTGGTGCTCGCCGACTGGTCCTCCGAGGCCGACCTGGAGTGGGCCGCCACCCGGATCGCGATGTTCTCCAACTACCAGGGCGGCCAGTCCTGCATCTCGGTGCAGCGCGTGATCGCCGACGCCTCGGTCTACGACGCCCTGGTGGAGAAGGTCGTCGCCAAGGTCGGCGCCCAGGTCACCGGTGACCCGTCGGACGACGCGGTGGACGTCGGCCCGCTGGTGGACGAGAAGGCCGCCGAGCGCGTCGAGGCCTGGGTCGAGGACGCCGTCACCAAGGGCGCCAAGCTGCTGGCCGGCGGCACCCGCGAGGGTGCCACCTACGCCCCCACCGTGCTGGCCGAGCTGCCCGGGGACGCGATCCTGGCCAAGGCCGAGGTCTTCGGCCCGGTGCTCTCGCTGCACAAGGTGGAGTCCACCGACGAGGCCTTCGCGCTGGTCAACGACTCGCCGTTCGGTCTCCAGACCGGCGTCTTCACCCGCGACCTGCAGGCCGCCTTCAAGGCCCACCAGGTCCTCCAGGTCGGCGGCGTGATCATCGGTGACGCCCCGTCCTACCGCGCCGACCAGATGCCGTACGGCGGCGTCAAGGACTCCGGCGTCGGCCGCGAGGGCGTCAAGTACGCGATGGGCGACTTCACCTACGAGAAGGTCATGGTCCT
Organism: Kitasatospora sp. NPDC088742; assembly: GCF_055584905.1. NCBI lineage: Bacteria > Bacillati > Actinomycetota > Actinomycetes > Kitasatosporales > Streptomycetaceae > Kitasatospora > Kitasatospora sp. NPDC088742. Next base: position 45,883 of record NZ_JBVJLD010000050.1, on the reverse strand, counting down.
CACCGGCCTCGACCTCTGAGTCACCCTCTGATGCCCCGTCACCGACCGCTGGTGACGGGGCATCGGCCTGTCTTGACACCCCCTCCGGGCGGGCGTAGTCCGGAAGGACAGGAAGGGAGGTCGTCATGCTGGGTGACCTCATCGGACAGGAGTCGGGGACGATCACCGTTCGGCGGGTGGTCGGGGGAGAGCACGGGCTGGCCCCGACGGTGGAGACCTCGTTCACGGCGGGCGGCACGCTGCTCGGCGTCGAGGTGCGGGACATGGGGACGTACGAGGGGCGGATGCGCGCCGACGGGACGCTGGAGGGCGAGGGCCACGGCGTGCTGATGGGACCGGGCGGCGCGAACGCCACCTGGCACGGCTGGGGCGTCGGCAGCTTCACCGAGAGCGGCGGCAACAGCTGGCGCGGCGCGCTGATCTACACCAGCGCCTCGCCCGAGTTCGCCGGGCTGCGCGGCAAGGTCGGGGTCTTCGAGTGGGAGGTGGCCGCGGACGGCAAGGCCGAGGGGACGCTCTGGGCCTGGCAGTGAACGCCCCGTCGGACAGGACACAATGGGGCGCATGACTTCGCTCGCCCACCCGCAGCTGCGTTTCTCACCCGTCGTCAGGGACCCGGAGGGTCCCCGGGAGCTGGTGATCCTCGGATCGACCGGCTCGATCGGCACCCAGGCCATCGACGTGGTGCTGCGCAATCCCGGCCGGTTCAAGGTGGTCGCCCTCTCGGCGGCCGGCGGCCGGGTCGCCCTGCTCGCCGAGCAGGCGCTCCGGCTGGGCGTGCACACCGTGGCGGTGGCCGACGAGGCCGCCGTCCCGGCGCTGCGCGAGGCTCTCGCCGCCGGAGCGGCCGGACGTCCGCTGCCCGAGGTGCTGGCGGGCCCCGACGCGGCCACCGAGCTGGCCGCGACGGAGTGCCACTCGGTGCTCAACGGCATCACCGGCTCGATCGGCCTGCGGCCCACCCTGGCAGCCCTGCGGGCCGGCCGGGTGCTGGTGCTGGCCAACAAGGAGTCGCTGATCGTCGGCGGCCCGTTGGTCAAGGCCGTCGCCAAGCCCGGCCAGATCGTGCCGGTGGACTCCGAGCACGCCGCGCTCTTCCAGGCACTGGCCGGCGGCACCCGCTCCGAGGTGCGCCGCCTGGTGGTCACCGCCAGCGGCGGCCCGTTCCGCAACCGCAGCCGGGACGAGCTGGCCGCGGTGACGCCGGATCAGGCGCTGGCCCACCCGACCTGGGCGATGGGCCCGGTGGTCACCATCAACTCCGCCACCCTGGTCAACAAGGGCCTGGAGGTGATCGAGGCGCACCTGCTCTACGACGTCCCGTTCGACCGGATCGACGTGGTGGTGCACCCCCAGTCGGTCGTCCACTCGATGGTCGAGTTCACCGACGGCTCCACCCTGGCCCAGGCCAGCCCGCCGGACATGCGGATGCCCATCGCGCTCGGCCTCGGCTGGCCCGACCGGGTGCCGGACGCCGCCCCCGGCTGCGACTGGACCAAGGCCGCCACCTGGGAGTTCTTCCCGCTCGACACCGAGGCCTTCCCGGCCGTCGACCTGGCCCGCGAGGTGGGTACGCTCGGCGGGACCGCCCCGGCGGTCTTCAACGCCGCCAACGAGGAGTGCGTGGACGCTTTCCTGAACGGGCGGCTGCCTTTCACCGGAATCGTGGACACTGTGGCGAAGGTGGTGTCCGAACACACGGTGGGAACTTCGCTCACGGTGGAGGACGTACTCCACGCGGAGACCTGGGCACGCGCCCGGGCCCGCGAGCTGGCAGCGGGCTAGCGAGCAGAACTGGGGATCGGCATGACGGAGGCTCAGCGGTGACATTGGTGTGGTGGGGTCTGGGCATCCTGCTCTTCTTCGCGGGCCTGCTGTTCTCGATCGCCTGGCACGAGCTGGGCCACCTCTCGACCGCCAAGCTCTTCGGCATCCGGGTGCCGCAGTACATGGTCGGCTTCGGCCGCACCGTCTGGTCCCGGAAGAAGGGCGAGACCGAGTACGGCCTCAAGGCGATCCCGCTCGGCGGGTACATCCGGATGATCGGGATGTTCCCGCCGGGCGAGGACGGCCGGATCACCCAGCGCTCCAGCTCGCCCTGGCGGACCATGATCGAGGACGCCCGGGAGGCCTCCTACGAGGAGATCAAGCCCGGCGACGAGGACCGGATGTTCTACACCCGGAAGCCGTGGAAGCGCGTCATCGTGATGTTCGCCGGCCCGTTCATGAACCTGATCCTGGCGATCGGGCTCTTCCTGACCGTGCTCATGGGCGTCGGCCTGCTGACCGCCGTGCCGACCGTCTCGTACGTCAACGCGTGCGTGGTGAAGGTGGGCGAGTCGACCGACAAGTGCCCCGACGACGCGGCCCCGAGCCCGGCCCGGCAGGCCGGGCTGCGGGAGGGCGACGTCTTCGTCTCCTTCGACGGCGTCCCGGTCACCGACTACAAGCAGCTCCAGGCCGAGATCCGCAAGGCCCCCAAGAAGACCGTGCCGATCGTGGTCGAGCGCGGCGGCGAGCGCGTCACCCTGACCGCGACCCCGGCCGAGAACGTCGTTCAGAAGGTCGACAAGGACGGCTCCCCGGTCAAGGGCGAGACCGTCACGGCCGGCTTCCTCGGCTTCGCCCCGCGCCAGGTCATGCAGCCCCTGACGCTCGGTGAGAGCGCCGACCAGATGGCCACCATGGCCAAGACCGGCGTCTCCTCGCTGATCGCCCTGCCCGGCAAGATCCCGGGCCTGTGGCACGCCATCGTCAGCGACGACCCGCGCCCGGCGGACTCCCCGATGGGCATGGTCGGCGCGGCCCGGATCGGCGGCGAGATGTTCGAGATGGACATCCCGGCCGCGACCAAGGTGACCGGCCTGATCAACCTGCTGGCCGGCATCAACCTCTCGCTCTTCCTCTTCAACATGCTCCCGCTGCTCCCGCTGGACGGCGGCCACATCGCGGGCGCCCTCTGGGAGTCGGTCCGCCGCCGCTGGGCCGCGCTGTTCCGCCGCCCCGACCCGGGCCCCTTCGACGTGGCGAAGCTGATGCCGGCCGCGTACGTGGTGGCCGGTGTGTTCATCTGCTTCACAGCGCTGGTGATGGTGGCCGACCTTGTCAACCCCATCCGCCTGAACTGACCAGGTTCCGTCGGGTACGTGCATGGGCCACCTCGCCCGTGCCGTACCGTTGGACGCCGGGCGCCCCGTGACTTCCGGAGCGCCCGGCCCGGCCGGAGCCGATGGCCGGACCACCACCGCACCCATGGGGAACCTGCGTACATGTCCGCGATCTCGCTCGGAATTCCGTCCCTGCCGCTCAAGCCGCTGGCCACCCGTCGCGTCTCCCGGCAGATCATGGTCGGCAACGTCCCGGTCGGCGGAGACGCCCCGGTCTCGGTCCAGTCGATGACCACCACCGTCACCTCCGACATCAACGCCACGCTGCAGCAGATCGCCCAGCTGACCGCCTCCGGCTGCCAGATCGTGCGGGTGGCCGTGCCCACCCAGGACGACGCCGACGCGCTGGCGGTCATCGCCAAGAAGTCGCAGATCCCGGTGATCGCGGACATCCACTTCCAGCCCAAGTACGTCTTCGCCGCGATCGACGCCGGCTGCGCCGCGGTCCGGGTCAACCCGGGCAACATCAAGCAGTTCGACGACAAGGTCGGCGAGATCGCCAAGGCCGCCAAGGACGCCGGCACGCCGATCCGGATCGGCGTGAACGCCGGCTCGCTCGACAAGCGCCTGCTGGAGAAGTACGGCCGGGCCACCCCCGAGGCGCTGGTGGAGTCCGCGCTCTGGGAGTGCTCGCTGTTCGAGGAGCACGACTTCCGCGACATCAAGATCTCGGTCAAGCACAACGACCCGGTCGTGATGATCAACGCCTACCGCCAGCTGGCCGCCGCCTGCGACTACCCGCTGCACCTCGGCGTCACCGAGGCCGGCCCGGCGTTCCAGGGCACCATCAAGTCGGCGGTCGCCTTCGGCGCCCTGCTGGCCGAGGGCATCGGCGACACCATCCGGGTCTCGCTCTCCGCGCCGCCGGCCGAGGAGATCAAGGTCGGCATCCAGATCCTGGAGTCGCTGAACCTCCGTCAGCGCGGCCTGGAGATCGTCTCCTGCCCGTCCTGCGGCCGCGCCCAGGTCGACGTCTACAAGCTCGCCGAGGAGGTCACCGCCGGCCTGGAGGGCATGGAGGTGCCGCTGCGGGTCGCCGTCATGGGCTGCGTCGTGAACGGCCCGGGCGAGGCCCGCGAGGCCGACCTCGGCGTCGCCTCCGGCAACGGCAAGGGCCAGATCTTCGTCAAGGGCGAGGTCATCAAGACCGTCCCCGAGTCGAAGATCGTCGAGACCCTGATCGAGGAGGCCCTCAAGCTCGCCGAGCAGATGCAGGCCGACGGCGTGGAGTCCGGCGCCCCGGTCGTGACCGCGGCCGAGTAGTGATCCCAGGGAGGTGCGGGCACCTTGCTCGCACCTCCTCTCCGGTGGGGCGGGCGGAGTAGGGTGCGACAAGCGTTCCTAGTGGTGAGGTGCCCGTGCTCGATCGAGGTGTGATGCTCCCCGGCCCGTTCCAGGTGGCCCGGGCCCTGGCGACCACCCGGGTGCTCGACCCCCAGGACCTCGACGAGGCACTGGAGATCCTGCACCGGGACCCGGTCGCCAACGCCTTCGTCGCCACCCGGGTGGAGGCCGTCGGGCTCGACCCGTGGCGGCTCGGCGGCGAGATGTGGGGCTGGTACGACACCGACGGCCGGCTGGAGTCGCTCTGCTACGCCGGGGCCAACCTGGTGCTCGTCAACGCCGGCCCCGAGGCCGTCCGCGCCTTCGCCGAACGCGCCCGCCGCCAGGGCCGCCGCTGCTCCTCCATCGTCGGCCCGGCCGGGCCCACCGCCTCCCTCTGGGCCTGCCTGGAGCGCAGCTGGGGCCCCGCCCGCGAGGTCCGCGCCCACCAGCCGCTGATGGCCACCCAGAGCCCCGCCCCGGCCCCGATCACCCCCGACCCGCTGGTCCGCCGGGTCCGCAGGAACGAGGTCGACGCCCTGATGCCGGCCTGCGTCGCGATGTTCACCGAAGAGGTCGGCATCTCCCCGCTGGCCGGCGACGGCGGCCTCCTCTACCAGGCCAGGGTCGCCGAACTGGTCGGCGGCGGCCGCTCGTTCGCCCGCTTCGCCGAGGACGGCTCGGTCGTCTTCAAGGCCGAGATCGGCGCCGTCACCGCCGGCGCCTGCCAGATCCAGGGCGTCTGGGTCGCCCCCGCCCACCGCGGCCGGGGCCACTCCGTCACCGGCATGGCCGCCGTCCTGGAGACCGCCCTGCGCGAGGTCGCGCCGACCGTCTCGCTCTACGTCAACGACTACAACCTGCGCGCCCGCGCCGCCTACACCCGGGTCGGCTTCCGCGAGGTCGGCGCCTTCATGAGCGTCCTGTTCTGACGCAGGGAGTAACGTCCGGGGCATGGAGCAGCTGACCGAGGTGACGATCGAGGCCGTCGATTTGGCGGAGTGGGCGGCGGAGGCACTGGAGGTGCAGGCGGTCGCCTTCGGGCTGAGTGCCGACGAGGTGGCGGTGCGGCTCCAGATCGTGCGTCGGCACGCGCTGCAGCCCGGGGTGCTGGCCTACGGGGCGTTCAGCGGGCGGCGGTTGGTGGGGTTCGGGTACGGGATGCCGAACCGGCGTGAGCACTGGTGGAGCACGGTGATCGAGCCGCACCTGGAGCGCAACGGACACGGTGACTGGCTGGACGGGACCTTCGCGGTGACCGAACTGCACGTGCTGCCCGGGTTCCAGGGGCAGGGGGTGGGGAGCGGGCTGATCCGGACCCTGACGGAGCGGTCGGGGGCGCGGCGCAGCATCCTGTCGGCGATCGACGCGGAGACACCGGCCCGCCGGCTCTACCGCGCGCTGGGGTACCGGGACCTGGCGCGGATGGTGGTCTTCCCGAACACCGTCCGGCCGTACGCGGTGATGGGGGCTCAACTACCGCTGCTTCAGAGCCAGTCGGCGAACTCCAGGTAGAGCTCGGCGGTGTCGGTGGCGCCCGCCTCCAGGTGGCGCAGGCCGGCCTCGACGGTACGGAAGAGGGTCCAGCCGCGCAGCCGCTCGTGGTCCACCTCGACGGCGTCGGCGAGCTGGTGGAGGCGGCGGCGTACGGCGCCGCGCTGGCCGGGGGAGCCGGCCAGGGTGTCCATCCGGTCCTGGGCCAGCCGGGCCAGGTCCCAGGCGCGTTCGCCGGCCAACGGGCGGGGGGAGACGGCCAGCCAGGGGGAGCGGTCGGCGGCCAGCACCTTGCCGTGGTGGAAGTCGCCGTGCAGCAGGTACGACTCCGGGGCGGAGCTCAGCAGGCCGGTGGCCAGCTCCACCGCCTCGTCGGCCAACGGCCTCGCCTCCGGGGCGAGTTCGCGCCGCCGCCGGAGGCCGTCCGCCAGCTCGGCGACCCGTTCGGCGAGCGGGGCGAAGGCGTGGCCGTCCGGCGGGGCGACCCAGAGCCGCTGCAGCAGGCCGGCCGCCTCCAGCATGGCCTTGGCCTCGGCCAGCGAGCGCAGCGGGATGTCCCCGTGCAGACGCTCCAACAGCATGGCGCCGTCGGCCGGTTCGGCGGCCAGCGCCAGCACGGCGCCGCGTCCGGCCCAGTGCGAGAGGGCGGCGTGCTCCCGCGCGTTCTCGGGGGTGGGCAGGGAGGTCTTCAGGACGGCCGGGGAGCCGTCGTCCCGCCGTACGGTGCAGACCAGGGAGAGCCGGCCGCCGGGCTCCACCACCCGCTCCGGGGTGAGCTCCCAGCGCTCCAGCCCGGCGCGGACCAGCTCGGGCAGGGCGGCCAGCCAGGCCGCACCCTCGGCGCCGTACCGGGACCGGACGGCCTCCGTGAGCCGCGCCGGGACGGTGATCTGCTGCCCTGCTGCTGCCGACATGCTGGCCTCTCGGTTGGCGCCGCCCGGCCGGGCCGGTGCGGCGGTGCGCCCGTTCATTGTCGGCCATGGCGGCGAAACCGCTGGTCAGCGGCCCGGCGTGGCGTACGGACGGTCCGTCAGGACCGGTAGCCGGCCGGGTGGTTGAGGCGGTCTCAGGAGGCCGACGGGGACGGGGACGACGAGGCGCCGACGGCCGGGAGGCCGGGGAAGGCGGTGAGCTCGCCGCCCCAGCGGCGGGCGTTCAGCGCGGCCTCGCGCAGCGCGGTGGCCGCGCTCTGCCGCAGCTCGCCGGTGGCGGCGGCGACCAGGCCCGCGTACACGCCGGTGAGCTGGACCTCGATGTGGGCGGCCAGCTGGCGGGCGGTCTCCGGGCTGTTCACCGGGAAGGGCAGCTGGTACCCGGCCGCGGCGGCGGTCGGGGTGGCCGACCCGGCGGTGAGCCGCCGCTGCCAGGTGTCCCGCTGGGCCTGGTGCGCGGCGAACACGGCGTGCGCCTCGGCCCGCCCCGGCCCCGGGATGCGGGCGCCGACCACGCCGTAGCCGTAGATGGCGGCGTGCTCGGCGGAGAGCGCGCTCTGCAGGGCGGTGGCCGTGGCGGCGGGCAGCGGCACCGGCTTGGCGGATCCGGACGAGGACGAGGGCGACGAGGGCGACGTGGAGGACGGGGACGCGGACGGCACGGCCGTGTCCGGAGCGGAGGCCGAGGCGGACGGAGGGGCCGCCGGGCCCTCACCGGGCACCGCGACCGGCGTCCGGTCGCCCAGCGCGGCCGCGTGCAGCGCCCCCGAGGCGGCGACCGCCGCGAGCAGTTTGGCCAGCTCCGGCGAGGCGCCCGCGAGCTGCGCCAACCGGCCCTGGGCGGTGGTCCGCTCGGTGGCCGCCAGCTGCGCGACGGAGCCCACCGGCGCGTCACCACCGGAAGTGCCGGCGGCCGCGGCGCTCGCGGAGCCGTCGTCGGGCAGCCCGGCCGCCAGGGCGGCCCGGTGCTCGGCCACCTCGGCCCGCAGCGCCTTGACCTGCTCGGCCTGGGCCCCGGCCGTGGCGGCCACCGCGTCGTACCCGGCCAGCAGCCGGTCGGTGTCGGCCACCGCCCTGGCCCGCACCGGCCGGTCGGCGTCCTCCCGCTGCCGCTGCTCGGCCGCCGCCCCGTGCTCCTCGTCGGTACAGCCGCAGACCAGCAGCGAGGCGCCGGTCAGCGCGCCGAGCGCGAGCAGGCTACGCCGGGTGAGGGACGGCATCGGTGGGGCTCCCGGGTGAACTCGTGGGAGGACGTGGGCGGCCCCCCGGTGGCCCGTGCATCATGACAGACGGCCTGCGGCGCCGTTGTGACCTTGCTCGCAGCGCGCCCCGCGCACGGGGCCCGCGCGCCGAGCGGAGTCGGTGGAACGGCCTGGGACCGGATAGGCTTGCCGCTCAGCTGAGAAGCGAGCACCTACCGACAACAGCAGACGCGGCCGAGGAGTCACCCGGATGAGCACCACCCCCACTGACCGGCTGCGCGCATTGTTGGAGCCGCTGGCGGCCGAGGCCGGTCTCGACCTCGAGGACGTCACCGTCACCCAGGCGGGCAACCGCCGCCAGGTGCAGATCGACGTGGACGCCGACGGCGGTGTCGACCTGGACGCGATCGCCGAGTTCAGCCGGGTGGTCAGCGAGAAGCTGGACGCCGCCGAGGACGTGATGGGCTCCGCCCCGTACGTCCTGGAGGTCGGCTCCCCGGGGGCCGAGCGCCCGCTCCGCGAGCCCCGCCACTGGCACCGGGCCACCGGCCGCCTCGCCAAGATCCACCTGGTGGACGGCGGCGAGATCACCGCCCGGGTGCTGGAGAGCGACGAGGACGGCGCGCTGGTCGAGGTGCAGCCGGTGAAGGGCCGCGGCAAGCCCAAGGAGCGCCGCCTGGAGTTCTCCGAGGTGGCCCGCGCCCGGGTGCAGGTCGAGTTCAACCGCAAGGAAGACGAGGGGCTGCTCGACGAGTCCGCTCCGGTCGAGGACTCCGACGACGACACCGGCGAAGACGCCGACGACGAGTGAGCACCACCCCGAACATGACCGTGAAGAGAGAAGAGGAGGCGTAGCCGTGGACATCGACATGAGCGCCCTGCGTGGGCTGGTTACCGAGAAGAACATCCCGTTCGACCTGTTGGTCGAGTCGATCGAGTCGGCCCTCCTCATCGCGTACCACCGCACCGAGGGCTCCCGCCGCCGCGCGCGGGTGGAGCTGAACCGCAAGACCGGGCACGTCACCGTCATGGCCCTGGAGGACGCCTCCGAGCTGGAGGAGGGCGTCGAGCCCAAGGAGTTCGACGACACCCCGAGCGGCTTCGGCCGGATCGCCGCCTCCACCGCGAAGCAGGTGATCCTGCAGCGCCTGCGCGACGCCGCCGACGAGAAGACCTTCGGCGAGTACGCGGGCAAGGAGGGCGACATCGTCACCGGTGTCGTCCAGCAGGGCAACGACCCGAAGAACATCCTGGTCGACATCGGCAAGCTGGAGGCCATCCTCCCGCCGCAGGAGCAGGTCCCGGGCGAGGTCTACGCCCACGGCACCCGCCTGAAGTGCTACGTGGTGGCCGTCCGCCGCGGTGTCCGCGGCCCGTCCGTGACGCTGTCGCGGACCCACCCCAGCCTGGTGAGGAAGCTGTTCGCGCTGGAGGTCCCGGAGATCTCCGACGGCACCGTCGAGATCGCCGCGATCGCCCGCGAGGCCGGCCACCGCTCCAAGATCGCCGTCTGGTCCCGCCGGGCCGGCCTGAACGCCAAGGGCGCCTGCATCGGCCCGATGGGCACCCGGGTGCGGAACGTGATGGCCGAGCTGCACGGCGAGAAGATCGACATCGTGGACTGGTCCGAGGACCCGGCCGAGATGGTCGCCGCAGCGCTGTCCCCCGCGCGGGTGAGCAGCGTGGAGATCGTTGACTACGGTCAGCGCTCCGCACGGGTGATCGTGCCGGACTACCAGCTCTCGCTGGCGATCGGCAAGGAGGGCCAGAACGCCCGCCTGGCAGCCCGTCTGACCGGCTGGCGGATCGACATCCGGCCGGACACCGAGGCCCCCGCCGAGGACGATCGCCGGGAATCCCGGGCCGAGTAGTCACGTTGTAGACGTCCTACCGCGATCGGCGGGGCGGCGTCATGTCCCTCCGGAGGGGTAGACTTGAGCTTGTCTGGCCGGACGCATGTCCGAGCATGCCCGGAACGCACCTGCGTGGGCTGCCGCAAGCGCGCGGCCAAGCACCAGCTGTTGCGTGTCGTGGCGGTCGAGGGCATCTGCCTTCCCGACCTCCGCGGCGCACTGCCGGGTCGGGGTGCACATCTGCACCCCGACCTGAACTGCCTCGACCTCGCGGTCCGCCGCCGGGCGTTCCCCCGGGCCTTCCGGCTCCAGGGCACGCTCGACACCACGGCGCTGCGCGAGCACGTCGAGCAGCGGGCAGGGCTCATCCCGCCAGGCTGAGAACCACCGCAACAAGCATCGGATCGGGCCGGCAGGCCTGCGCCCGGTGCGCACCACGTCAGGTACCTCGCGAGTTGGAAGTAGGTCGAGATTGCGATGAGCACTCGATGAGTACGCGATGAGTACGCCCATGAAGTAGCGATGGTCCGGCGGACGAATACCCCGGACACGTAGACAGGAGCGAAGTGGCTAAGGTCCGGGTATACGAGCTTGCCAAGGAGCTCGGCATGGAGAGCAAGGCCGTCATGGCCAAGCTCACCGAGCTGGGTGAGTTCGTCCGTTCGGCGTCCTCGACGATCGAGGCGCCGGTCGTGCGCAAGTTGACTGACGCTTTGGGAGTGGCTGCCCCCTCGGGCAGCGGTGCTGCCAAGCCTGGCCCGCGGAAGCCCGCGGCGCCCCAGCCCACCGGTGCTGCCGGTGGCGCCGCACCCAAGCCGGGTGCCCCCACCCCTGGTCCGCGGCCCGCCGCGACGCCGGGTCCCCGTCCCACCCCGGCCGCTGCGGCTCCCGCCGCGCCGGCCGCCCCCGCCGCGGCGAAGCCCGCCGCCGGCGCCCCCACCCCGGGCCCGCGCCCGGCTGCCCGTCCCGCCACCCCGGCCGCTCCGGCGGCTCCGGCGGCGGAGTTCTCCTCCCCGGCTCCGGCCTCGGCTTCGGCTCCGGCCGCTGAGGCTCCGGCGCGTCCGGCGGCGGCCAACCCGTCCGCCCGTCCGGGCCCGCGCCCGGCCGGCCCGCGTCCGGGCAACAACCCCTTCACCTCCGGCTCCGCGACCGGCATGGGCCGCCCCGGCGACCGTCGTCCGGCCGCCCCGGGCGCTCCGCGTCCGGCGGGCCAGGGCGCTCCGGGCCAGGGTGCCCCGCGTCCCGGTGGCGACCGTCCGCGTCCGGGCGGCGACCGTCCGGGTGCCGGTGGCGCTGCGCGTCCCGGTGGCGACCGTCCGCGTCCGGGCGGCGACCGTCCGGGTGCCGGTGGTGCTCCGCGTCCCGGTGGTGACCGTCCGCGTCCGGCCGGTGCGCCGGGTGCCGGTGGCGCCCCGCGTCCCGGTGGTGACCGTCCGCGTCCCGACGGGATGCCCCGTCCGGCCGGCCCGCGTCCGGGTGCCCCGAGCCCCTCGGGCATGCCCCGTCCGAACCCCGGCATGATGCCGCAGCGTCCGGGCCCGCGCCCGGGTGGCGGTCCCGGTGGTCCCGGTGGCCGTCCGGGTGGTCCCGGTGGCCGTCCGGGTGGTCCGGGTGCCGGTGCCGGCGGCGCCCGTCCCGGTTTCGCCGGCCGTCCGGCCGGTCCGGGCTCGCGTCCGGCCGGTGGCGGCTTCGGCGGCCCGCGTCCGGGTGGTGCCGGTGGCGGCGGCGGTTTCGCCGGCGGCGGTGCCCGTCCGGGTGGCTTCAGCGGCCGTCCGGGTGGTCCGGGTGCCCGTGGTGGCACGCAGGGTGCGTTCGGCCGTGGCCCCGGTGGCCGTCCGGCCCGTGGTCGCAAGTCGAAGCGGGCGAAGCGCCAGGAGTACGAGGCCATGCAGGCCCCGTCCGTCGGCGGTGTGATGCTGCCGCGCGGCAACGGCCAGGCCGTCCGCCTGTCCCGTGGTTCGTCCCTGACGGACTTCGCCGAGAAGATCAACGCCAACCCGGCCGCGCTCGTCTCGGTGATGTTCAACCTCGGTGAGATGGTCACCGCGACCCAGTCGGTCTCGGACGACACGCTCCAGATGCTGGCCGAGGAGATGGGCTTCCAGCTCGAGATCGTCAGCCGTGACGACGAGGACCGCGAGCTGCTCGAGTCGTTCGACATCGACTTCGGTGCCGACGAGGGCGACGAGGACATGCTGGCCGCGCGCCCGCCGGTCGTCACCGTCATGGGTCACGTCGACCACGGTAAGACCCGCCTGCTCGACGCCATCCGCAAGTCCAACGTGGTGGCGGGCGAGGCCGGTGGCATCACCCAGCACATCGGTGCCTACCAGGTCGCGACCGTCGTCAACGGCGAAGAGCGTCCGATCACCTTCCTCGACACCCCGGGTCACGAGGCGTTCTCCGCCATGCGTGCCCGTGGTGCCAAGTCCACCGACATCGCGATCCTGGTGGTCGCGGCCAACGACGGCGTCATGCCGCAGACGGTCGAGGCGTTGAACCACGCCAAGGCCGCCGGCGTGCCGATCGTGGTCGCGGTCAACAAGATCGACGTCGAGGGTGCCGACCCGACCAAGGTCCGCGGTCAGCTGACCGAGTTCGGTCTGGTGGCCGAGGAGTACGGCGGCGACACCATGTTCGTCGACATCTCCGCGCGCCAGGGCCTCAACATCGAGCAGCTGCTCGAGGCCGTGGTCCTGACCGCGGACGCCTCGCTCGACCTCCGGGCCAACCCGGAGCAGGACGCGCAGGGCATCGCGATCGAAGCCCACCTCGACAAGGGCCGCGGCGCCATGGCGACCGTGCTCGTGCAGCGCGGTACCCTCCGCGTCGGTGACTCGATCGTGGTCGGCGACGCCTACGGCCGCGTCCGCGCGATGCTGGACGAGAACGGCAACAGCCTCGCCGAGGCGGGCCCGTCCCGTCCGGTGCTGCTGCTCGGTCTGACCTCGGTGCCCCGCGCCGGCGACAGCTTCATCGTCGTCGACGAGGACCGCACGGCCCGTCAGATCGCCGAGAAGCGCTCGGCCCGCGACCGCAACGCCGCCTTCGCGCAGCGTCGGGTCCGGATCTCGCTCGAGGACCTGGACAAGGCCATCGCAGCGGGCTCCATCGAGCAGCTCAACCTCATCATCAAGGGTGACGTCTCCGGTTCCGTCGAAGCCCTCGAGGACGCCCTCGTCAAGCTTGACGTGGGCGAGGAGGTCGAGCTCCGGGTGCTGCACCGCGGCGTCGGTGCGATCACCGAGTCGGACGTCGACCTGGCCATGGGCTCGGACGCCATCATCATCGGCTTCAACGTGCGCGCCGAAGGCCGCGCCCGTACCGCTGCCGAGAAGGAAGGCGTGGACGTCCGGTACTACTCGGTCATCTACCAGGCCATCGAGGAGATCGAGAACGCCCTCAAGGGTCTGCTCAAGCCCGAGTACGAGGAGGTGCGCCTCGGCTCCGCGGAGATCCGCGAGGTCTTCCGCTCCTCCAAGTTCGGCAACATCGCGGGTGTCATCGTCCGCGAGGGCCTGCTGCGCCGCAACGCCAAGGCCCGCCTCATCCGCGACGGCAAGCTCATCACCGAGAACCTCACCATCGAGGGTCTGCGCCGCTTCAAGGACGATGCCACCGAGGTCCGCGAGGGCTTCGAGGCCGGTGTCACGCTCGGGTCGTTCAACGACATCAAGGTCGACGACGTCATCGAGACCTACGAGATGCGCGAGAAGCCGCGCGCGTAACGCGGTGTGAGCCGGGGCCGGTCGACGGGACGCAAATCCCGTCGACCGGCCCCGGCCTCACTGTTAGCCTCCTGGTACGCCCGTTCGGGCAACTCCTTCGAGGCCCCCAGGCCGGCTCTGGCCTGTCACACATGTTCGTAGGAACACTCACCTTCGACCTGCTCCTCGGCGACGTGCACTCGCTCAAGGAGAAGCGGTCGATCGTGCGGCCCATCGTGGCCGAGCTGGCGCGCAAGTACAGCGTGTGCGCCGCAGAGGTAGGGAACCAGGACCTCCACCGCAGGGCCGAGATCGGTCTGGCGGTCGTGTCCGGCGACGCCGGGTACGTCACGGAGGTGCTGGACAGCTGTGAGCGGCTGGTCGCCGGCCGCCCCGAGGTGATGCTGCTCTCCGTGAGGAGGCGGTACCACGGCGACGAAGACGATTGAGGGGTGACGTCCGGCCGCAGGGCCGGGAGCGTCACACCGACGAGGACCGAGAGCGCCCGCAAGGCCGGGCGCGGGCGGGTACGTTGGGGCCAGGGCCGCACCGGGTGCGACCGTCCCGGTACCGCGCTCACTGCACGAGGAGGCAACGTGACCGACACCGCAAGGGCGCGCAAGCTCGCCGACCGCATCCAGGTGGTGGTGGCCGAGACCCTGCAACGCCGGATCAAGGACCCGCGGCTGGGCTACGTGACCATCACCGACGCCCGGGTCACCGGTGACCTGCGCGAGGCGACCGTCTTCTACACCGTCTACGGTGACGAGGCCGAGCGCGAGGCGTCCGCCGCGGCGCTGGAGAGCGCCAAGGGCGTGCTCCGCTCCGAGGTCGGCAAGCAGACCGGGGTGCGCTTCACCCCGTCGCTGACCTTCATCGCGGACGCCCTGCCGGACAACGCGAAGAACATCGACGACCTGCTCGACAAGGCCCGGCTCTCCGACGCCGCGGTCCGCACGGCCTCGGCCGGCGCGACCTACGCCGGGGAAGCCGACCCCTACCGGGTGCCGGGCGCCGAGCGCGACGACGAGGACGAGTAGCCATGACCGGCGAGCCGGTCGAGGCCGGCGGCCAGGGGGCATCTTCCACCGACACGGTGGAGGGTGCCCTCGCGGTGCTTCCCGGGCAGCGCAGCGCGGGAGAGCCCTCGCTGGCCGGTGAGTGGCAGCGGGTGGTCGAGCTGCTCTCCCGGGCCGACGAGGTGGACCTGATCTGCCACGTGAACCCGGACGGCGACGCGCTCGGTTCGGCACTCGCGGCCGGGCTGGCGCTGCGCTCCCGGGGCTGCCGGGTGCGGGTCTCCTTCGGTGACGACCCGCAGGTGATCCCCGAGTCGCTGGCCTTCCTGCCCGGCCAGGAGCTGATCGTGCCCGCCGCCGAGGTGCCCGCGGCGCCCGCGCTGGTGGTCTGCTTCGACGTGGCCTCCACCGGCCGGCTCGGCCTGCTGCACGACAAGGCCTTCGCCGCCCCGGCCCTGGTGGTCATCGACCACCACGCCTCCAACCCCGGCTTCGGCACCCACCGCCTGATCGACCCGACCGCCCCGGCCACCGCCGTACTGGTGGACGAGCTGCTGCGGCGGCTCGGCGTCGAGCTGGACCAGGAACTGGCCACCTGCCTCTACACCGGCGTGGCCACCGACACCGGCTCCTTCAAGTACGCGGCCACCACCCCGGCCACCCACGAGTTCGCCGGTCGGCTGCTGGCCACCGGCATCCGGCACGACCTGATCTCCCGTCAGCTCTGGGACACCTCCTCCTTCGGCTACCTCAAGGTGCTGGCCGCCGCGCTCGGCCGGGCCGTCTACGAGCCGGACGCGGCCGGCGGCCGCGGGCTGGTGTGGACCTGGGTGCCCTACCAGGACCTGGCGCTGTACGGCGTCACGGTCGAGGAGATCGAGGGCCTGATCGACGTGCTGCGCCGCCCGGCCGAGGCCGAGGTGGCGCTGGTGCTCAAGCAGGACCCGGACGGCACCCTGCGCGGCTCCTGCCGAGCCAAGGGCGAGGTGGACGTGGCCGCGGTCTGCGCGGACCTCGGCGGCGGCGGACACCGCTTCGCGGCCGGGTTCTCCGCCCGGGAGGACGTGGACGTCACGGTCGGGCGGTTCCGGGCGGCGCTGGACGCGCGCGGCTGATTTTTCCTCTCAAGTACTAGGCGCAGAGAAAGAACTGATGAAGCGTAAAGGCACGGGCCCGGACGGACTGGTCATCGTCGACAAGCCGGAGGGCCTGACCTCGCACGGCGTGGTGGCCAAGCTGCGCTGGCTGGCCGGGACCAGGAAGGTCGGGCACGCGGGCACGCTGGACCCGATGGCGACCGGCGTCCTGGTGATCGGCGTGGAGCGGGCCACCCGGCTGCTCGGGCACCTGATGCTCACGGCGAAGACCTACGAGGCGACGATCCGGCTCGGGCAGACCACGATCACGGACGACCGGGAGGGCGACGTCACCGCCTCGGTGGACGCCTCCGGGGTGGCGCGGGAGGCGATCGACGCCGGGATCGCGGCGCTCACCGGCGAGATCCTGCAGGTGCCGTCGAAGGTCAGCGCGATCAAGATCGACGGGAAGCGCTCGTACGCCCGGGTCCGGGAGGGCGAGGACTTCGAGCTGGCGGCCCGGCCCACCTCCATCTTCTCCTTCGTGGTGCACCAGCAGCGCGCGGCGGTGGCGGAGGACGGCACGCCGGTGATCGACCTGGACGTCACGGTGGAGTGCTCCTCCGGCACGTACATCCGGGCGCTGGCCCGTGACCTGGGCGCGGGGCTCGGCGTCGGCGGTCATTTGACGGCCCTTCGGCGGACCAGGGTCGGGCCGTACGGGCTGGACTCGGCGCGGACGCTGGAGCAGCTGGAGGAGGCCGTCAAGGGGGAGGACGGGGCTCCGCTGGAGGTGTTGGCGATCGGGGACGCGGCGGCCGCGGCGTTCCCCCGCTGGGACGTCGACGCCGAGCAGGCCGAACAGCTCTCCCACGGCTCCCGCCTCAAGGCCCCGGGCCTCGACGCGGACGGGCCGGTGGCGGTCTTCGGGCCCGACGGACGCTTCCTGGCCCTGATCGAGGAGAAGGACGGCCAGGCCAAGCCCGTGGCAGTCTTCGTCGGCTGACGCAGCGGACCACCCTCCGGGCCGCTTTTCGGACCGCGCTCGGACCGCCCGGTGGCGGTCAGGGGCGCGAGGAACTGCGCGAGGCGGAAGACACAGACCCGTGTGCCGGGTACGGACGCTCACTTGCAAGTGGATCTCCGTACCCGGCACACGGGTTTCGTTCTTCCGCCTCGCGCAGTTCCTCGCGCCCCTGAGCGCCCTTCGGGCGGCCGAGTGCGCTCACCTGTCTGTGCGAGGCCGTTCCGGAGGGAATTCATCCGTTCAGGTGAGTGGCGGTAGCGCCGGGGCCAGGGGTGGGCAGGCTCCGGGCGGGTGTTGCCGGCGACGGAGGGGCGGGCGTCGTGCTGCTGCGGATCTGCGGGGCGGACGGGCTGGTGCGGGGGCTGGGCTTCGTGGCGGACCGGTCGGGCACCGTGGTGACGGCCCGTCAGGTGGTGGCGGGGGCGGCGGAGCTGGTGCTGCACACGCTCGGTGGGCAGGCCCGGGTGCTCGGTCCGGAGTGCGTGGAGGAGCTGCCCGGTGCGGGGTTGGCGCTGCTGCACACGGCGGGCGTCGGGGGCCTGTCCGAGCAGCCGCCGCCGATCGCCGCAGGGGTGGGCAGCGGACTGCTCACCGTCTGCCAACTAGCCGCAGGGGTATGGGAGTTGACGCAGCTCCAAGGGGGTGTCCGGGCGGTCGGCCCGGGCGGGGTGCTGGAGCTGGAGGTGCCGCAGCTGCGCGGTCCGGTGACGGCGGGGGCGCCGGTGCTGTGCGCGGAGAGCGGGGCGGTGCTCGGGGTGCTGGCACCGGGGCCGGGTGCGTACCCGGTCGCGCTGCCGCTGGACGGGCCGGAGCTGGCCGCCCTGCGCAGCAGGAACGCGGAGGCGGCCCCCGCGTACGGGCGGGCGCTCAACCTCGGCGGGGTGCTGCAGCTGGCCTCGGTGCAGCTGGGTTCGGCGAGCGCCGGGCCGGGCCGGGTCGCGGATCTGGCGGCGGACCGGGTGGACCGTCCGGACGGGCTGACCGGGGAGGAGCCGCGGGCCGTGGTGTCGGCGCTGCTCGGCCCGGCCGGCAGTGGGCGCTCCACCGAGCTGGCGGCGCTGGCGGTCCGCCGGGCCGGTGGGGCGAGGCCTTCGCCGACGCTCTGGCTGCGCGGGGCCGACCTGGCGGCGGGGGAGCCGACCCCGGCGGCCGCGGTGCAGCGCCAACTGGCGCGGGCAGCAGGGCTGTTGGGTGTGCCGGAGCCGGGGCTGCCGGAGCTGCTGATGGTCTGTGCGGCGGCCGAACGGCCGTTGCTGGTGCTGCTGGACGGGTTGGAGGAGGCGCCGGCCGCGGTGACGGGGGAGTGGCTGGCGGGGACGGTGGAGTGGCTCGCGGTGGCCGGGGCCCGGCTGCTGGTGGCGGCCCGGCCCGAGGGCTGGCCGGGGCTGGCGGGGGCGGCGGTGCACGGGCTGGGGGCGTTGCCGGAGGAGGCGGCGGGCCGGGTGGCCCGCCGGTACGGGACGGAGCCCTTCGCGGGGCAGCCGTTGGCGCTGCGGCTGGCGGGGGAGGCGGGGGCTCCGGCGGACCGGGCGGAGCTGTACGCGGGCTGGTTGGACCGGCGCTGCCGGGAGGCGGCCAGGGCGGTCGCGGTGGCGGGGGCCGGGACGGCGCGGCGGGCGGGCACGCACCGGCGGGGCGGTCCCTCGCCGGAGCTGGCGGAGGCCCGGGAGCGGGAGCGGGCGGGGGTGGTGGCCGAGCGGCTGCGGGAGGCGGCCCGCCGGATGCTGTCGAGTGGTCACGGCACCCTGGCCGCGGCCGACTTCGCCGAGCTCTTCCCGGCCGCGGGCGGCTGGGCGGCGGCGGCCCTGGGCGCCCCGCTGCTGGTCCCGGCGGGGCCGGGCTACCGCTTCCCGCACGAGGACGTCGC
This sequence comes from Kitasatospora sp. NPDC088742, assembly GCF_055584905.1. Classification (NCBI taxonomy): domain Bacteria; kingdom Bacillati; phylum Actinomycetota; class Actinomycetes; order Kitasatosporales; family Streptomycetaceae; genus Kitasatospora; species Kitasatospora sp. NPDC088742. The sequence continues at coordinate 27,216 of NZ_JBVJLD010000050.1, read as the reverse complement.
GGACTGGCTGCAGGCGGCCCAGCTCGACCTGGACGCGGCCCTGCGGCTGCTGCTCGGCGAGACGATGGGCAGCGGCGGCCCGGCGGAGCGGGAGACGGCGCCCGGCGGCTGGTCGGACGGGGGACCTGACGGGGCGTCGGCGCCGGCCGGGGCCGTCCCGGGGGCCCCCGCGCCCGCACCCGGCTCCGCAGCCTCTACCCCAGCCTCCGCGCCCGGTCATGCCGTCTACGCGTCCGAGCCAGGCCTTGCCGCCTTCGCCCCAGTGCCCGTGCCCGGCCATGCCGCCCCCGCCCCGTCCGGCGGGGTGCCGCGGTGGCGGGCCGGGGTGGTGGGGTGGGCGCTGCGGCGGGTGGCGGAACGGTACGGGGCGCAGGGGCTGGACGGCTGGCTGTGGCGGCTGTGGCGTGGGGTGGAGACGGCGCCGGGGCCGGAGGAGGGGTGGTGGGCTCGGCGGCTGCTGGTGGAGGCGCTGGGGTTCGCGGACGGGCCGGCCGGGCACCGGGAGCTGCTGGAGCGGATCGCCGAGCGCGGGGGCGGCGGGCTGGAGCCGGGGTTCTGGACGGGGCTGCCGCTGCCGGTGGAGGACCGGATGGGGCTGCTGCGGCGGCTGGTGACGGCGGGTCAGCCGGCCCGGCAGGCGGTGGCGGAGCTGTTGGCGGCCGAGCCGCAGGCGGTGCTGCCGCTGCTCTGCGGCTGGTACCGGGAGACCGGCGGCAGTGCGGCCGCGGACCTGGCGGACGACCTGCTCTTCGCCCACCGGCACGGTGCGGTGGACGACCTGACGGAGTGTCTGGCGATCGCCGCCCACCCCCGGGCCGACGCGCTGCTGGTCCGGCTGGCCGCGGAGGAGCCCTCGGCGCTGTGCCGGGCGGTCGACCGGTGGAGCCACCGCCCGGGCCCGCAGTGGCACGTTGCGGCGGCGGTGCACGGGCTGCGGGCAGCCCCGTACGCCGCCGGGACGGGGGCCGAACTGCTGCGGCACGCCGCCCGTACGCTGCTCGCCCGGGAGGACGAACCGGCCCTGCACGGTGCGGCTTTGGCGTTGTTGGTGCGGGATCCGGCGGGCCGGGTGCGGCACCTGGCGCGGGCCCTGGAGGCGTACCTGCGGGACGATCCCTTCGTGACCGCCGATCTGCTGGCCCCGGCGCTGGCGGACGAGCCGGAGGTGGTGCTGGCGGCGTTCCGGCGGCGGTTGGCGGAGCCCGGGGCGGCGGTGGCGGAGGTGCTCCGGGTGCTGGCCGGTCAGCCGGGGCCCGGGCTGCTCGGCCCGGCCCTGGATCTGGCCGCCGAGCTGCTGGAACGCGCTCCGGAGGGCGACGGCCCGGCCCGGGAGCGGACGGTGGGTCAGGTGGCCGGGCACCTGGCGGACCTGCTGGCGGGCCCGGCCGGCGCGGAGGCCGTGGTGGCCGCCGCCGCGCTCCGGCCGCCCGCGCTGCGCGGGGTGCTGGCGGTGCTGCTGACCGAGCCGGAGCGCCCCGCCGGACTGCTGGCCGCGCTGCTCGCCGAGGAGCGGGACCCGCTGGTGCTGGTGCCGGTGGTGGAGCGCCTCGCCGCCCGCTACGACGGCCAACCAGCCGATGGAACCAGGGAGTTGGTGAGGATCGCGGCGCAGTCCGGCGGGCCGGGGGTGGACGCCGCGCTGGTCCGCGGGGCGGGCCGCTCGGCCGGGTTCGCCCGGCTGCTGGCCCACTGGCCGGCGGACGAACCGGGCCCGCACGGCGGCCCGCTGCTGGCCCGGATGCGGCTGTTGGCGGCCGACGGAAGGGACCCTCAGTACGCGGCGGCGGAGGCCGAACGCTGCGCCCTGGTGCGGACGCCGCGCGCAGCTGCGGTTCCGGTGCCGACACAGCATCGGGCGCATGGCACGCTATAGGGGTCCGGTAGGGAAGCGAGGGCGTGCGGAGACCGCACGCCGGTTCGGGAACAAGGAGCGGTCAGGTGCAGCGCTGGCGTGGCCTGGAGGAGATCCCCGGGGACTGGGGGCGCAGCGTCGTCACCATCGGATCGTTCGACGGTGTGCACCGGGGCCACCAGCTGATCATCGGCCGGGCCGTGCGGCGGGCCCGGGAGCTCGGGGTGAAGGCGGTCGTGGTCACCTTCGACCCGCACCCGAGCGAGGTCGTCCGGCCGGGCACCCACCCGGCCCTGCTGGCGCCGCAGCCGCGGCGGGCGGAGCTGATCGAGGGGCTGGGCGTGGACGCGGTGCTGGTGCTGCCGTTCACCGCCGCGTTCTCCCAGGAGTCCCCGGAGACCTTCGTGCGGACCGTCCTGGTGGACGCGCTGCACGCGAAGCTGGTGATCGAGGGCCCGAACTTCCGCTTCGGCCACAAGGCGGCGGGGAACGTCGCGCTGCTGGCCGAGTTGGGCCGGGCGGACGACTTCGAGGTGGAGGTGCTCGACCTGGAGCTGCGCGGCGCGGCCGGGGACGGCGTGCCGTTCTCCTCCACGCTGACCCGCCGCCTGGTGGCCGAGGGCGAGGTGGAGGCGGCCGCCGAGGTGCTCGGCCGTCCGCACCGGGTCGAGGGCGTCGTCGTCCAGGGCGCCCAGCGCGGGCGCGAGTTGGGCTACCCGACGGCCAACGTGGACACCGTCGCGCACAGCGCGGTCCCGGCCGACGGGGTGTACGCGGGCTGGCTGACCGCCGACGGCGAGCGGATGCCGGCCGCCATCTCGGTCGGCACCAACCCGACCTTCGACGGCACCCACCGCACGGTCGAGGCCTACGCGATCGACCGGGTCGGGCTGGACCTCTACGGCCTGCACGTGGCGGTGGACTTCCTGGCCTACCTGCGCGGGATGGAGAAGTTCGACTCCATCGAGGCGCTGCTCGACCGGATGGCCGACGACGTGAAGCGGGCCCGCGAGCTGACCGACTCGGCGGCCTGAGCAGGGTTCTGACGGACCGTACGCCTGAGGGCGGCCCACCGGACGGTGGGCCGCCCTCAGGCGTCACGTGCCTACTGCTGCGGCTGCTGGGGCGGCGGCGGGTAGCCGTACCCGGGCTGCTGCGGTGGCTGCTGCGGCTGCTGTTGCGGCTGCTGCGCCCACTCCTGGGGCAGCGGCTGCTGCGGGTAGCCGCCCGGCTGCTGCGGGGGCTGCTGCTGCGGGGCCCAGGGCTGGCCCTGCTGCGGGTAACCGCCCTGCTGCGGCGGCGGGTAGCCGCCCTGCTGGGGGTAGCCCGGCTGGCCCTGCTGCTGCGGGTAGCCCGGGTAGCCGCCCTGCGGCTGGGGCTGGCCCCAGCCGCCGGCCGCGTGCTGGGCCCGCACGATGTCCTCGCCGACCAGGGTGGCGAGTTCGAAGTAGGCGTCCCGGACCTTGGGGCGCATCATCGCGAGGTTGACCTCGGCGCCGGCCGCAAGGCTCTCGTCGAAGGGCACCACCACGACGCCGCGGCAGCGGGTCTGGAAGTGCGCGACGATGTCCTCGATCTTGATCAGCTTGCTGGTCTCGCGGACCCCGGAGACCACCGTGATGGAGCGCTGCACCAGGTCGGCGTAGCCGTGCGCGGAGAGCCAGTCCAGCGTGGTGGAGGCCGAACTGGCGCCGTCCACGCTGGGCGTGGAGACGATGATCAGCTGGTCGGCCAGGTCGAGCACGCCGCGCATCGCGCTGTAGAGCAGACCGGTGCCGGAGTCGGTCAGGATGATCGGGTAGTGCTGCCCGAGCACCTGGATCACCTGGCGGTAGTCCGAGTCGTTGAAGGTGGTCGAGACGGCCGGGTCCACGTCGTTGGCCAGGATCTCCAGGCCCGAGTGCAGGTCCTGCGAGGTGAACTGACGCACGTCCATGTAGCTGCGCAGGTGCGGGATGGCCGTCACCAGGTCGCGGATGGTCGCGCCGGTCTGCCGCTTCACCCGGCGGCCGAGGGTGCCGGCGTCCGGGTTGGCGTCGATCGCGATGACCTTGTCCTGGCGCTCGGTGGCCAGCGTGGCCCCCAGCGCGGTGGTCGTGGTCGTCTTGCCGACGCCGCCCTTGAGGCTGATCACGGCGATCCGATAGCAGGAGAGCACCGGGGCGCGGATGACCTCCAGCTTGCGGGCCCGGTCGGCCTGGGCCGCCTTGCCGCCGAACTTCAGCCGGGACTCCCGCTGCTGCTTCGGCTGGCCGCGCAGCAGGCGGTCGGAGGAGAGCTCCACGGCCGCGGTGTAGCCGAGCGCGGCGCCGTGTGCCATCGGCTGCTGCTGGCCCTGCCCCTGGAAGGCGACCGGCGCCTGCGGCACCGCCTGCTGCGGGTAGGGCTGCTGCGGCTGCTGCTGGGGGTACGGCTGCGGCGCGGGCTGCTGCGGCGCGGCCTGCGGCCAGCCGCCCTGCCGCGGGTCCACCGGCTGCTGCGGCGGGGCGGTCTGAGGGTGCGTCGGCTGCTGCGGCCACGGCCCGGGCTGCGGACCGGGCGGCACGGCCGCGCCCTGCTGCGGGTACGGCGGCGGCGGGCCGGGCTGGGCGTGCGGAGGCTGAGGGTGCGTCGGCTGAGGGTGGGCCGGCTGCGCGTGGACGGGCTGCGGCGGCACGGGGCCGGGGACGGCCTGCCCGTCCGCCGTGACGGGGGCCGGCAGCGGTGCGGGCGGCACGGGGGCCACCGGTACCGGGGCGGACTGCAACTCGACCGGGGCGGGCGCCGGTTGGCCGTGCTCGGTTACCGGCGGCAGCACGGCGGTCTCGGCCATCTCGGCCGGGGCGGGGACGACCGGTGCCGGAGCCACGGGCGCGGGAGCCACCGGCGCGGGCGTCTCGGCGGCCGGGGCCGCGACGGGGGCGGGCGCGGGCGGCGCCACCGGGCCTGGGGCCGGCGCGGGGGCCGGCGTGGGTACGGGGGCGGGAGCCGGGGCGGCTGCGGGGTTCTGGGCCCCGGCCGCCGGGTCGCCCTGGGTGTACCAGGACGGTGGGGAGTAGTCAGGAACGTCCGACCAGTCGTCGTCGTCCTCCGCCGCGTTGTCGCCGACGTAGACGCCGTCCCGATCGCTGCTCACTTGGGCTCCCTCGTGTTCGCCGCCGCTGTTCGCGGTGCCGTAGGCACAAGACTAGGACGTGTGGTCCGGTTGGCCTAAGGCGGTGCCGGAACTCACACCATCGTGGACGAATGGAGAGGTCCGCACACCGTGCCCCTGGTGTACGGACCGTCCCGCAGGTCTTCCGTCAGTCCATCCGGCGCGGGCCGCCGAGCACCTGGGCCTCGGCCTCGCCCGGGTTGGTCATCACGAACTGACGCCGCATCCGGGTCGCCCAGAGCGTGATGTTGTCGCCCAGCGTGGGGAGCGCGGCGACCTCCTGGTCGCCGAGCGAGAGCAGCCGGGCGAGGATCTCCGCCTCCTGCGGGGAGACCCGCTGGACACCCACCAGGTCGGCCGCGTTGATCACCCGTGAGGCGTTCGGGCCGAGGTAGGGCAGCAGGGTCAGGGTGGTCTGCCAGGGCGAGGCCGAGAGCCGGCTGCGCGGCGGGCGGGCACCGAGGTCGCGCACCACCAGCACCGGCGAGGCGACCGAGGCGCCCTGGGCGCCGAGCCGGCCGACCTGGTGGATCGTCACGCAGGGCTGGCCGCCGCCGGCCGCCTGGGCCATCGGGGCCCAGGCCTGCGGGCGGGCGGTCTCGACCGCGACCCGGGCGCCGGTGGCGGCCGCCCGGAGGGCGATCACCTGGGCCGACCACATGCCGCCGACCAGCACCAACTCGTACTGGCTGGGGCGGAACAGGCCGATCACGGCGGGCTGGTTCTGCGGGTCCACGCCGATCAGCACGCCGTCGTCGCCGACCGGGAAGGCCAGCGCGGCCAGGTCCTCGGCGGCCAGCACGTGCCGCTCGCGGCGCGGGCCGCGCAGGCCGAAGCCGGGACGCAGCCGGGGGGCCCGGGCGGTGGGCTCGGGCGCGGTCTGGCCGGGATAGGTCTGATAGGCCATCAGGAAGTCCCTCCCAGGGGCAGCGTGGCGAGCAGGCCGGGTGCCTGCTCCAGGTCGAGCCGGGTCAGGCCGATCCCGGAGCTCTGGGCGCGCGACTCCACCATCCGGCCGACCTGGGTGACCTCGCTCTCGCTGCGGCCGGTGACGCGCACGTGCGCGCTGACGGCGATCGAGTCACCGGTGCCGCGGCTGGCGGTCAGGCTGAAGGTGCTGGCCAGCGCGGGGGTGTTGGTGACCAGGTTGACCAGGTCGGGGGCGGCGATCCGGCCGGGGGCGCCGCCGGGGCGGCTGAGCTGGGGCCACTTGGAGACCCAGAAGGTGGCGTGCCAGCGGTCGTCCACCCGCCAGAACTTGCGGCTCTCCTGGGTGCGGCGGCCGTTCCCGCCACCGCCTCCGGTGCCCTGACGGCCCGCCACCGCGATCGGGTTGGCGCAGACCGAGATGGCCAGCGCGGCGATCAGCTCGCGCTCGTCCAGCACGGTGGCGGTGAAGCCGGCCCCGTTGAGGCGTCCGGCCAGCTGGTCGGTGACGCGCTGGAGCGCCTTGCGGGCGCCCTCCTCGCCGCCGCCGCGGGCCTGGACGGCGGTGCGGGTCTGCTCCGGGCTGAGCTTGAGCGCGATCCAGGTGAGCCGCAGGCCCGGGGTGGCCACGCCGTCCGGGAGCTGGTGGTAGGCGCGGGCGGCCAGCGACTGGTCGGGCAGGTGCGGAGCCGGGGCCGGCTGGGTGTGCTGCACCAACTGCACCGACTCCAGGGTGATGTCGTCCACCTGGAGGGCGGAGCAGAGCACGTCCAGCGGGAGCGGCAGCGCGTTGCGGTGCGGCCGCAGCGGCTGGTCCTTGGCCTGCACCAGCAGGATCGAGGTGAGGAAGGTGCCGTCGCCGATCATGCCGGTCTCCCGGCGGACGGGGCGGCCGCCGCCGAGGTCGGCCTCGATCGCGTGGGTGTAGGTGCGCAGCGCCGGTTCGAGCTCCAGCGCCGGGGCCAGGGCCGGGTCGGTGCCGGGCGGCGGCACGTTCGCCTGGGCCTGGCGGCGGCGGGAGTTGAGCTCGGCGCGGACCCGCAGGCCCTCCGGCAGGCTGAGGCCGTTGAGCGGCAGCACTGCCAGCACCACGAGCAGCAGCGCCGGCACCGCGAACACCCCGGCCATCGGCTTGCTGATCGTCCAGCCGACCGCCACCAAGGCCAACGCGACCTCCAGCAGCACGAGTTGCTGGAGCCGCAGCCGGGTGCCGAGCAGGCCCGGCCGCGGGTGCACCTTCACCGGCACCGGCGCGGTGGCCCGGGCGGGCCCGGACCGCGCGCGGCGGCTGCCGCCGCTTCCCCCGCCGTTTCCTGCGCTGCGTCGCCCTGGAGCGGTCTGACTTGGCATCCCCCGAGTGGCCCTCTCTGAATCAGATAATCCACGGCCCGGTTGACCGGTCGGCAAACCGTACCCGTACCGTACTCACCGTCTGCTGCCGCATCGTAGAGGGTTGGCTGCGATGTGCACCCGGCGGGTGGCAGACTCAGCCGCCGTGGCCCGGGACGGGGAACGTACGTACGGGCCGGTCGTGCTGACGCACACACAGTTGTCGGACTGGCAATTCGGTCGAACAGGGGAGACGACGAGCGATGGCATCACGCCGCGACGAGCTGAACGCCTACACCTCGGCGCGCAAGCGGACGGTGGGCGCCTTCCTGCTGCCCAGCGGCGGGGGGAACGACGAGGACGCGCCGCGTCCGGTGAAGGCGATCCTGCCCAGTGTGGTGGTGGCCGCGGTGATCGTGGCCGGTTTCGGCATGTGGGGTGTGATCAAGCCCGCCGCGCCCAAGGACTGGGACAGCGGAGCCAACATCATCCAGGGCAAGCAGTCGACCACCCGCTACGTGATCCTGCCGAACCAGAAGACCAAGGAGAAGGAACTCCGCCAGGTCCTCAACATGTCCTCGGCCCGGCTGGTCCTGCCGGCCGGCGCCAAGGTGGTGATCGTGGCCGACAAGGTGCTGGACGCCTACAAGAACCACGGCCCGACCATCGGCATCCCGTACGCCCCGGACAAGCTCCCGCTGGACTCGGTGGCCGGCCAGACCAAGCTCTGGACGGTCTGCAACCGCCCGGGCTCGGACGAGAAGAAGCCGCCGAACCAGGCGGTCTTCGTCGCCGCCGACAAGGACGCCGCCGCGCTGCGCGACCCGGCCCGGATGCTCGGCCCCGGCCAGATGATGTTCGTCCAGGGCCCCAAGCAGGGGACCTACCCCGGCTCCAAGTACCTGATCGACAACAAGGGTTACCTGCACTTCCTGGGCGGCCCCTCGGCCACCGAGAAGCAGCGCTCGGCGATGGAGGACGGCCTGTTCGGCGCCAACGCCGACCCGGAGCAGGTGACCCAGGAGTGGCTGGACACCCTGGAGAAGGGCGGGGCGGTGGAGTTCAAGCGCCCCGACGAGTTCGACGCCAAGAAGAACCAGCCCTCCCAGCTCCCGCTCACCGGCACGGAGAACAAGAAGGTCGGCCGGCTGGTCTCCTTCCAGAACCGCGCCTTCTACATGGTCGGCTACGACAAGCTCTACGAGATCTCCGCATTCCAGTCCCGGCTGATGGTCAACGACCTCGAACTGCGGGCGCTCTACGGCGGCACCACGCCGAAGTTCGCCGAGCTCTCGCCGAGCGACTACGCCCAGGTCAAGGGCATGATCGACGACAAGGCCCTGCAGGACGACAAGGACCTGCCGGACGAGCTGCCGCAGGACCAGGCGGTCAACTTCAGCAAGGACCGCCGCACGCTCTGCAGCACCTTCGAGGGCATGGACGGACAGACCGTCAAGCGCAGCGTCTGGGCGGCCAAGGAGTACCCGGCGCCGATCACCTCCGGCGCCGCCAGCGCCCGGGTCTCACCCGGCCACGGCGTGCTGTTCCGCTCCCTGGACTCCTCGGGCGACGACACCTCGGGCACCAACTTCCTGATCACCGAGACCGGTCTGCGCTACTCGGTGCCGAGCAACAACGACGGCGGGAAGGGTGGCCAGCCGGGCACCGAACAGCCTGCTCAGGGGCAGCAGTCGGGGCCCGAGAAGACCAACGAGGCCCAGGCCAGGCTCGGTTACGAGAAGGTGGCCCCGGTCCCGGTGCCGTCCGTCTGGGCCAAGCTGGTGCCCGCCGGGCCGGTGCTGAGCACCGCCGCCGCACTCCAGGCCCAGATCGCCTGACGCCCGCTCAGTTCGCCTGCCCGGGGCGTGTGTCATGGCTTGGTAACTACCTGGCTCCCGATGTTGGGCCCCTTGCGGGTGACGGCTACAGTGCTGGAGGACATCACACCGTGATGTCCGACGGACCGTCCGTGCCAGTACGGTCCGTGGGGAAGTCTGTCTCATGGGGGACGGTGGATCATGGCTGGTCAGTTCACGACGACCGCTGACGAAATGAACGCGTTTGCCAACCGCATTCAGGAGGTGAACTCGTCCGTCCAGGGCGAGATCCAGCGGTTGAACACGCTGGTCGACGAGATCAAGGCGGGCTGGCAGGGTCAGGCCGCTGCCGCCTACCAGCAGCTCCAGACCCGGTTCAACGAGGACGCCACCAAGCTGAACCAGGTGCTCGACGAGATCCGTCAGGCGATCGTGGCCACGACTCAGGCCTACACCGCCACGGAAGAGGAGCAGCGCTCCGCGATGAACACCGGCGGCGGTTTCTGAGTCTTCCGGCCAGGCCGAAGACAGCACTCACGGCCCGCCGGATGCGGGCCGAATCGACTCCATCGGAACAGGGGAAACCATGGGCGACCACATTCTCGTCAGTTTTGAGACCATCCGGAACGCCAGCAGCGAGGTCAAGCAGGGTGCCACGCGCATCCAGTCGCAGCTCGACGACCTGAAGTCCGGCGTGCAGAAGATCGCCGCCTCCTGGCAGGGTGCGGCTCAGGAGGGCTACCAGGCCCGCCAGCTGCAGTGGGACCAGAGCGCGGCCGACCTGCAGCAGGCACTGCAGCAGATCTCCGTCTCGTTGGACAACGCCGCTCAGAGCTACCAGCAGACCGAGAGCAAGAACACCGCCATCTGGGGCAGCTGATCCCGCCGCCGTCCGCATGGACGGCGTGCCAGGCAGTGATGGGGCGGGCGCCCGGCCGGGCGCCCGCCCCCGGTGCGTATCCTGGCCCGGGCACGAACGCCCGGCCCGGGGAGGGCCGTTCCACGGGGTACGGCGCGGGGTGGAGCATTGAGGGGACGTCAGGTGTCGTTCGTCAGGTACCGCAGGGCGGCTGCCGCCTTCGTCGCGCTCGGGGTGGTCGGCGGTCTGGCCGCCGCGCCCGCGCAGGCGGAGACGGCGGGAGAGCACTGGTCGCCGCTGGGGATCGCGGCCTCGGCCGAGTGCACCTTCCCCTCCAACAACGTGGAGAGCACGCCCTGGTCCGTCCAGCGGCTGCTGCTCGACCAGCTCTGGGGCGGGGATCCGAAGCCCGGCTCCAAGGAGCAGGTGGTGTACAACGGCGCCGGGGTGAAGGTCGCGGTGATCGACACCGGCGTGGACGACTCCAACGTCCAGCTCCAGGGCAAGGTCGAGGAGGGTCTCTTCCCCCTCGTGGACAAGTCCACCGGCAAGAAGCCCGACGGCAACGCCAAGACCGACCCGGTCGGCCACGGCACCAAGGTGGCCGGCATCATCGCGGCCCGCAAGGTGCCCGGCACCGGCTTCGTGGGCCTCGCCCCGGGGGCCTCGATCGTGAGCTACCGGCAGAACGACGCCCAGGGCAACGGTGACGTGACCACCCTGATCGACTCGATCAAGGACGCGATCAACCGGGGGGTCGACGTCATCAACATCTCCCAGGACGTCCGGGCCACCAACGAGAAGGGCGACTTCGACCACAGCGAGGAGCTCAAGGCGATCGTCGCGGTGGCCGAGGAGCGGAACATCGTCGTGGTGGCCTCGGCCGGCAACGACGGCCACGAGGTGGCCACCTACCCCGCCGCCTACCCGACCGTGCTCGCGGTCGGCGCCTCGGACCGCAACAACGAGCGCGCCACCTTCTCCCAGTACGGCGAGTTCGTCGACATCGCCGCCCCCGGGGTGGACATGCTCTCCACCGTCCCCAAGGGCGGCCAGTGCGTGGACAACGGCACCAGCTTCTCCACCCCGTACGTGGCCGGCGTGGCCGCCCTGCTCAAGCAGCGGCACAAGGACTGGACGGCCCGTCAGATCCGGGCCCGGATCATGCAGACCGCGCAGCGCACCGAGCGCAGCAGCAACCGCTTCCTCGGCTGGGGCGTGGTCGATCCGGTGAAGGCCGTGCGCAGCACCGCGCCCCCGGCCGACGCGCCGGAGGACGACCCGCCGCTGAAGCTGGAGCAGGACCCGCTGATGGCCCAGCCGGCCGGCCTGGTCGAGACCCAGCAGGACCGCGACTCCCGCACCGCCACCTACGTGCTGGGCCTGGGCGGCCTGCTGGTGGGCGGTCTGGCGGGCGGCTCGGTGGTGCTGCGCGACCGGCGCCGCCGCGAGGACTGAGCACCCGCACGGGGCAGTCGGGAAAGGGCAGTCGAGAAAGGGCCGTGGGGGGGCGGGGGGCGGGGGGGGGGCGGGGGGGGGCGGGCCGCCCCCCCCCCCCGCCCCGCCCCCCC